>NZ_JBVJBI010000022.1:0-136850 GCF_055589745.1 Kitasatospora sp. NPDC041917 | reverse complement strand
CGCCGACGGCCGCATCGTCGACGAACTCCACCACCCCACCGCCGACACCGTCCTGGACCGCATGCGCCGCTTCGACGCCAAGGGCCGCACCAGCTAGGGCACCACGACCGATCCGGCCCGGCGGCCGCAGC
This sequence comes from Kitasatospora sp. NPDC041917, assembly GCF_055589745.1. NCBI lineage: Bacteria > Bacillati > Actinomycetota > Actinomycetes > Kitasatosporales > Streptomycetaceae > Kitasatospora > Kitasatospora sp. NPDC041917. The sequence goes on along the minus strand of NZ_JBVJBI010000022.1, from coordinate 136,719 downwards.
CCGCTCACCGACCCTTCCCAGGACACCCCATGTATCGCACCGCACTGCGCAACGTGCTGGCCCACAAGGGCCGACTGCTGATGACGGCACTGGCCGTCATGCTCGGCACCGCCTTCGTGGCCGGAACCATGGTCTTCGCCGACACCTTCGGCAAGGCCATGCGGGACAGCAACTCCAAGAGCTACTCGGACGTCTCGGTCCAGGTGGTGGACCGCGCGGCCGGCTCCGCCGCCTCCGCCCGTCAGAAGAGCGAGGGCAGCTCGGCCGCCCTCACCGACGCCACCGTCCAGCAGCTGTCCGCCCTGCCGGGCACCGCCGGCGCCCGAGGCGTCGTCAGCGGCTTCACCGGCGTCGCCGACCGGAAGGGCAACCTGATCGGCCAGGTCTGGGCCGCCAAGGGCGCCAACTTCGCGCCGGGCCAGGACGGCAAGGACCCGCGCTACCCGATGGTCGAGGGCCAGGGCCCGAAGGCCGCCAAGGAGATCGCGCTCGACCGCAAGACCGCCGACAAGGGCGGCTACAAGGTCGGCGACACCGTCCGGGTCGCCGCCAACGGCCCGGTCGTCGAGGCCAGGCTCACCGGCGTCTTCACCACCGACGACCCGGTCGTCAACACCGGCGGCTCGCTCACCCTGTTCGACCGGGCCACCGCCCAGCAGACCCTGCTGGAGCCGGGCCGCTACAGCGGCATCGTGCTCACCGCCAAGCCCGGCACCAGCCAGGACGCGCTGCTCGCCCAGGCCCAGCCCGTGGTGCCCTCCGGCCACCAGTTCGACGTCGAGACCGGCGCCACGCTCAAGGCCGACGAGCAGGAGATGATCACCAAGGGCACCAGCAGCATGCGCACGATGCTCCTGGTCTTCGCCTTCATCTCGCTCTTCGTCGGCATCTTCATCATCGCCAACACCTTCACCATGCTGGTCGCCCAGCGCACCAAGGAGCTGGCCCTGATGCGGGCCATCGGTGCCAGCCGCAAGCAGGTCACCCGGTCCGTGCTGATCGAGGCCCTGCTGATCGGCACCGCCTCCGCCGTGGCCGGCCTGCTCGCCGGCATCGGGATCGGCGCCGGGATGCAGTCGCTGATCGGCGCGATGAACGAGAACATGCCGAGCGGCTCGCTGGTGATCAAGCCGCTCACCGTCGTGGTGACGGTCGTGGTCGGCGTCCTGGTGACGGTCATGTCGGCCCTGCTGCCCGCCGTGCGCGCCTCCCGGATCGCCCCGGTGGCCGCGATGAGCAGCGGCGACCAGCCGGTCTCCCAGAAGAGCCTGGTGGTCCGCAACACGATCGGCTCGGTGCTCGCCGGCGGCGGCCTCGCCCTGATCGGCTTCGGCGCCTCCACCGGCAACGACAGCGGCCGGCTGCCGGTCGGCCTGGGCGCCTTCCTGGCCCTGATCGGCGTGTTCGTCCTGCTGCCGCTGCTCTCCCGTCCGGTGGTCGCGCTGGTCGGCCCGCTGCTGCGCGGTCTCGGCGGCACCCCGGGCAGGCTCGCCCAGCAGAACGCGGTGCGCAACCCGCGCCGCACCGCGGCCACCGCCGCCGCGCTGACCATCGGTCTGACCCTGGTCACCGGGCTCACCGTGATCGGCGCCTCGGTCAACGACACCATCGACCGGGCCGTCACCAGCTCGATGAAGGCCGACTTCATCGTCGGTGCCGCCAACGGCATGAGCCTGTCCGAGCAGGTGCCCGCCCAGATCGCCAAGGCCCCCGGGGTGGCCGCCTCCTCGGCGATGACGACCGCGTACTGGGACCTGAACGGCACCAGCAGGACGGTCAACGGCCTGGACGCGGCCGTCCTCGACCAGCTCGCCGACGTCGAGCTGACCAGCGGCTCCACCGCCGGCTTCGGCCAGGGCCAGCTGCTGCTCGACGAGGACGCCGCCAAGAAGCTGAACGTCACCACCGGCTCGGTGCTGACCGTGACCTACCCGGACGAGTCCGCCGGCAAGGTCACCGTCGGTGGCGTGTACAAGACCGGCGGCATGCTCGGCCCGGTCATGCTGGCCAACAGCGAGATCGCCAAGCACGAGCCGAAGCCGTACGTCTCCGACGTCCTGGTCAAGGGCAAGGACGGCGCCACCGACGGCCTCAAGCAGGCGCTCAAGGACGCCACCGGCGCCAACCCGGTGATCGAGGTGAAGTCCAAGCAGGACGTCCGGGACGAGTTCAGCCAGACCATCACCTTCGCGCTGAACCTGATGTACGGCCTGCTGGGGATGGCGGTCCTGATCGCGATCCTGGGCGTGGTCAACACGCTGGCGATGTCGGTCTTCGAGCGCAAGCGCGAGATCGGGATGCTGCGGGCGATCGGCCTGGACCGCAGCGGCATCAAGCGGATGGTCCGTCTGGAGTCCGTGGTGATCTCGCTGTTCGGCGCCGGCATCGGCCTGCTGCTCGGCTGCTTCATCGCCTGGGCGATCAACGGCACCCTGAAGTCCAGCCTCTCCGGCCTGACCACGGTCCTGCCGTACGGCCAGCTGGCGATGTTCCTGGCGCTGGCCGGGGTGGTCGGCCTGGTGGCCGCGATCTGGCCGGCCCGCCGGGCGTCCAAGCTGGACATCCTGTCGAGCATCAAGACCGACTGACCGGTCCCGCAACGAGAGAGGTCCCCTGCCGGAGGGTTTCGGCAGGGGACCTTCTACTTCTGTACTCCGCCCGGTCGCACGGCCGGCTGAGCACCACGGAGGTCGTGGTCCGGCAACGCTGCCGGGCGGAGGGCCTCCGACTCATACCCCGGTGCTCCCACACCGGGGTCTCAGTCGCTTACTTGCTGGCGAGTGCCTTGTCGGCGGCCGGCTTGGCGGCCTCGACGGGCTTGGTGGGCGGAGTGACCTCCTGGATCGGAAGCTGCGGCCGCTCCATCTGGGCGAGGCCGACCATCTCGCGCTTGAGGAACATCGCGAGCGTCCAGTCGGTGAAGACGCGGACCTTGCGGTTGAAGGTCGGCACCATCGCGCCGTGGTACAGGCGGTGGAACCACCAGGCCGGACGGCCCTTCAGCTTGTACTTGCCGAAGAGGATCGCCACGCCCTTGTGCAGGCCGAGGCCGGCGACCGCACCGAGGTTCTTGTGCTTGTACTCCTTCTGCGGGAAGCCGCGCATGCCGGAGATCACGTTGTCGCCGAGGACGACGGCCTGACGGCAGGCGTGCTGCGCGTTCGGCGGGCACCAGGCGCCCTCGCCGGCGGCGAGGTCCGGCACCTGGGCGTTGTCGCCGGCGGCCCAGACGTAGTCGAAGCCCTGGACCTGGAGGGTCGGCGCGGTGTCGACGTGGCCGCGCGGGCCCAGCGGCAGGCCGAACTCGGACAGCACCGGGTTCGGCTTCACGCCGGCCGTCCACACGATGGTGGAGGCGTCCATCTCCATGCCGTTCTTCAGCATGACGTGGCCGTCGACGCAGGAGTCCATGGAGGTCTCGATGTAGACCTCGATGTTGCGCTCCTCGAGCTTCTCCTTGGTCCACAGACCGAGGTCCGGGCCCATCTCGGGGAGGATGCGGTTGGCCGCCTCGACCACCACGAAGCGCATGTCCTCGCGGCTGACGGTCTTGTACAGCTTGGCCGCGTCGCGGGCCATGTCCTCGACCTCGGCGACGGTCTCGATGCCGGCGAAGCCGCCACCGATCACCACGAAGGTCAGCGCCTTGCGGCGGATCTCCTCGTCCGTGGTGGACTCGGCCTTGTCGAGCTGGGCCATGACGTGGTTGCGGAGGCCGATGGCCTCCTCGACCGTCTTCATGCCGATGCCGTTCTCCGCCAGACCCGGGATCGGGAAGGTGCGGGAGACCGAGCCGGTCGCGACGACCAGGTACTCGAAGGGCAGCTCGTAGCTGTCGCCGGCCGCGGGCTGGATGGTGGCGACCTTGCGGGCGTGGTCGATGCCGGTGACGGACCCGGTCAGCACCTCCGCCTGCTTGAGGGCGCTGCGCAGCGGCGCGACGAGGTTGCGGGGCGCGACGTTGCCGCCGGCCGCCTCGGGGAGGAAGGGCAGGTACGTCATGTACGACCGCGGGTCCACGACCGTGACGGTCGCTTCGCCGTAACGCATCTTCTTGAGGATGCGCATCGCGGCATACAGGCCGACGTAACCACCGCCGACAATGAGGATGCGAGGACGCTCCGTGGTGCTCATATCCGAAAGTATCCAGCACCGTCCGGAGCAGCCTTCGTGAGCCCGGTCACAAGATGAAGGACCCCCCGTGCTACACTGCGCGGCCGCAAAACCGGGCCCGGCACGGTGACCCCCACCCCTGGACGGCCCCGCGCGAGCGCGCGCCGGAGCACGACCGGCCTGAGCAGCAACGATCCGCACAGCGCCCGGGTTCCCGCGCATGATTTCGAATTTCAAACCTCAAGCGAGCCCTGACCTGCGATCCCATGGGCTACCCGGCCAGCAGGCCTTCGGTCCCACATTTCGGACGTAGCGGGCGGGTGGGTGCGGCGAATGGCCGGATCGCCATGTGAAGAAATTCACGAACTTTTCCACCCGCGCTCGGGCGCGCCCCGGCCCCGGCCCCCCGAAAGGGGTGCCGGGGCCGGTCCGGGTAAGCCCCGCACGGGGTCAGGTGGCAATACCCCAGGCGATTCCGTCGAGGATGTCGTGCTCGCTCACGACCACCTCGGCGGCGCCGGTGCGCTCCATGATCTCCAGCAGCTCCAGCGCCCCGGCCGCGATCACGTCCACCCGGCCCGGGTGCATCGACGGGATGGCCGCGCGCTCGGCATGGGTGGCGGCCAGCAGCTCCCGGGCGATCCCGGCGACCCGGTCCCGGCCGATCCGCGAGTGGTGGATCGCCGCCGAGTCGTAGCCGGGCAGGCCCTGGGCGATCGCGGACACCGTGGTGACCGTCCCGGCGAGACCCACCAGGGTGGCCGCGCCGGTCAGCGGGACGACCTCCTCGGCCCGGTCCAGCTCCGCCCGCACGTGCGCCCGGGCGGCCTCGACCTGCTCCTCCGAGGGCAGCTCGGCGTCACCGAAGTACCGCTCGGTGAGCCGCACGCAACCGATGTTCACCGAGCGCGCCGCCTGGACGTCGTCCGAGCCGAGCACGAACTCGGTGGAGCCGCCGCCGAGGTCGAACACCAGGTACGGGCCGGGGAACTGACCGCCCGTCAGTTCCTTGGTGGCGCCCACGAAGGACAGGTGCGCCTCCTCCTCGCCGCTCACCACCTCGGGCTCGACGCCCAGGATGTCGCGCACGCCCTTGACGTACTCGTCGCTGTTCTCGGCGTCCCGGGAGGCACTGGTGGCGACGAAGCGGACCCGCTCCGGGCCGACACCGAAGCCGGCGATGATCTCCTGGTACTCCCGGCAGGCCGCGAAGGTGCGGGCCAGCGCGTCGGGGTGCAGCCGGCCGGTGCGGTCCACGCCCTGGCCCAGCCGGTTGACGATCATCCGGCGGTCGAGGTCGGTGATCTCCCCCGTCTCCGGGTCGAGGTCGGCGACCAGCAGGCGGATCGAGTTGGTGCCGCAGTCGATCGCGGCCACGCGGGTGGTGCTCACTCGGACTCCCGCTCCGCCGCGGCTTCCTCCACGGCCCGCTTCTTCGCGGCGCGCTCGGCGGTCTTCTGCTCCTTGGCGGCGATCGCGGCCTCGTGGTCCTGCTCCTTGGCGCGGTTGCGGGCGACCCGCTCACCGGCGGCCTCGACCTCCGCCGGGGAGACGCACGGGCCCTTGGCCCACCAGTCCTCCAGCATGCCGATCGCCTCGTCGCCGAGCGGGTTGACGCCCTCGCCGGCCGCCAGCGAGTGGCCGACCAGCACGTGCAGGCACTTCACCCGGTCCGGCATCCCGCCGGCGCTCGGGAAGCCCTCCAGCACCTCGATCGCGTCGCGCCGGGCGATGTAGTCCTCGTGCGCCCTCTGGTAGGCGGCCGCCAGCTCCGGGTCCTCGGCGAGCCGGGCGCTCTGGTCCTTCATCACGCCCTCCGCCTCCAGGGTGCCGATCAGCGAGGCGGCCTTGGGGCAGGTCAGGTAGTAGAGCGTGGGGAACGGCGTGCCGTCCGGCAGCCGGGGAGCCGTCTCCACGACGTCCGGGTTGCCGCAGGGGCAGCGGTGCGCCACGCCGCGCAGGCCGCGCGGCACCCGGCCGAGCTGGGCGGCGATGGCCGCGACGTCGGCGTCGGAGACGGAGGGGTGGTTCTCAGTGGTCATGGGGGGAGGTGTCTCCAACGGGGGACGGTGGGAGGGGAAGGGGGGTGGCGGGGGCCGCCGCCACGGTGTCGGCGGCGTCCACCGAGTCCCAGATGCCGGCGTACCAGGGCTTGGCGGCCTTCGTCCGGTCGGCGGCGCTTCCGGAGGCCGCGGTGCCGGAGGAGGCCGCACCCGCCGCGGACGAGGAGGGCTGGGCGGAGGCCCGGCCGGCCGGATCCACCGCGATGTACGGGGTCTCCCCCGGCACCGCGTAGTGCAGCCGGGCGCGGGCCTGCGCCTTCACGTACTCCGGGTCCTGCCAGCGGGCCTTCTCCCGGCGCAGCTGCTCGACCTGCTGGCGCGCGTGGTCGGCCTTCGCCCGCTGGGCGGAGATCTCGGCGCGCTGGGAGATGAACTGCCGCGTCGGGTAGGCGAGGATCGCCACCAGCGAACAGAGCACCAGGACGAGGACGGTCGCCCGGCTCGTGAACCGGGGCCGGGCCGCCAAGCCCGGGATCCTCCAGCCAGCCATCTCCCGTATCCCCTCCTGGTCGCGACGGTGCCCCGCCGTCCACCCTACGGGGTGAACGGCGGGGCACCGGTCAGGCGTGCGCTACCGGGAGCGCCCGGCCCTCGTGCCCGCCGTGCGGATCGCTCCGCGCAGCGGCCGGGCCCGGCCGCTCCACGGAGCGGCCGTTCCTGCTACTCCGCGGAGCGGAAGCGCGGGAAGGCGCCGCGGCCGGCGTACTCGGCGGCGTCGTCGAGGATCTCCTCGATGCGCAGCAGCTGGTTGTACTTGGCGACGCGCTCGGAGCGGGCCGGGGCACCGGTCTTGATCTGGCCGCAGTTGGTGGCGACGGCCAGGTCGGCGATGGTGACGTCCTCGGTCTCGCCGGAGCGGTGCGACATCATGCAGCGGTAGCCGTTGCGCTGGGCCAGCTCGACGGCGTCCAGGGTCTCGGTCAGCGAGCCGATCTGGTTCACCTTCACCAGCAGCGCGTTGGCGGTGCCGGTCTCGATGCCGCGGGCCAGGCGGGCCGGGTTGGTGACGAACAGGTCGTCGCCGACCAGCTGGACCTTGTCGCCCAGCTTGTCGGTCATGGCCTTCCAGCCGTCCCAGTCGGACTCGTCCAGCGGGTCCTCGATGGAGACCAGCGGGTAGGCGGCGACCAGCTCGGCGTAGTACTCGATGAGCTCGGCGGCGGTGAGGTCCTTGCCCTCGAACTGGTAGGCGCCGTCCTCGTAGAACTCGGAGGAGGCGACGTCCAGGGCCAGCGCGACGTCACGGCCGGGCACGTAGCCGGCCTTCTCGATGGCCTCGACGATGAGGTCCAGGGCCTCGCGGTTGGAGTCCAGGTTCGGGGCGAAGCCGCCCTCGTCACCCAGACCCGTGGACAGGCCGCGCTCCTTCAGCACGCCCTTGAGCGTGTGGTAGACCTCGACGCCCCAGCGGACGGCCTCGGAGAAGGACTCCGCGCCGATCGGGGCGATCATGAACTCCTGGATGTCGACGTTGGAGTCCGCGTGCGACCCACCGTTGAGGATGTTCATCATCGGGACCGGCAGGACGTGCGCGTTCGGGCCGCCCAGGTAGCGGAACAGCGGCAGGTCGCTGGCCTCGGAGGCGGCGTGCGCGACGGCCAGCGAGACGCCCAGGATGGCGTTGGCGCCGAGCGAGGACTTGTCCGGGGTGGCGTCCAGGTCCAGCATGGCCTGGTCGATCAGGCGCTGCTCGGTGGCGTCGTAGCCGACCAGCTCCGGGCCGATCTGCTCGATGACGGCCAGGACGGCCTTCTCGACGCCCTTGCCGAAGTAGCGGTTCTTGTCACCGTCACGCAGCTCCAGCGCCTCGAAGGCACCGGTGGAAGCACCCGACGGGACAGCGGCACGACCCGTGCTGCCGTCGTCGAGGCCGACCTCGACCTCGACCGTGGGGTTGCCGCGGGAGTCGAGGATCTCACGGGCTACGACGACATCGATGGACGGCACGAGGCATCTCCTTGCGGAAGCAGGGTCCGGTCTGACGGTGGTGCTGTCAGCAGGACGATTGCGGAGTCGTTACGACCAGAGCCTAACCGCCCGGGCTCCCGGGGCCACGTCCGCCTCGGTCCCGTCTCAGCGTGTGGCCCCACTACCCACCGGTAGTTCACCTGCTTGTCCCAGCTTGTCCCACCGGAGCGGGCGAATGCGGACGAAGGGGACCGGTAGGACCGGTCCCCTTCGGACGGCGGGGTGAGGCGGCGTCGGCGCCGGGTGCGGCGGGCGGGCCGGCGTCGAGCGAGCCGGCGTCGAGCGAGCCGGCGTCGAGCGGGCCGGCTCAGCCGAGGTGCAGCACCTGGCCGGGCATGATCAGGTTCGGGTCGCCGCCGACCGTGCCGTGGTTCTGCTCGTACAGCGCGTGCCAGCCGCCGGACACGCCCTGGGCGGCGGCGATGGTCGACAGGGTGTCACCGGCGCGGACGGTGTAGTCGTGGCCGGTGGTCTGCGGGGCCGACTGCGCGGCCTGCGGGGCGTACTGCGGCTGGGCGGCGGCCTGGCCGGCGTACTGCTGGTAGACGCTCTGGTGGCTGGTCCAGTACCAGGCGCCGTTGCTCTGGTACCAGTACACCTTGGCGTCGGCGTCCCAGCCGGCCTTGCCGGAGAAGCCCGGGGTCTGCGGCTGCGCCTGCTGCTGCGGGGCGGCCTGCTGGACCGGCTGCGCGGCGGGCTTCGGGGTCTGCTTCTGGGCGGCGGGCTGCTGCGCGACCGGCTTCTCGGCCGGCTTGGCGGCGGGCTTCGGGGTCTGCTGCTTGGGGGCGGACTGCGGCTTGGCGTCCGAGGAGGTGTCGACCGCGGCCGGGGCACCACCCTTGGTCAGACCGGCCTTCTGGGAGCAGACCGGCCAGGCGCCCGGGCCCTGCGAGGCCAGCACCTTCTCGGCGACCGAGATCTGCTGGGCCTTGCTGGCCTGGTTGGCCTGCGGCGCGTAGGCGGTGCCGCCGTACGCCTTCCAGGTGCTGGAGGTGAACTGGAGGCCGCCGTAGAAGCCGTTGCCGGTGTTGATGCTCCAGTTGCCACCGGCCTCGCACTGGGCGACGGCGTCCCAGGTGGAGGCGGGGGCGGCGGAGGCGCCGGTGGCGGTGAGGAGCGGCATCGCGAGTCCGACGCCGGCCACACCGGCGACGGCGATGGCCTTCTCGGCCTGGGTGCGACGACGGTGACGGCCAGTTCCAACGAACAGCATGAAGAGGTCCCTCTCCGCACGCCTGCGAGGTGAGCTGTCGGGTTCGGACCGGGAGGTGGCCCGGCCGCCGTACGCGGAAACGATTCCGCTCGGGCGGCTTCACCCCAAGCCGTGGGGAGACGGCAACAAACCTGGTTCCCCCGCCCCTGCCCAGGGTTCTGGTCGGTTTCCCGTGGCGCGGCGGGCAGGACTCGGCGTTCCGCGTACGAGGTCCGCAGCTGCGAACTCCAGGGAGAGTAGACAGATCATCAGACCAATCACAAGCTCATATCGTCGATATCACACAATAATTACGGCGCGTGTTCGATCGCCTACCAACGGCGGTGTTATGTCCGGATTGATGGGTGTTCACACCCCCGTCAGCAGGTGGTTCGCGACGTCCCGTCAGTGCGATCTCAGCACGTCGGAGGCGTGGCGGGAGTGTTCGGCGAGGCCTGCGGAGAGGCCTGCGAAGGAGCGTGCGGAGGGGTCTGCGGAGAGGCCTGCGGAGAGGCGTGCGGGGAACGGCTCTCCGGACTGAATTCCACCGGGAGTTCGCGCAGCCCACGCATGATCAGACCACCGCGCCACCGCAGGTCGTCCGCGCTTTCCGCGAGCCGGAGATCGGGCAGCCGGGAAAGCAGCGTGGTCAGCGCGGCACGACCCTCCAAGCGGGCGAGCGGAGCGCCGATGCAGTAGTGGATGCCGTGCCCGAAGCCCAGGTGGGGGTTGTCCGCCCGGGCCAGGTCCAGGGTGTTCTCGGCCGCGAACCGGGCCGGGTCGCGGTCCGCCGCGGCGAGCACCACCAGCACCGGGTCGCCGACCGGGATGTCCACCCCGCCGATGGCCAGCGGACGGGTCGCGAACCGCCAGGTCGCCATCTCCACCGGTCCGTCGTAGCGCAGGAGTTCCTCGATCCCGGTCTCCAGCAGCGCGCTCTCCCCGCGGGCCACCGACTCCTGCAGCAACCGGCGCTGCTCCGGATTGCGCAGCAGGGCGTACGTGCCGTTGCCGATCAGGTTCACGGTGGTCTCGAAACCCGCGAACAGGAGGATGAAGGCCATCGCCGCGGCCTCGTTCTCGGTCAGGTGCTCACCGTGGTCACTGGCCCGGATCAGGCCCGAGATCAGGTCGTCCCCGAGGTCCGCGCGCTTGCGGTGGATCAGCTCCAGCAGGTACGCCCGCATCCGCTTCACCGCCCGCCCCACGCCGCCGCGCCGGCCGCCGCCGTGGCCCGGCTTCGTGTGGCGCACCATCATCCCGGCCCAGTCCCGGAAGTCGTCCTGGTCCTCGGCCGGCACGCCCAGCATGTCGCAGATCGCGTAGATGGGGAGCGGGAAGGCGAACTCGTGGATCAGGTCCGCCGAACCGCGCTGCGCGAAGCCGTCGATCAGCCGGTCGGTGAGCTGCTGCACCCGCGGCTCGAACTCGGCCACCCGGCGCGGGGTGAACGCCTTCGACACCAGCCTGCGCAGCCGGGTGTGGTCCGGCGGGTCGATGTTCAGCAGGTGGGTCATCAGGTCCGCCTGCCGCTCCCCCGGGATGCCCACCCGGCCGGTGCGGTGCGCCTGCTCGCTGTGGTGCGCCGGGTTCTTCGACAGCCGGCTGTCCGCGAGCGCCTGCCGGGCGTCCGCGTACCGGGTCACCAGCCAGGCCTCCACCCCGCTCGGCAGCGTGGTGCGGTGCACCGGGGCGTGCTCGCGCAGCCAGGCGTAGGCGGGGTACGGGTCGGAGGCGAACTCCCAGGTGAACAGCTGCGGGGCGGTGGCGTCGGACGGCGTGGCGGCGGGCCGGGCGGAGTCGGGCTGAGCTGGCATGGACCGACCGTATCCGGTGCGACGGGCACGCCCGCTCCGGCGGGCCGCCGCTCCTCCCGCCGACGGTCCGCGGCCGTCCTGCCGATGCTCCGTGGACGGCCCATGGACGGTTCATGGACGGTTCATGGACGGCCCGTTGACTGTCCGCGGACGGTCAATGGACAGCTCTTGGCCGACTCTTGGCCGCAGTGCGGGCGTGAGCCTGGTCACCTGCGGGGTAATCCCTGTTGCGGAGGGTCAGGACGTGCCTACGATCCTCCGCAGTACGCGTGGGCGCCGGTGCGGTGTCGCCCACAGGGAGGAGCAGGCCATGCGGGTCAGCGGGTCAGTCGTCGTCATCGCGGTCCTCGACGGCGGTTCGGGCGCGGGACTCGCCCGCCGGTTCGCCGCGGCCAGCGCCTCCGGAATGCTCATCGCCGACCAGTACGCCGGCATCGCCGAGGACCTCGCCGCCGAACTCGACCGGCCGGGCTGCCCCGTCGTCGGCGTCTGCGGCGACATCCGCCGCCCCAGCGACGTCGCCGCCCTCGTCGACACCGCCGAGAAGCACCTCGGACCGATCGACCTGTTCGCCGTGGCCGGCCCGGACGGCGAGCGGATCATCTCGCTGGCCGAGCTGCCCGACCACCTCGACCTGGAGCGGCTCGCCGAACTCGTCGTCCTCGTCGGCGAGGCCATCGGCGAACTCGTCCCGCCGCAGCGGTGCCCGGAGCACACCGCCACGGCGGCCTGAGCACCTACTTCCCGTCGGGCTCCCCGGCCGAGTCCCCGTCGGGCTCTCCGTCGGGCTCTCCGTCGGGCTCTCCGTCGGGCTCTCCGTCCGGCTTGAGGCCTTCGGCCGCGCGCACCGCGTCCCGGTAACCGCGCGCGGCCGACCGCAGCGCCGCGTCCACGTCCACCCCGGCGTCGTGCGCCCGCTGCGCCACCGCGAGCAGCAGCCGGCCCGCCGAGTCGGCGGTCAGCTCGACCGGCAGCTCGTACGACTCGTCCGGCACCCCCGTGAAGCCGGCCCGGCGCACCCGGGACACCAGCTTCGCCGCGTACGCCAGCGCGGGCAGCCCGGCCGGCACGCCGTCCAGCACCGACTCGCGGTCCGCCTTCTCGGCCGCCTTCAGCTGCTCCCAGTTCGCCTCCACCTCGGCGGCGCCGCCGGCCTCGACGTCCCCGAACACGTGCGGGTGCCGGTACATCAGCTTCTCGACGATGTCCCCGGCCACGTCGTCGACGGTGAACGGCTCGGTCGGGTGCTCCTCGGCGATCCGGGAGTGGAAGAACACCTGCAGCAGGACGTCGCCCAACTCCTCGCGCAGCGCCTCCCGGTCCCCCTCCTCGATCGCCTCGACCAGCTCGTACGCCTCCTCGACCAGGTACTTCACCAGGCTCTCGTGCGTCTGCTCGGCGTCCCAGGGGCAGCCGCCCGGGGAGCGCAGCCGGTCCATCACCGTCACCAGGTCCAGCAGCCGCGACCCCGGCAGGTCGTACGAGCCGGGCAGCACCTCGATCTCCGGCACCTCGCCGGCGTGCTCCACCGCCAGCCTCGCCAGCGCGTCGGTCAGCCCCGGATCCCCGTCCGGACTGCCCAGCCACACCGTCGGCCCGGCCCCGGCGGGCTGCCCGGTCAGCAGCCGCGCCAACGCGGGCGCCGACCCGGCCGGCACGACCTCCACCACCACCCCGGCCTGCCGCACCGCCGCCACCTGCGGATGCCGCTCGTCCCCCACCAGCACCCGCCCCGCCGACCGCAACGCCTCCCACGCCGGCCACGCCAGCAGGCCGGGAGCCACCCGGTGGGTGGTGGTCAGCAGGATCAGCTTCGCGCCCGGAGTCTTCGTCGGCACAGCATTCGTCGTCACCCCCCGAACCTACCCCCGCACCCCCACTTCGCCCGCCCGTTCCCCGCCCCCGGGCTCCGTTCCCGGGGCATGGACCCCGCCCGCCCGCATGAGCGCAGGAAGTCGGCCGGGCCGACTTTCTGATCCGAGATGCCAACACGCACAGGGGCACCGGATGGGGGCCGGTGGAGAACACGCGCGTCCCGGGATGTCCGGGGCTCCAAGAGGGCTGGAGCCACTGGGGATTCTCCGAGGACGGGCAGGGCGGCACGCCCGGGCCGGCACGGCGTCACCGGCACTGGATGCCGGTGCTGCGCAGTGGCCCGGCCGGCGGCGGCTGGGGCCGAGGCGCAGGCCGGCACAGCGACCCCACCGGCGGCGGTGGGGTCCCAGGACGGTGGAGGCCGTGGCCGCCGGTCAGTGCGGGGTCGGGGGCCAGGGGGTGGAAGTGGGGGTGAGGGTGGAGAGGGACTGGCGGAGGCGGCGGACGGTGGGGTGGTGGGGGCCGTCGCGGCGTTCGCGGTCGAGGAGGAGGGGGAGCAGCCACTGCCAGGCGTTCTGCGGGTCGCCGGTGGCGGCGAGGTGGAGGCCGATGCGTTCGCGGAGGTCGTAGGCGCGCTCGGGGTCGGTGTCGAGGCCGGATTCGAGGCGGGCGGTGTGGGCGGTGAGGAGGGCCTGGTACTCGGTGAGGGCTTCGGCGCCGTGGCCGAGCCGGTCGAGGCAGACGGCGGCGCGGTAGCGGTGGTCGAGGCCCTGGGGGCCGTGCGGGCCGCCGTCGGCGGTGGCGGCGAGGCGGCGGTACTCGGGGAGGGCCTGCTGGGGGTGGCCCTCGTGCAGGAGGGTGCGGGCGTAGATGGTGCGGATGGTGCGCACCAGGGGTGCGGTGTCGCCGAGTTCGGCCTCGGCCCGGGGCAGCAGGCGGGCGGCGAGGCCGAGCACCTCGGTGTGGCGGCCGGCGTCGACCAGGTCGGAGAGCCGGGCGCACTCGGCGCCGAGGTCGGGCTCCGCGGGGACGGGGGGAGGTGTCGCGGGGGCGGGTGGCATGAGGAAGGGCCGGGGCTCGGAGCGGACCACGGGCGCCGGGGCGGCCGCCGCGGCCGGCGGCTGCGGCTGGTGCGGGTAGCGGAAGGGGCGGGCCGGGTCCGGCAGCGGCGTGTAGCGGGGCTGCGGGGTGCCGTCGGCCGGGGGCAGCAGCGGGAGCAGCCGCGCGTACACGCTCCGGGCGTCGGCGGGGCGGTCGGCGGGCCGCTTGGCGAGCAGGTCGAGCACCAGCTGTTCCAGCGGCTGCGGCACGTCGTGGCGCAACTCCCGCAGCGGGACGGGTGGTTCGTCGACGTGTCGGCGCAGGACCCCGAGTGCGGTGGGGGCCCGGAACGGCTCCTCGCCGGCGAGCATCTCGTGCAGCAGGCAGCCGAGCGCGTAGAGGTCGCTGCGCGGGTCGGTGGTGGCGGCGAGGGCCTGTTCGGGGGCCATGTAGGAGGGGCTGCCGACGGGCACGCCGGTGAGGGTCAGCCGGGTGGTCTCGGTGTCGAGGGCGGTGGCGATGCCGAGGTCCAGCAGGACGGTGCGGCCGTCCTCGCGGACCATGACGTTGCTCGGTTTGAGGTCGCGGTGGACCACCGGGATGGCGTGGACGGCGGCCAGCGCGGTGCACAGCTGGGCGGCGACGGCCGCCGCGCGTTCGATCGGGAAGGGCGCGTCCTCGGCGATGAGGTCGGCCAGGCTGACCCCGGGGATGCGCTGCATGACGAGGTAGAGCTCGCCCTCGTCCTCGCCCGCGTCGAAGACGGTGACCACCCCGGGGTGGTCGAGCGCGGCCGTGATCCGGCACTCGCGCAGGAAGCGGCGGCTCAACTCGTCGCCGTGGCGGGCCCGTTCGCCTCCGGAGCCGGTCCCGCCGGGGAGCAGGTGCTCGGGGCGGAGCAGTTTGACCGCGACCGGGCGGTGCAGTCGTTCGTCCTGGCCGGCCCAGACCTGGCCCATGCCGCCGTGGCCGATCTTCCCGGTGAGCCGGTAGCGGCCGGCGATCAGCCGGGTGGCGGTCACGGCCGGTCCTCGCGGGCCTGGCGGCGCAGCAACTCGCCCAGCTCGCGCAGGTCGTGGGCGGTTTCGGGGGCGGGGGCCGAGGGGGCGGGGGTCGAGGGGGCGGGGGTCGAGGGGACGACGGCGGCGGTCGCGGTCGGCGCGACGGGAGCGGGCACGGGGGCCTGCGCGGGCGCCCCGTACCCGGGCACGGTGGCCCCGTACGGCGAGACGTTCGGCACCGCGTACGGCGAGAGGACCTGCGGAGCGGTGCGCGGCACGGCCTGCGGCGCCGGAGGCCCGGCCAGCCAGACCGCGCGGCTGTCCATCACCAGGAAGTGCGCCGTCGGCAGGAGCCACAGCACGGCCAGCGTGATCTGGCCGGTGGTGTCGGCGGTCGGGTTCTTCAGGGTGCCCGCGACCCCGGCCGAGACGATCATGGCGAGCAGCAGCGCGCAGAACACCGCCGCGCCGAGGATGTCGTACGCCCGTCGGCGCCGGACCGCCAGCAGCAGCGAGGGGACGACCCCGAGCAGGCCGAAGGTGACCAGCGGGGCCAGCGCGCACAGCACCCGCACAACCACCCCGAACCGTCCGGGGATCAGGGGCGGTCCGACCACTCCCCCCGGCCCGGCCGCTCCCCCCGGAGCGGGCGGGCCCGGCACCGGGCCCGGCGCGTACCCCTGCCCGGGCCCCGGCCCGTACGGCGCCCCGCCGGGCGGCGGTCCGAACTGCCCGGGGTACTGCCCTGACATGCGCGCTCCTGAGCTGGTGAGGACCGGCACCGAGGGCGGTGCGACCGGTTCCGCACACCGTACCGCCCGGCCCGGCCGCTCCGGAGGGCTTCCGTCCGCCCGCTGCCGCATCGGTATCCCGCCGGTACCGCGCCGCTACTGAGCCGGGGTCACCTGCGGGCGCGCGTCGCGGGTCCTGCCGGATCGGACCCCCGCGGGCCCGGCCCCGGTCCGCGGGGCGGGTGTCAGTCAGGCGGCGCCAGGGTGCCGGTCGCCAGGGCGTCGGTGGCGGCCTGGGCGAGGCTGCGGCCGAGGGCGGCGGCCCGGGCGAGGGCGGTGTCGAAGGCGGCGAGGCGGGCGAAGGCGGCGCCGAGGCGCTGCTGGGCGGGGAGCGGGAGGCGGGGCAGTTCGACCCGGCGGATGTCGAGCCGGGCGGTGGTGGTGGCGTGGCTGGCGGCGCGCCGGGTGCCGGCGGTGGAGCGGAACTGGCCGGCCAGGAACTCGGGGTCGAGGGCGGCCGGGTCGGGCCGCAGGAGGTGGAGCTGGCGGCCGAGGGCGGCGCCGACCAGCGGGCCCTCGGCGGGGACGACCCGGGCGGTGCCGCCGCCGAGGGCGGGGACCAGGACGTCGCCGGGGCGGGTGCGGACGTCCCCGGCCGGGCCGGGGCCGGCGGCCAGGACGGCGCTGGGCGCGGCGCCGGTGGCGAGGTCCTGGTCGGTGACGACGGGGGTGCCGCCCGAACCCGCCCCGGCCGGCCGGGTGGCGGCGCCGGTGCCGGAGGAGTGCACCTCCAGCGCGCCGCCGCGGACCAGCTCGCCGATGGTGACCACCCCGACGGGAGCCGTACCGGACGCCCCGCCGGACGCGGCACCGGACACGGCGCCGGGCCGCGGCAGCAGCGCGACCGGGTCGGGCAGGCCGGCCAGCAGCTCGGCCAGCCGGCCGCCGAGGTGGGAGAGTTCGGCCGCGCCGCCGAGCGGGGCGGCGGGCGGGACGTGCCGGGCCGGGGAGAGGTCGGTCTCGTCGTCGAGCAGGTCGATGGCGGCCATCGCCCGGTGGACGCCGGGACGGTCGGCGGGGACCGGCAGGCCCTCCCGCGCGGCGAGGTCGAAGCCGCGCCAGGCCCCCAGGACGGTGCGGCGCAGCTCGGTCCAGTCGACCTTGTCCCGGCCGCCCTCGGCGGCCTGCGCCCCGGCGGCCCCGCCCGGACCGGCGAGCGCCGCCCCGGCGTCGAGCATCAGCACCTGGCGGAAGTCGCCGCCCGGCCGGGGTGCGCGCAGCACCCACAGGTGCAGCGGGACGCCGTACGGCGGGGCGGCGCCGGCCGGCAGCGCGATGACGGCCCGCAACGCGCCGGAGCGGAGCAGTTCGGCCCGGATGCGGCGGCCGGCCCGACGGGCGGCGACGGTCGGCGGGAGCAGCAGGGCGGCGAGGCCGCCGGGGCGGGTGTGCGCCAGGCAGTGCAGCACCCAGGCGAGTTCGGACTCGCCGCGCGGCGGGACGAGCCCGCCGGGCCAGCGGGTGTCGAACTGCAGCTCGTCGTGGCCCCAGTCGCGCTCGTTGTACGGGGGCTGGCAGAGCACGGCCTCGAAGGTGTCGCCGGGGAAGCCGTCGGCGCGCAGGGCGTCGCCGGCCCGCAGGTCGAGCGGGAGCGGGCCGGGGTCGTCGGCGGGGGTGTGCAGGGCGATCCGGAGCCGGGCGAGGGCGGCGGTGACCGGGTCGGCGTCCTGACCGTAGCGGCCGGTGGTCGGGGGGTGGGCGAGCAGGACGGAGCCGAGGCCGACGGCCGGGTCGAGCACGGTGGCGGGGACGCCGGCGACGGCCGCGAGCAGTTCGGCGGCCTCCGGCGGGGTGGGGCTGAGCTGCCGGGTGTTGGCCTCGGCGTACCGGGTGAGCAGCTGCTCGTACGCGCCGACCGGGCCCGTCTGCGCGGCGAGTTCGGCGAGCAGCCGGGCGAGGTCCAGCTGGGTGCTGCCGAG
The DNA here is from genome assembly GCF_055589745.1 of Kitasatospora sp. NPDC041917. Taxonomy (NCBI): domain Bacteria; kingdom Bacillati; phylum Actinomycetota; class Actinomycetes; order Kitasatosporales; family Streptomycetaceae; genus Kitasatospora; species Kitasatospora sp. NPDC041917. The sequence goes on along the minus strand of NZ_JBVJBI010000022.1, from coordinate 118,999 downwards.
CAGGCCCGGGAGGCCGAGGGTGCGGGCGCCGTCGGGGCCGAAGGCGTGCACGGCGGCGCCGGTGACGGCCCGGGGCAGCGCGAGGGCGAGCCGGGTGTCGGGCCGGTCGGCGAGCCCAGCCCACTGCGCGGGCTCGCGGTGCAGCAGCAGGAGCAGGGCGCCGGCCTCGACCAGCGGGGCGGCGGGGTGGCCGGCCGGGTCGCGGAGGGTGTCGACGAGCTGCCAGACCCGCTCCAGCAGCGGGAGTTCGGCGATCTTGCCCTGGGCGCGCAGCCAGGACTCGACCTCGGCGAGCGCGAAGGCCGGGCTGGCCTCGGTGCCGCCGACCGGGCGCGGGAAGTCGGGGTGGCGGCGGCGCCAGTTGCTGACCGCAGCCCGGCCGACGCCGGCCAGCCGGGCGATCTCGGCGGCGGTCACTTCGGGACGGTCCGGCACGGGGGCTCCTTCGGTGGGGGCTGCGACCGCACAGCCGGGGCGGGGGCGGGGCTGTGACCGCACAGCATAGCGACGCACCCCTCGATCACAGTTCACATGTGAACAGAGCTCTTTTGTGAAATCGCATTGACATGGTTCACGGCCGAGTGGTGTGATCTCTCCGTCGCCACCGAACGGGGCGGCGCAGGGAAGACCACCGATCACCGGGAGACACCCATGTCCGCGAACGCCCGGCGCACCGCCGCCCGCCGCACCGCCGTCCGCCGCGCCACCGCCCGGCGCGGCGCCACCCGCCGCACCGCCGTCCTGCTGCTGGGCGCCGCGCTGGTCACCCTGAGCGCGACGGCGTGCGACTCCACCGGCGGCGCCTCCGTCTCGACGGAGGCGAAGCAGACCGCGGCCGCCACCGGCTCCGAGGCCGCCAAGCCCGCCGGGGACAAGCCCGCCGACACCGGCAAGGCGCCCGCCAAGCTCGGCGACACCATCGCGCTCAAGGGCAACGACCCGGCCGACACCGCCGACGTGACGCTGGTGAAGGTGGTCGACAACGCCGAGGGCGAGGACGAGTTCACCCACCCGGCCGACGGCAAGCGCTTCGTCTCGGTCCAGTTCCGGATCAAGGCGAGCGGCAAGAAGGCCTACAGCGACGTCCCGGGCAACAGCGCCAAGGTGGTGGACGCCCAGGGCCAGGCCTTCGGCAGCACGATCGCGGACACCAAGGCCGGCCCGGGCTTCCAGGTCCCCGCCAACATCGCGCCCGGCGAGAGCGCCCTCGGCTTCGTCACCTTCGAGGTCCCGAAGGACGCCAAGCTCGACAAGGCCCAGTTCGGCCTCGACAGTGGCTTCGCCCCGCAGACCGGCCAGTGGAAGCTCGGCTGACGCAGCTGTTCACAGTCGGCCGGCCGCCGCACCGCGTCAACGACGGCCGGCGCCCGTCCACACGAAACGGCGGCCCCGGGGCAGAGCCCGAGACCGCCGTGAACCACCTGGAGGGCGGGGCCCTCCGGATGCCTACTTCTTCGCCCCCGCCAGGTCGTCGAACATGGCCGACAGGAACTCGGTGCACCAGCCCAGCAGTTCCCGACCGACCAGCGGCTTGCCGCCGATCCGCCCGGTGCTCGGGCGCGGCACCAGCAGCTGCTGGGCCGCCGCCTTCACCTGACTGCGCGGGTAGAGCCGGTTCAGCCGCAGCTGCTGGGACTCCCGCAGCTCCACCGGCCCGAAGCGGACGTTGGAGCCCTGGAGGGTGATGTCCGAGATCCCGCACCGCCGGGCGTACAGCCGCAGCGCCGCGACCAGCAGCAGGTTCTCCACCGGCTCGGGCAGCTTGCCGTAGCGGTCCACCAGCTCGTCCCGGACCTGCTGGATGTCCTCCTCCGAGTTGACCGCGGCGATCGAGCGGTACGCCTGCAGCCGCAGCCGCTCGCCGGGTGCGTAGTCGTGCGGCACGTGGGCGTCGACCGGCAGCTCGATCTTCACCTCCAGCGGCTCCTCCTCCGGCTCCCCGCCGCCCGCCAGCGACTCGCGGAACTCCGCCACCGCCTCGCCGACCATCCGCATGTAGAGGTCGAAGCCGACGCCCGCGATGTGCCCGGACTGCTCGCCGCCGAGCAGGTTGCCCGCGCCGCGGATCTCCAGGTCCTTCATCGCGACGTACATGCCGGCGCCCATCTCGGTGTGCTGGGCGATGGTGGCCAGCCGCTCGTGCGCGGTCTCGGTGAGCGGCCTCTCCGGCGGGTACAGCATGTACGCGTAGCCGCGCTCGCGGCCTCGCCCGACCCGGCCGCGCAACTGGTGCAGCTGGGAGAGGCCGAAGGTGTCGCCGCGCTCCACGATCAGGGTGTTGGCGTTGGAGATGTCGATGCCGGACTCCACGATCGTGGTCGACACCAGGACGTCGAACTCCTTCTCCCAGAAGTCGACGACGACCTTCTCCAGCTGGTTCTCCCCCATCTGCCCGTGCGCGGTGGCGATCCGCGCCTCGGGCACCAGGTCCTTCAGCCGGGCGGCCGCCTTGTCGATCGACTCCACCCGGTTGTGGATGTAGAACACCTGGCCCTCGCGCAGGAGTTCACGCCGGATCGCGGCCGAGATCTGCTTCTCGTCGTACGGCCCGACGAAGGTCAGCACCGGGTGCCGCTCCTCCGGCGGGGTGGTGATGGTGGACATCTCGCGGATGCCGGTGACCGCCATCTCCAGGGTGCGCGGGATCGGGGTCGCGGACATGGTGAGCACGTCCACGTTGGCGCGCAGCTTCTTCAGCTGCTCCTTGTGCTCGACGCCGAAGCGCTGCTCCTCGTCGACGATGACCAGGCCGAGGTCCTTGAACCTGGTCTCGGAGGAGAACAGCCGGTGGGTGCCGATGACGACGTCCACCGAGCCCTCGAACAGCCCCTCCAGCACGGCCTTGGCCTCGGTGTCGGTCTGGAAGCGGGACAGCGCCTTCACGTTCACCGGGAAGTTCGCGTAGCGCTCGGCGAAGGTCGAGAAGTGCTGCTGCACCAGCAGCGTGGTCGGCACCAGGACCGCCACCTGCTTGCCGTCCTGCACGGCCTTGAACGCGGCCCGCACGGCGATCTCGGTCTTGCCGTAGCCGACGTCGCCGCAGATCAGCCGGTCCATCGGGACGGACTTCTCCATGTCCGACTTGACCTCGGCGATGGTGGTCAGCTGGTCCGGCGTCTCCGCGTACGGGAAGGCGTCCTCCAGCTCCCGCTGCCACGGGGTGTCCGGGCCGAAGGTGTGGCCGGGGGCGGCCATCCGCGCCGAGTACAGCTTGATCAGGTCGGCGGCGATCTCCTTGACCGCCTTCTTGGCCCGCTGCTTGGTCTTCGCCCAGTCCGCGCCGCCGAGCCGGTGCAGCGTCGGGGCCTCGCCGCCGACGTACTTGGTGACCTGGTCGAGCTGGTCGGTCGGCACGAACAGCCGGTCGCCGGGGTGGCCGCGCTTGGCCGGGGCGTACTCCAGCACCAGGTACTCGCGGGTGGCGCCCTGGACGGTGCGCTGCACCATCTCGACGTACTTGCCGACGCCGTGCGCCTCGTGGACGACGTAGTCGCCGGCCACCAGCGCCAGCGGGTCGATCGCGTTGCGGCGGCGCGAGGGCATCCGGCGCATGTCCTTGGTGGAGGACTTCTGACCGGACAGGTCGGTCTCGGTGATGACCGTGAGCTTCAGGTTCTCGTCGACGAAGCCGTGCTCGATCGAGCCGCAGGAGACGTGGACGACGTCCCGGGTGGGCGCCTCGGCGAGGTCGGCGACCAGGCGGGCCGGGATGCCCTCGTTGCCCAGCACCTCGGCGAGCCGGGAGGCCGGGCCGTGGCCCTCGGTCACCATGACGACCCGCCAGTCGGCGGCCAGCCGCTCCTTGGCGTCGGCGATCGCCCGGGCGGTGTCGCCCCGGTAGGCCTCGACGGCGTGCATGCCGAGGGTCAGCGTGTTGGCATCGCCGTGCCAACCAGCGACTCCGTCGCGGGCCAGGATGCCGTCGACGGTCGACTCGCTGGTCGCGAACGGGCTGACGGACCACCAGGGCAGCCCGATCTCGGCGGCGTGCTCGCGCACCTCGGCGAGCGAGCGCAGCGAGGCGGCGGAGACGTCGATGGTCTCCAGGTCGATCGGGCGGTCCCCGCCGGCCGCGGCCGCGACCCAGGAGGCGTGCAGGAACTCCTGGCTGGTCGCCACCAGGTCGGCGGCCCGGGTGCGGACCCGCTCGGGGTCGCAGACCACCGCGACCGAACCGAGCGGCAGCACGTCGACCAGCAGCTCCATGTCGTCCACCAGCACCGGCGCCAGCGACTCCATGCCCTCGACCGCGATGCCCTCGGCGATCCTGTCCAGGATCTCGGCCAGCCCGGGGTGCTCGGCGGACAGCTCGGCGGCCCGGGCCCGCACCTCCTCGGTGAGCAGCAGCTCGCGGCAGGGCGGCGCCCACAGGCCGTGCTCGGCGATCTCCAGCGAACGCTGGTCGGCGACCTTGAAGTAGCGGACCTCCTCGACCTCGTCGCCCCAGAACTCCACCCGCAGCGGGTGCTCCTCGGTCGGCGGGAAGACGTCCAGGATGCCGCCGCGGACGGCGAACTCGCCGCGCTTCTCGACCAGTTCGACGCGCGCGTAGGCGGCGGCGGAGAGCCGGCGGGCCACCTCCTCCAGGTCGTACGACTCACCGCGCCGGACGGCCACCGGTTCCAGCTCGGCCAGCCCCTTGACCTGCGGCTGGAGCACCGAACGGACCGGGGCGACCACCACCTGGACCGGCCCGGCCGCCGGGTCGTCCGCCCGCGGGTGCACGATCCGGCGCAGTACGGCCAGCCGGCGCCCGACGGTGTCCGAGCGGGGCGACAGCCGTTCGTGCGGCAGGGTCTCCCAGGCCGGGAACTCGGCGACGGCGTCGACGGGCAGCAGGGAGCGCAGCGAGGCCGCGAGGTCCTCGGCCTCCCGGCCGGTCGCGGTGACGGCGAGCACCGGGCGGCCCCGGTCCCCGGCGGCCTGCCCGGCGAGCGCGCGGGCCAGCGCGGCGATGGCGAACGGCCGGGCGGCGGGCGGTCCGACCAGGTCCAGGTGGCGGCGTCCACCGGCCGCGGCTCCGGGGGCGGTGGCCGCCTCGATCGCCTCGGCGAGCGCCGCGTCCCGCGCGACGACATCGAGCAGTCCGGTCAGGCTCATCTGGGGTCTCTTCTTCGTCCCGTGGCTGATGCTGCCCCGGGGCGGCGAAGGCCCGCCGGGGCAACGCGAACGGCCCGGCACGCCGAGCGGCCGGGGGTCTCCAGCCTACGCCGCGGCAGGGACGCGCACGCGGTCCACGGCTTCGGCGAGGCCGGACCGGACCCGCGCCGGACCCGCGCCGGGGCTGAAAGGGGCCGAAAGGGGGCGAAAGGGGGTCGGCAGAGGTCGGCCGGGGATCCGGAGCACCGGGCATCCGCGCGGCCGCCCCGCGCAGGTTGTCAGGAACACGTCCGAGAACGAACGACTGGACGGAACACCGGACCGGCCGGTGGACGAACCAACCGGGAGCCGTCCCGAACGGGGCACGGCTATCCGCCACGAACTGGACATACTCCTGTCACTGGCCGTCCATGGAGATCGCGCACCATGGTGAACGTGCCCGCCGCACCCAACCGTGGGGGATGGCTGTGGAGGGCACTGTCGCACCCCCGATGGGGGTCGGAGGTGCGAGGCCGGGCGGCCCTGGGTGGGGGCGCCCGCCCAAGCGCCGGGAACCGTGGCGCCCTTTCCTGGAGGGCGCCACGGGTCTCGGCCTCTTTCGTTCCCGGGGGCCCACCCCGTCGACCGCCGTCCTGTCCCGAAGCCCGCCCGTCCTCCCCGGCCTCCGGCCTCGGCCTGCCCGTCGACCCGGCCCCGAGGGCCCGCCCGTCGACCCGGGCTCCCGCCCGAGGGCCCGGGCGCGGCCGGCACGGCGAAGGCCCCGACCGCCTCTCACCGGGCGGTCGGGGCCTTCGCGGCGCGCGGTCGGGCGCGCCGGTCAGCGGCGGTTGTAGCTCACCGTGTGGGGGGTCGCGTAGTCGCTGCCGTCGTCCACGATGATGATCTTCGGAACGATCCGGGTCTCGGCCTCCGAGGACCGCCCGTCGCCCTTCCCGGCCGCGGCCGGCCCGTCGACCGCCTTCGCCTCGGCCGTTCCCTCGGCCCCGGCCGTCCCCTCGGCCGCTCCCTCGGCCCCGGCCGTCCCTTCGGCCGTTCCCTCGGCCCCGGCCGTCCCCTCGACCGTCTCCTCGGCGGGCGGCGAGGCCGGCTTCGGCGGCACCGGGCCGGTCGCCACGGGCCCGCCGATGGCCCTGGTGGCGCTGCTGCCGACCACCGGCGTCCGCAGCACGGTCGCCGACCTCTCCCGGGCGGGGGCCTTGGCCCCGGCGGGAGCCGCGGGAGTCAGGGTCTTGCGCAGGTCGGCCACCGGGATCTCCCCGGTGTCCGCCTCCGAGTCCACCGGCGAGGCGTCGACGACCGCGTCCGCGACCGGGTCCCGCGGAGCGGGGGGCGCGGGCGCCGCGACGGGCACGACGGTCCCGACGGAGTCCTGGGCGGCCCGGGCGGCCGCGACGGCGGCCGCCGCCACCTCGGGCTCGATCTGGCCGACCGCCGCCCCGGTGAGCGAGGCCAGCGTGGCCTTGATGTGGTCCAGGTGCTGCTGCACCGTCTCCAGCCGGGTGTCGAACTCGCGCTGCTCGCGCTCGCTCTCCGCGTTGATCTTCTCGGCCTCCCGGCGGGCCTGCTCGACCAGTTGGTCGGCCTTGGCCTGGGCGTCCGTCTCCAGCTGCTTGATCCGGTTCAGCACCGTCTCCCGCTGCTGCTCCGCCTCCTTGACCTTGCGCTCGGCGGTCGCCGAGACCTCGGCGTCCTCGGCGTCGGCCGCGGCCTGGGCGGCGGCGAAGGTCTCGTCGGCCTTGCGGCGCCGGGCGGCCAGCTCGGCCTCGGCCTGCTCGCTGGCCTCGGCGGCGGCCACCCGCACCTTGGCGGCGTACGCGGTCGCGGCGTCCCGCGCGGAACGGCTCTCCCGGTCGGTGTCGGACCGGATGCCCTCGGCCTCGGCCCGGGTCCGCTCCTCGGTGCGGCGGGCGGCCGCGTCCGCGTCGGTACGGGTCGTGGTGCTGTACTCCTTGGCGGCGCGGTCGGCGGCCTGCCCCGCCTCGTAGACCTCGTCCCGCAGGTCCTCGGCGAAGCGCTCGGCCTTCTCCCGGACGGCGCGCGCCTCGTTCTCGGCCATCGCGGCCAGTCCGGCGGCCTGCTCGCTGAGTACCTGGTAGTCGGGTTCCGGGGCCTCCTCGGCAGTCCGGCGGATGTCGGCCAGCCGGGCCTCCATCTGCCGGATGCCGGCGCCCAGGACGCTCAACCGTTCCCACGCCTCGTCACGCTGCGCGGTGAGGGCGGCGAGGGCTCGGTCGACCTGCTCGGGCACGTAGCCACGGCGGGCCTGGGTGAAGCCGTACTGGGGGACGGCGTCGCTCATGGGCTCTTCCCCTCGTTTCGCGGGCTGCGGAGCCCATGATCGGACGGAACGGACGGATCCGGAACCGGTTCGGTGCCCCGGGCCGGATTCCGTCGTCGTGCGGACCGGAATATGTCGAGGACGAGACGAATAGACCCATCCTCTTGACCTATTTTGCGCAGATCTGGGCGAAACCCCAACGAGGCACAGCTGCGGAGGCATGCCGGAGGGGCCGTTCCGGGCACCGGAACGACCCCTCCCACCTGCGAGGACCTGCGACGGTCCGCTACAGCAGGCCGTCCCAGAACTGCTCCAGCAGCACGGCCCACCAGGTGTCCGCGTTCTGCAGGGCCGCCGGGTCGATCGCGGCGAGCTGGGCCTGGAAGTCGGTCGTCCAGCGACCGGCCTGGTCCGGGGTCAGCCCGTACCGCAGCCGCCACATCCGGCCCAGCAGGGCCATCGAGCGGACGAACTCCGGTACACCGCTGTTGACGAACCGGGGCGGCTGACCGGTTCCATCGATGTCCACGGCCACCACGTGCGCGGTGCCGTACTGGACGCACAGCTGCCGTCCGTAGTCGTTGCCCAGCACCAGGTAGCCGCCGAAGTCCGGGCCCGCGGCCAGGCCGCGCTCGGCGGCCAGCTCGGCGAGCGTCGGGATCGGGCGGCCCTCCTGCGCCTGCGCCCAGAAGAACGGCCCGAAGTCGCGCGGCAGCCCGGCCCACATCAGGGTCTGGGACACCGGCTCGGGCACGCCCTGGCGGGAGACGGCGCGCTGCTCGTACCGGAACAGGTTCTGCCCGAAGGCGGCGCCGGTCTCCTGGGCGAGCTGCTGCGGCGGGAGCGGCGGCAGCGCCTGGACCGTCCCGGGCGCGGGCGGCGGCACCCGGAACGGGCGGACCCGCTGGGCGCCGGACGCCAGCTGGTGCAGCTCGTCCAGGTGGTCGAGCAGCTCGGCCATCCCGGCCTGCCGGGACGCGTGGTCGCGGCCGTACGGGGCGGTGTGGGTGAGCCGGACGTTCGGCCAGGACGCGGCGATCATGCGGTTGCAGTAGCCGCCCGGCAGGTCGCACGACTCCAGCTCGGTGTAGAGCTCCAGCACCTGCTCCGGCGGCACGTTGAGCCGGCGCAGGTCCTGCAGGATCTTCCACTCCGGGTGCGGGGTGCCGGGCTCGCTGCGGTGCAGCAGCTTCTGCTCCGAGCCGTCCGGGCCCCGGTAGCTGAGCGCGGCGAAGTACCCCGGGCCGACCGCGGGCACCCCCGGGGGCACCGGCGCGGCCTGCGGCGAACCGGGCACCGCCGGCGGGACGACCCCCGCGGCACCGCCCGTGTTCGGGTAGCCGTAGCCGGCCGCGGGCGCGGCGGGGGCCGCCGGGCCGCCGGGCGGCGGCGGGACGGCGGGACCGCCGGACGGCGGGGTGCCCGGGTCCGCCGGGCCGCCCAGCAGCGCCGGGTCGATCGCACCCGCCAGCTGGGTCGCCTCGTACGCCGTACCGGAGGCGGGCGGGCCGGCGGACGGCGCGCCCTGCGGGGCCGGCGGGGCCTCGCCACCGCGCAGGCCCGCCGGGGGCGGAGGCGGCGGGGCGGAGGCCGCGCCGCGGCCGCCGGAGCCAGCCGGGGCGGCGACGGGCGTACCGGAGCCCGGAGTGTGCTTCAGCCCGGCCGGCGGGGGCGGCGGCGGGCCCGAACCCGCACCGCGTCCGAGTCCGGCGGGGGCGGCGCCCGCACCGGGGGCACCGGCGGGGCCACCGCGCAGCGCGGCCGGCGGGGGCGGCGGCGGGACCGAGCCGGCCCCGCGTCCGAGTCCGCCCTGCGGCGCGGCGCCCTCCGGGGCGCCGGGGACCGGGGCACCGGGCAGGCCGGCGAGGCCGGGCATGCCGCCCGGCGGGGCCAGCATCGTCGGGGCGTGCTCCGCCTGCGGGCCAGTGGCGGGCGGGGCGGCCGGGGCACCCGGCAGGCCCATCAGCCCGGGCATGGCGTCCGGCGAGGCGAGCAGGGTCGGCGCCGGCTCGGCGGCCGGGGCGGGTGCCGGGGCCACCGGGGCCGGCGGGGCGGGCGAGGCGGCCGGCGGCTCGGCGAACGGCGGGACCGGGGGCATGCCGTGGCCGCCGCTCGTCGGCGGCATCAGCATGGTCGCGGCCTCGGCACCCGCCGGCGCGGCGGGCTCGGGCAGGTCCGAGCCGGTGATCCGCAGCCCCTCGGGCATCAGGACGGTGGCGGCGTCGCCCCCGTCCGACGGGCCCGGCACACCAGGAACACCAGGAACACTGGGAACACCGGGCGCGACGGGCGCGACGGGCGCGACGGGCGCGACGGGCGCGACGGGCACGACCGGAGCCACGGGCGGCGGCACCGGCGCGACGGCCTGCGGCTGCGGCGAGGGCTGCGGAGCGACGACCGGCTCCTCGTGCCCGGGCGGCGGCGCGAGCATGGTGGGCGCGTCCCCGGCGGGCCGGCCGGAGACCGGCGGCTCGGTCAGCACGGCCGGGGCGGGCAGCGGCGCGGGAACGGGCTGCGGCGCCGGAACGGGCCGCTCCTCGACGGGCGTGGCAGCGGCGGCGCCGGGCATGGCAGCGGCAGCATCGGCCGCGACCGGGGCCTCGGCACCCTGCGGCCCGGCCGGGGCCGTCCCGAGCCGCTCCGCCTCCGCCGCGATCGCCGCGGCCCCCGCCTCCTGGAGCCACTGCGGCGGGCTGAGCAGGAAGGAGGTGGCCTCCACCGGTCCGGGCGCGGGCTTCGCCGCCCCGGCCGGGTTGGCCGCCACCGGCCGCCCGTAGACCTCCTCGTACTGCCGGACCACCTCGTTGACGGGCAGCGCGGGCCACAGCGTGCTGGCGCCCGAGTCCCGGGCGATCACCAGCCGTGCCTCCCCCGTGCCGCCGCCCGTGCCCTCGGCCGGGCCCGCGGGCGCCACCGCCCAGCAGACGAAGCCCAGGTCGAACTCCCGGACCCGCACCTCGCGCTGCTGCGAGCGCGGCACCCCGCCGTTGATCCACTCCTCGGCGAGCTCCTGCGCCTGCGCGTACGTCACCACGCCCGGTTCACCCCTGTCCGCATCCTCTTCGTCCCCCGTTCCACCGACACCACCGACACCACCGCGACCACCGCGACCACGCGCCTCAGCCCACCGGGACGGCCCGGGCGAACCCGCCGTCCACCATCAGCTCCGCGACCGTCTCCAGCTCCGGCGGGCTGCCCGCCAACCGCAGCAGGAAGGCGTCGAAGTCCTCGCCGCAGGGCAGCAGCAGCCGGGCGCAGCGGTCCTCCGGGGCCTCCGGGGCACCGGTGTCGCGGGCGTCGTCGTGCAGGTGGAACCAGACCGAGCCGGTCCGCTCGCCGCGCACCTTGAGCGCGACCAGGCCGCCCTGGGCGTAGGCGACGGCCAGGTAGTCCTTGGTGAGGTGGTCGCGCAGGCACTTGTTGGTGTACACGACGTCCGCGGTGCCGTACTCCTCGGTGAGCGTCAGGAAGGGCTGGTCGAGCAGCAGTCCGAGCTCGGTGTCCAGCGCCACGCCGACCGGGGTGCGGCCGCCGCCCAGCTTGAGGAAGGTGCGGTAGGCGTCGGGCAGCCGGTAGCCGAGGCGCTGCTCGGCGCGCTGCACGAGGTCCTCGGGGACGCCGATCGGGTCGCCGCCGTCCCCGGCCAGCGAGAAGTGCACCGCCCGGCGCTCCTGCAGGGGGCGGGTGCCGCGGCGGGTGTGGTCGGCGGCGGAGGTGGCCAGGCCGCCGTGGTGCCGCAGCAGCGCCTTGACCTCGACCGGCACGAGCTCCATCCGCCGCCAGCCGGGGGCGGCCCGGCCGACCGCGTGGTGCCAGGTCCAGCCGGGCGGGGTGGCGACGGCGGTCGAGAGGTCGGCCCAGAGCGGGTGGCCCTGGGTGTAGAGCGCGGCGTTGGCCGACACGTAGTCGGTCAGTCGCAGCTCGTCCACGCCGAAGCCCTCCGGCGGGTCGGCCACCTCGGCCGCGGCGGCGGCGTACGGGCCGAAGTCCGGAAAGCCGTACTCGTCCACCCTGACCCCGGCGGGGTGCCGCTCCGCGCGGACCGGGTCCGGGAACTGCACCACCTGACCTGCGTACGCCGCGTTCGGTGCGGCGGCGACGCCGGGCCGACCTGTCGTCATCTGGGAGCCCCCACTGGCTGCTGCAAATACGGTGCCTGCTGGGCACCAGCCTAGGGCCTGCCTTCAACCCCCCGTCCGTCAGGCGGACGACGGGGGAGCGACGGCGGGTCCCGGGGGCGGCGCACGGCCGGGACCTCGCCCGGAGCCCTGCCCGGACCACGCCCGAAGCCTTGCCCGGCCCCGCCCGGAGCCTTGCCCGGCCCTCGCCCGGAGCCGCGCCCGAAGCCTTGCCGGGAGCCGCGCCCGGGAGCGTCCCCGACGTCACAACCGCACGCCCAGCGCCCGCGCCAGCGCCTCGGCCACCCGCAGCTGCCCGGCCTCGGTGAGGTGGGGGTGCAGCGGCAGGCTGAGCAGTTCGCGGGCGGCCCGCTCGGCGACCGGGAACGTCCCTTCGCGGTGGCCGAGGTGATGGAACGCGGGTTGCCGGTGGACCGGCACCGGGTAGTGCACCCCGGCGCCGATCCCGGCCGCGTGCAGTTCGGCCAGCACCGCGTCGCGGTCCCGGCCGGGGCCGATCCGTACCGGGTACAGGTGCCGGACGTGCTCGTTGCCGGGCGCGGTGCGGGGCAGGGCGAGCCCGCCCAGCCCGCCCAGCAGCTCGTCGTAGCGGGCGGCGGCGGCCCGGCGGGCGGCGTTCCAGGCGGGCAGCCGGCGCAGCTTGGCGCGCAGCACGACGGCCTGCAGCGCGTCCAGCCGGGAGTTGAAGCCGAACCGTTCGTGCCGGTACCGGTCGCGGGCGCCGTGGTCGCCGATCAGCCGGACGGCGTCGGCCAGGGCGTCGTCGTCGGTGAGCACCGCCCCGGCGTCGCCGTAGGCGCCGAGGTTCTTGCCCGGGTAGAAGCTGGTGGCCGCGATCCGCCCGTACCGGCTCCGCCCGTGCTGCCGGGCGCCCTGGGACTGCGCCGCGTCCTCCACCACCGGCCGTCCGTCGGCCGCCGCCAGCAGCGGCCCCATCGGGGCGAGTTGGCCGAAGAGGTGGACGGGCAGCAGCGCGGCCGCGCCGGGCAGCGCGGCGGCGGCCCGCTCCGGGTCCATCAGCAGGTACTCCGGGTCGGCGTCGACCAGCACCGGGCGCAGCCCGGCCCGCAGCACGGCCTCGGCGGTGGCGACGAAGGTGTTGGCGGGCAGCACCACCCCGCTGCCGGGCGGCAGGCCCAGGGCGCGCAGGGCCAGTTCGAGGGCGTCGGTGCCGTTGGCGGCGCCCACGCAGTGCCGGACACCGGCGAAGGCCGCGTACTCACGCTCGAAGGCGGCCACCTCGGGGCCCTTGACGAAGGCTCCGGAGGCGAGCACCCGGTCGAAGCCGGCCCGCACCTCGTCCGCCACCTCGGCGTGCGCCGCCGCCAGATCGACCAGCGGGACGCCCTCCCGCGCCGGATCCCGCGCCGCGCCCCGGCGCACCGGCCCGCGCCCCGGCCCGCTCACCGGGCGACCTCCGCCCCGGTCCGGACCGCCGCGCCCACCGGGACGGTGGCGCCGCCGAGTTCGAGACTGAGCGAGGCCGCCTCCAGCAGCTGCAGCACCCGCACCCCGGCCCGGCCGTCGGTGAGCGGGGCCCGGCCCTCGGTGATGGCGGCCGCGAACTCGGCCATCACGTTGCGCAGCGCCTCCTGCTCGACCAGCGCGGGCGCGACCATCTCGCCGACCCGGTAGGAGATCAGCGCCCGGTGCCGGATCGCGTCGGTCAGCCGGTCGGGCGGGGTGAGGTCGACCCCGCGGTCGTGCACGGCCAGCCGGGCCTGCGGGTTGAGGTCGTCCCAGACCAGGGTGCGCCGCGAGCCGCCGATCAGGGTGGTGCGGACCTTGGTCGGGGAGAGCCAGTTGACGTGGCAGTGCGCCAGCGCGCCGTTGCTGAGCCGGACCGTCAGGTACGCGACGCAGGCGCGGCCGGCCCCGATCGGGTCGGCGCCCTGGGCGGACACCCCGACCGGCTCGACCCCGGGCGGCAGCACGAAGTCCAGGATCGACAGGTCGTGCGGGGCGAGGTCCCACAGCACGTCCACGTCCGGCTGCACCAGGCCGAGGTTGATCCGCACCGAGTCGAAGAACTGGACGTCCCCGATGTCCCCGCCGTGGACCAGTTCGCGGATCCGCCGCACCGCCGGGGTGTAGCAGAAGGTGTGGTCGCACATCAGCACCAGCCCGCGCCGCTCGGCCAGGTCGACCAGTTCCTCGGCCTCGGCGGCGGAGGTGGTGATCGGCTTCTCCACCAGGACGTGCTTGCCGGCCTCCAGGGCCGCCCGCACCAGCGCGTAGTGGGCGCCCGCCGGCGTCGCCACCGCGACCGCGCCGACCCGCCCGTCCGCCAGTACCCGCCGGTAGCTGTCGGTCACCCCGACGGTGCTGTACTCCCCCAGCACCGCCCGGGCCTTGGCCTCGTCCAGGTCGCACAGCCAGTGCAGCCGCAGCGCCGGGGTGTGCTGCGCGTTGCGGACCAGCTTCGGGCCCCAGTAGCCGGCCCCGACCACGGCCAGCCCCACCGGGTGTTCGGGCACCGGCCGGGGCGGCTCGTCCGGTGCGGGCACGTGTCCGCCCGGTGCCTGGTTGGCGGTCTGCCAGTGCTCGTCCTGCGGTTCCGACGTCATCGCACGAGCCCCTTCGCTCAGCGCCGGGGCGGGCGACAGGCCTTCCCCGGCGGCCTCAACGTCCGGCGCGGGCACCGGAGTCGGGCTGCCGGCGGCTGTCCGCACGGTCGGCCGCGTCCCCTTCGGCTCGCTGCCGGAACGGTACCGGCCGGGCACCGGGCCCGGGGGCCGTTTCGGTAGATCGGCGGACAAGTCATGACGGGCGGGTGCGCGTTCGGCCGGCATCGGGCGACCGCCGGCCGGCCCGCCGCGGCACCGGCCGCCGCCGCACCCCGGTTGTGCGGTTGTCAGTACCGTTTGACAGGCTTGCCCCGGACCGGCCCGGTCACTCCGGCCGATGCCGGGTTACGAGGAGGAGGACGACGGATGACCACCGGTGAGCCGGCGGGCCCGCCCGTGCTGCGCCACCACCGCGACAGCCTGCTGCCCGCCGTCGCCGCCGCGCTGTCGCTCAAGGGCGGCGAGGTGCACACCCTGGCGGGCGACAAGGACCCGCGCCGCCCGGCGCTGCACCACCTGGTCGCCGACTTCCTGGACACCCTGCCGGCGGAGGCCCGCGAACGGTTCACCGGCCGCTGCCCGGAGGCCGTCCTGCTCTCCCAGCACCTGGCCGCGGTCGACGGCCGGCGCTCCAAGCGCGCCGCCCGCAAGCCGATGACCGTGCAGGAGGCCCGAAAGTCGCTCAAGGGCGCCCGGATGACGACCGTGCGCATCCGCGAGGAGGACGACCCGGCGCACGGCAGCCACGCCCCGCCGTGCCGCTCCTGCGCTCCGATGCTGGAGCACTTCACCGTACGCAGCGTCGCCGTCGGGCCGCCCGCGCACTGACCGGCCGAGCGCCGGCACGTCCCCCGTCCCCCAGCCCTGGAGTCCGTCCTGAACCCGCCGATCCCGTCCCCACCGGCCACCCTCTCCCCCGCCGGCACCCGGACCCGCCCGCGCTTCCCCGCCGACGTCGCCGCCGAGCTCAAGGCGGCCGGCTGGCACCCCGGCCGCTGGGAGATCCGGCAGGCCGAGGAGTGGGCCGACGCCCTGGCCGGGTACGGCGCGCCCGCCGGCGTACGGCACGCGGTGTTCCCGGCGGCGGTGGAGGCCTGGGCCGAGTTCGGCGGCCTCGCCTTCGACCTGTCCGGCCCGGGCCGCCAGCTGGCCCGCACCCCGTTCCTGATCGACCCGCTGTGCGGGCTGCACCAGCCGCGCACCCTGCTCGACCTGGGCCGGGCGCTGGGCACCCGGCTGGCCCCGCTCGGCGAGGAGGCGTACGGGCAGGCGCTGCTGGCCGTCGACGAGGAGGGCCGGGTCTACAGCCTGGACCACACCGGCGAGTGGTTCCTCGGCCACGGCATCGACCAGGCGATCTCCACCCTCGTCCTGGGCACCGCCCCCGAGCGGCTGCGCACCGCCGAGGAGTACTGACGGCCGGGGGCCGGGGACGGCTCAGCGCAGCCGCTCGGCCCGCACCGCCAGCCGGGACGGCAGCACCGCCTCGATCCGGAACCCGCCGTCCGCCTCCGGCCCGGAGGAGAAGGTGCCGCCCAGCGCGATCACCCGCTCCCGCATCCCGACCAGCCCGTTGCCGCCGCTGGGCAGCTTCGCCGCGCCCCGCTCCCCGCCGGGGCAGGCGTTCACCACGGCCACCCGCACCCCGTTCGGCGCGTACGAGAGCAGGACCGACACCTGGGCGCCGCCCGCGTGCTTGTGCGCGTTGGTCAGGCCCTCCTGGACGACCCGGTAGGCGGTCTGCTCGGCCTCGCCGGTGAACTCCTGCCGGCTGCCGCTGACCGTCAGGGTCACCGCCATCCCGGCCGCGCGGGACTGGTCGACCAGCCGCGGCAGCCCGGCCAGCGAGTCCGGCTCCGGCTGCCGTTCGTCGTCCATCCGCAGCACCCCGAGGATCTCGCGCAGTTCGTTCAGCGCCTGCCGGCCCACCTCGCCCATCAGCTTGGCGCTCTGCGCCGCCTTGTCCGGGTCCTTGCCGGCGATCCGCTCCAGCGCCCCGGCGTGCACCACCATCAGGGACACCCGGTGCGCCACCACGTCGTGCATCTCCCGGGCGATCCGGGTGCGCTCCTCCAGCCGGGCCCGGCGGGCGCGCTCCTGCGCCTGCTCGGCCAGCAGGTCCAGCTCGGTCTCCAGGCCGTGGGCGCGGTCCTTGAGCGACTCGATCAGCCGCCGCCGCGCGCCGACGTACAGTCCGGTCACCACCGGGGCGACGGTCAGCCCGACCGACACCAGCAGCGACAGCAGGATCTGACCCCACAGCGGCGGCGGGTCCATCATGTCGCCGGGCGTCATCAGCGACACCGCCATCACCGCGGCCGCCTCGGCGAAGGCCAGCCCGGACAGCGCCACCACCCGGCGCCGGCGCGAGGGCCACTCCCAGGTCGAGGCCAGCGTGTACAGCGCCACCACCAACAGCACCACGCCCAGCATGCCGGGCATCACCAGCAGCGTCACCAGTACCGGGACGGCCGGCCAGCGCCGGCGCACCACCAGCGAGCCGCCGGCCAGCGTGCCGAGCACGGCTATGCCGACCGCTCCCGCGGTGCTGACGTGTATCCGGGCGGAGAGGAAGGCGATCGTGCTGGCCGCGCACTCCACCGCGGCGAGCAGCCCCAGCCCGACGTCCAGGAAGACGCTGCGCGGCCGCTTCCACCACCAGAACCACCGGACCGGCATGCGCTCCCCAGGCGACTTGCTCATGCCCCACAGCGTAAGCGGCAACCCCCTCCCCTCCCCACCGGGATCTCCCGGCACACCCCCCGAAGCCGTCAAGTGGTCCAGACCACAGGTGGTTTTCGGCAGCCCTGTCCGCCATCCGGCCACCTCGCGGACAGCACCCGCCCCGACACCTATGCTGGTCGCGTCGGACAGCGCGGTCCGCACGCGTCACACCCGCCACACCCGTGTGGACCTGTGACGATGAGCCGTTGCCGAACCCCACCACCAGAGGGAGCCAGCCGTGACCGCTCCGGTCCCCACCCCGGCGGACAGCCCCACGCCCGTCGTCGCCGACAATGCCGCCCTGCGTGCGGACATCCGACGCCTCGGCGACCTGCTGGGCGAGACGCTGGTCCGCCAGGAGGGCCCCCAGCTGCTGGGCCTGGTCGAACAGGTCCGCCTGCTGAGCCGCACCGACGGCGAGGCCACCGCCGAACTCCTCTCCGACATCGACCTGGACACCGCCGCCAAGCTGGTCCGGGCGTTCTCCACCTACTTCCACCTCGCCAACGTCACCGAGCAGGTGCACCGCGGCCGCGAGCTCGCCACCCGCCGCGCCCGGGAGGGCTCGCTGCTCGCGCAGACCGCCGACCAGCTCGCCGAGGCCGACCCCAAGCACCTCCAGGACACCCTGGCCCACCTCGCGGTCCGCCCGGTCTTCACCGCGCACCCCACCGAGGCCGCCCGCCGCAGCGTCCTCAACAAGCTGCGCCGGATCGGCGAGCTCCTCGACCGCATCCACCGCGACGAGGTCACCTCCGGCCTGGCCGCCGCCGACCAGGCCCGCACCAGCAGCGCCAAGCGCTCCGCCGACCGCCGCCTGGCCGAGGTCATCGACCTGCTCTGGCAGACCGACGAGCTGCGCATCGCCCGCCCCGAGCCCACCGACGAGGCCCGCAACGCCGTCTACTACCTGGACGAGCTCTACCGCGAGGCCGTCCCCGAGGTCCTGGAGGAGCTGCACGAGGAGCTCGCCCGGGTCGGCCTGGGCCTGCCCGACGGCGTGCGGCCGCTCACCTTCGGCACCTGGATCGGCGGCGACCGCGACGGCAACCCCAACGTCACCCCGCAGGTCACCTGGGACGTCCTCAACCTCCAGCACGAGTACGGCATCAAGGACGCGCTCTCCGCGATCGACGACCTGCGCAACACGCTCTCCACCTCCGAGCGGCTGGCCGGCGCCTCGGTCGAACTGCTCGCCTCGCTCAACACCGATCTGCACCTGCTCCCCGAACTCAGCCCGCGCTACAAGCGGATGAACGCCGAGGAGCCCTACCGCCTCAAGGCCACCTGCATCCGGCTCAAGCTGGAGAACACCCGCGAGCGGCTGGCCGGCGGCACCCCGCACGTCGAGGGCCGCGACTACCTCGGCACCCGCGAGCTGATCGCCGACCTGCGGCTGATCCAGGACTCGCTGCGCGCCCACCGCGGCGAGCTCATCGCCGACGGCCGCCTCGCCCGCGCCATCCGCACCGTCGAGGCCTTCGGCCTGCAGCTCGCCACCATGGACGTGCGCGAGCACGCCGAGGCCCACCACCACGCCCTCGGCCAGCTCTTCGACCGGCTCGGCGAGGAGGCCTGGCGCTACGCCGACATGCCCCGCGAGTACCGGCAGAAGCTGCTCGCCAAGGAACTCCGCTCACGCCGCCCGCTCGCCCCCACCCCGGCCCCGCTGGACGAGGCCGGCACCAAGACCCTCGGCGTGTTCAACACGATCCGCCAGGGCTTCGAGCGCTTCGGCGACGAGATCGTCGAGAGCTACATCATCTCCATGTGCCAGGGTGCCGACGACGTCTTCGCGGCCACCGTGCTGGCCCGCGAGGCCGGTCTGATCGACCTGCACGCCGGCATCGCCAAGATCGGCATCGTGCCGCTGCTGGAGACCACCGACGAACTCCAGCAGGCCGACCGCATCCTCGACGAGATGCTCTCCGACCCGTCCTACCGCCTGCTCGTCTCGCTGCGCGGCGACGTCCAGGAGGTCATGCTCGGCTACTCCGACTCCTCCAAGTTCGGCGGCATCACCACCTCCCAGTGGGAGATCCACCGCGCCCAGCGCCGCCTGCGCGACGTCGCCCACCGCTACGGCATCCGGCTGCGCCTGTTCCACGGCCGCGGCGGCACCGTCGGCCGCGGCGGCGGCCCCTCGCACGAGGCCATCCTGGCCCAGCCCTGGGGCACCCTGGAGGGCGAGATCAAGGTCACCGAGCAGGGCGAGGTCATCTCCGACAAGTACCTGCTCCCCTCGCTCGCCCGGGAGAACCTGGAGCTGACCATCTCCGCCACGCTCTCCGCCTCCGCGCTGCACACCGCCCCGCGCCAGGCCCCCGAGTCGCTGGCCCGCTGGGACGCCGCGATGGACCAGGTCTCCGAGGCCGCCCACACCGCCTACCGCGGCCTGGTCGAGCAGGAGGACCTGCCGAAGTACTTCTTCGCCGCCACCCCGGTCGACCAGCTCGCCTCGCTGCACCTGGGCTCCCGCCCGTCCCGCCGCCCCGACTCCGGCGCCGGCCTGGACGGCCTGCGGGCCATCCCGTGGGTGTTCGGCTGGACCCAGTCCCGGCAAATCGTCCCCGGCTGGTTCGGCGTCGGCTCCGGCCTCGCGGCCGCCCGCGCGGCGGGCCTCGGCGGCGTGCTGGACGAGATGTACGGCGAGTGGCACTTCTTCCGCAACTTCCTGTCCAACGTCGCCATGACGCTGGCCAAGACCGACCTGCGGATCGCCCAGCACTACGTCGAGCAGCTGGTGCCCGGCGAACTGCGCCACGTCTTCGACGAGATCAAGGCCGAGCACGCGCTCACCCTGCGCGAGGTGCTGCGGCTCACCGGCGAGAACGAACTGCTCGAGCACAACCCGGTGTTGAAGCAGACCTTCGCCGTCCGCGACGCCTACCTCGACCCGATCTCCTACCTCCAGGTCGCGCTGCTGCGCCGCCAGCGCGAGGAGCTCTCGGCCGGGCGCCAGGACGACCCGCTGCGCGCCCGCGCGCTGCTGCTGACCGTCAACGGCATCGCCGCCGGCCTGCGCAACACCGGCTGACGGCCGCCCGAGAACGGCCGATGGGCCGGTGTCCCGTCCGGGACACCGGCCCATCGCCGTGAGGCTCCCGCTCCGCACGGAGGGGGTGCTGCTCAGTGCGGAACTCCCGCTCCGCACAGAGGTCCTGATCCGCACAGGGGTCCTGATCCGCACAGGGGTCCTGATCCGCGCAGGGATGCTGATCCGCGCGGGGGTCCTGATCCGCGCAGGGATGCTGATCCGCGCGGGGGTGCTACTCCGCCACCTCGCCCGCGCGCCTGCGCTTCAGCCACAGCGCCGCGCCGCCGGCCACCACCACCAGGCCGCCGCCGACCGCCAGCAGCCCGGCGTCGGGGCCCATCGAATCGCCGAGCACCGGGCCGAACTGCGCCGCCGCCGGCTCCGGGGAGACCGCCGGGTCCGACTCGGCCACCGGCTCCGCGTGCGCCAGCGCACCGCCCGACAGCAGGACGCCGGCCACCCCCAGCGCACCGGCCGTACCGACCCGCCGCCCGAGCCGCTTCAGCCCGGCCACCCGGCTCCACCGCGCTCGGCGGACCGGACGCAATCCCCGCATCGAGAACTCCCCAGGACTCGTTCGCGTACCAAGCCGACGCTATCCGATCCCGCACGGGGTTCTCACACCGAATCAGGTGTGGACGGGCAAGCGTTGTACGACCGTTGCGTACCCGCACACGGTCCTGACGGACGGTCAGCGGCGATCAGGAGTTGTACGTGCCCTGGGCCCGTTCCAGCCCCTCGGACAGCAGCGCCTCCACCGCGTCCGCCGAGCGGTCCACGAACCACTCCAGCTCCTTGCGCTCGGTCGAGGAGAAGTCCTTCAGCACGAAGTCCGCGACCTCCATCCGGCCCGGCGGACGGCCGATCCCGCAGCGCACCCGGTGGTAGTCCGGGCCCAGCGACTTGGTGATCGACTTCAGGCCGTTGTGGCCGTTGTCCCCGCCGCCCAGCTTCAGCCGCAGCTCCGCGTAGTCGATGTCCAGCTCGTCGTGGACCGCGATCAGCGCCGAGGCCGGCACCTTGTAGAAGTCGCGCAGCGCCGTCACCGGCCCGCCGGAGAGGTTCATGAAGGACATCGGCTTGGCCAGCACCACCCGCTTGCCCGCCAGCCGTCCCTCGGCCACCTGCGCCCGGCTCTTGTGCGCCTTGAACCTGGCGCCCATCCGCTGCGCCAGCAGGTCCACCACCATGAAGCCGATGTTGTGCCGGTTCCGGGCGTACTGCTCCCCGGGGTTGCCCAGCCCCGCCACCAGCCAGGGGCCGTCGTAGTCCTCGCTCATGCGCCCACCTCGCTGCGCTCGGCGGCCGCTTCGCGGACCGCGCACCTCTCCATGGCTCGCTCGCTGCGCTCGCTCACGCTTCTCTCCTCGCCTTCGCGCTCGACGTCATCATCCCGGACACACCGCTGCCCCGGTCGCTCCAGCGGGAGCGACCGGGGCAGCGGTCTCAGCAATTGGGCGACAGGAGGCTCAGGCCTCGGTGCCCTCGGCCTCGGCGGCCTCGTCCTCGACCGGGGCGGCCTGGGCGGCGATGACCTGCAGCACGACGGCGTCGGCCTCGACGGCCAGCGAGACGTTGACCGGCAGGACGATGTCCTTGGCGTGGATGGAGGCGCCGGCCTCCAGGCCCTCGACGGAGACGGTGACCGACTCGGGCAGGTGGGTGGCCTCGGCCTCGATCGGCAGGGACTGCAGGACGTGCTCCACCAGGTTGCCGCCCGGGGCCAGCTCGCCCTCGGTGTGGACCGGGATCTCGACGGTGACCTTCTCGCCGCGCTTGACCAGCAGCAGGTCGACGTGCTCGATGGTGCGCTTGATGGCCTCGCGCTGGACGGCCTTCGGCAGCACGTACTCGTCCTTGCCCTCGATCGGCACGACCAGCAGGGCGTTCGGGGTCTTCAGGGCCATCATCAGGTCGTGGCCGGGCAGGTTCAGGTGAACCGGGGCGTGGCCGTGGCCGTAGACGACACCGGGGACGAAGCCGGCGCGGCGGGCACGACGGGCGGCACCCTTGCCGAACTCGGAACGGGTCTCAGCGGCAATACGGATCTCGGACACGACTGCACTCCTCGTGGAAATGGCGCGGGGGTGCAGGCAACGCGAAAAACCGCCGGGACCACACCCTCAGTACGTTCGGGGGTCACTCGGCGGCAACGGCCTGCCGGGCGGACGGGAATCCGGCACCGGCAGCGCGTCGATCACGGATCGGGCACCCGTCGAACGGGCACACGGCATCCCTCGCCGAGCAGTTTCACGAGTCTAACCGCACCTGCGGCCTCCCGCGAAATCGGCGGCGGCCCCGGTCCGTCCGGACCGGGGCCGCCTGCACGGGCCTTCGTCAGTGCACACCCTCGAAGAGGCTGGTCACCGAGCCCTCCTCGAACACCTCGCGGATCGCGGCGGCGATCGACGGGGCGATGGAGAGCGTGGTGATCTTGTCCAGCTGGAGCTCCGCCGGGGTGGGCAGCGTGTTGGTGAACACGAACTCGCTGACCCGCGAGTTCTTCAGCCGGTCCGCGGCCGGGCCGGAGAGGACACCGTGGGTGGCCGCGACCACGACGTCCGCGGCGCCGTTGTCGAACAGCGCGTCGGCCGCGGCGCAGATGGTGCCGGCGGTGTCGATCATGTCGTCGACCAGCACGCAGACCCGGCCCTTGACGTCACCGACGACGTCGGCCGACAGGATGGTGTTGGCCTGGGTGATGTCGCGGCGCTTGTGGATGATCGCCAGCGGGGCGTCCAGCCGGTCGCACCACTGGTCGGCGACCTTCACCCGGCCGGCGTCCGGCGAGACGACGGTCAGCTTGGAGCGGTCGACCTTCCCACCGATGTAGTCGGCCAGCAGCGGCAGCGCGAACAGGTGGTCCACCGGGCCGTCGAAGAAGCCCTGGATCTGCGCGGTGTGCAGGTCCACGGCCATCAGGCGGTCCGCACCGGCCTGGCGCAGCAGGTCGGCGATCAGCCGGGCCGAGATGGGCTCGCGGCCGAGGTGCTTCTTGTCCTGGCGGGCGTAGCCGTAGAACGGCAGGATCGCGGTGATGCTCTTGGCGGAGGCCCGCTTCAGAGCATCGATCATGATCAGCTGTTCCATGATCCACTGGTTGATGGGAGCCGTGTGGCTCTGCATCACGAAGCAGTCCGCGCCGCGCGCGGAGTCCAGGAAGCGGACGTAGATCTCGCCGTTGGCGAAGTCCAGGGCCTTGGTGGGGACCAGCTCGGTCCCGAGCGCCTCGGCCACCTCCTTCGCCAGCTCCGGGTGGGCACGGCCGGAGAAGAGCTTCAGCTTCTTCTCACCCGACGTCGTGATCCCGCTCACTGCACCGTCTCCTCGCGTTGCGAACGCTGAACCCTCGACCCGGTGGCGGGCAGGCAGGGCCCGCTCGTGGCACGGGTAGGGGAATTGTCGGTACGCCTGGACACGGGCGGTAGGCCCAGTGGCGCACGTATGTCCCCAAGGTTACGCGCCCGCGCAGAAACCGTCCGCCTCGGGACCGCCCCCGGGCCCCCGGCCCGCCCGCTCAGGCCTGCTCGGCCCCGTCCGCCGCAGCCTGCGCGGCCTGCGCGGATGCCGTCCCGGGGCGCTTGCGCTCGACCCAGCCGTCGATGTTGCGCTGCGTGGCCCGGCTCACACCGAGCGCCCCGGCCGGGACGTCGCCGGTGATCACCGAACCGGCGGCGGTGTAGGCGCCGTCACCGATGGTGACCGGGGCGATGAACATGTTGTCCGAGCCGGTGCGGCAGTGCGCGCCGATGACCGTGCGGTGCTTGTTCACGCCGTCGTAGTTCACGGTGACCGAGGCCGCGCCGACGTTGGTGCCCTCGCCGATCGTCGCGTCGCCGATGTAGGACAGGTGCGGCACCTTGGCGCCCTCGCCCAGCTCGGAGTTCTTCACCTCGACGTAGGTGCCGACCTTCGCCTTGCGGGCCAGCCTGGCGCCGGGCCGCAGGTAGGCGTACGGACCGGCGGTGGCCAGCTCGCCCACCTCGGCGCGATCGGCCGTGGTGTTGCTCACCCGGGCGCCGGCGCCGACCAGGGTGTCCTTGAGGGTCGAGTTCGGGCCGACCTCGCAGCCCTCGCCCAGGTGCGTGGCGCCCTGGAGCTGGGTGTTCGGCAGCACGACGGCATCCGGCTCGTAGCTGACCTGCACGTCGAACCAGGTGGTCGCCGGGTCCACCACGGTGACGCCCTCGCGCATCGCCCGCTCCAGCAGGCGGTCGTTCAGCAGCCGGCGGGCCTGCGCCAGCTGGACCCGGTCGTTGATGCCCAGGATGTCCCGGTGGTCCTCGGCCACCACGGCGCCGACCCGGTGGCCCGCCTTGCGCAGGATCTCCAGGGTGTCGGTCAGGTACTCCTCGCCCTGCGAGTTGTCCGTGGTGAGCTCGCCCAGCGCCGCGGTGAGCAGCTTGGCGTCGAAGGCGAAGACGCCGGAGTTGATCTCGGTGATCGCGCGCTGGGTGGCGCTGGCGTCCCGCTCCTCGACGATCGCGGCGACGGTGCCGTCCTCGTCCCGCAGGATGCGGCCGTAGCCGAAGGGCTCCGGGACGACGGCGGTCAGCACGGTGACCCCGTTCTGCTGGGCGATGTGCGCGTCGGCCAGCCGGCGCAGGGTCTCCCCGGTCAGCAGCGGCGAGTCGCCGGCGGTGACGATGACCGTGCCGTCCAGCGCCACACCGTCGGCGGCCAGCGACTCCAGCGCGGTGCGCACCGCGTGCCCGGTGCCGTTCTGCTCCACCTGCACCGCGGTGCGGGTGGCCGGGTAGTGCTCCGCCAGGTGTGCCTCGACCTGCTCGCGCTGGTGGCCGACCACCACGACCAGCTGGCCGGGCGTCAGCTCCCGGGCCGCCGAGACCGCGTGACCCACCAGCGAGCGCCCGCACACCTCGTGCAGCACCTTGGGCAGCTTGTTCGACTTCATCCGGGTCCCGCCACCGGCGGCGAGCACGACAACGGCGGCAAGCGAATTGGCACCCATGCGGGGAGGCTCCTCGGTAAGTTCACAGAGAGGGCAGAGCAGGCCCGGCCCGGACCCAGGCCGGTCGCCATTCGCACAGTCCGCCGAGCAGCACCGACAATACCGGCGCGAGGGAAAACGCCCGAACCCGAGGCGTGCAGAGGCTCCGCCGCTAGGATTCGAACCCAGACAAAGGCCTCCAAAGGGCCCTGTGCTGCCATTACACCACGGCGGACAGTCGTGTCAGACCCTACCGGAGAGGGCCCTGCCGTGGGTATCGACTTGCGTCGATCCGCGGGCCCGATTCCGCCCCCGGCGACCGAACGCGCCGGGCTTCCGGTTCATCCATCCAGTCGGGTGAATTCACTCAAGCGCCGCGCGGCGGAGTGTTCCCCTGGACACGGAGCGCAACCTACGATGCCGTAGGTTACGCCAACGTAGCTCCGCTTCTCTCCCGCTCCGGGACGCCGCAAAGGGACCCCCATGACCATCCAGGCCGGCGAGGCGCGCGCGGGGAACGCCGCGTCCCGCACCCCGCCTTCCGACTCCGATCCCGCCGATCCCACCGGTCCGGCCGAACCGGCCCTGATCACCGAGGCCGGCGGGCCCACCGACGCCGACGCCGCGGCCACCCGGCTGTCCGCCACCCGTGGCGGGGAGAAACAGGGCCTGGCCGAGCAGATCGCGCTCTCCCTGTTCATCCTCGTGCCGTTCACCGCCCTGGTCGCCGCCGTCCCGGTGGCCTGGGGATGGGGACTGGGCTGGACGGACCTCGCGATCACCGTCGCGATGTACTACCTCACCTGCCACGGCATCACCATCGGCTACCACCGCTACTTCACCCACGGCGCCTTCAAGGCCAACCGCCCGATGCGCCTGGCGCTGGCGATCGCCGGGAGCCTCGCGGTCGAGGGCCCGCTGGTGCGCTGGGTGGCCGACCACCGCAAGCACCACCGGTTCAGCGACAAGGACGGCGACCCGCACTCGCCGTGGCGCTACGGGGAGAGCGTCCCGGCGCTGATGAAGGGCCTGTGGTGGGCCCACATGGGCTGGATGTTCGACGAGGAGCAGACCTCGCAGGTCACGTACGCCCCCGACCTGGTGCGCGACCCGGCCATAAGGCGGATCTCCCGGCTGTTCTGGCTCTGGACCACCATCTCGCTGCTGCTGCCCGCGCTGATCGGCGGCCTGGTGAGCCTGTCCTGGGAGGGGGCGCTGTCCGCCTTCTTCTGGGGTTCGCTGGTCCGGGTGGCGCTGCTGCACCACGTCACCTGGTCGATCAACTCGATCTGCCACGCCGTCGGCCGCCGCCCGTTCCGCTCCCGGGACCGCTCCGGC
Source organism: Kitasatospora sp. NPDC041917 (assembly GCF_055589745.1). Taxonomy (NCBI): domain Bacteria; kingdom Bacillati; phylum Actinomycetota; class Actinomycetes; order Kitasatosporales; family Streptomycetaceae; genus Kitasatospora; species Kitasatospora sp. NPDC041917. The sequence goes on along the minus strand of NZ_JBVJBI010000022.1, from coordinate 92,865 downwards.
AACGTCTGGTGGCTCGCCGTGCTCTCCTGCGGGGAGTCCTGGCACAACCTGCACCACGCCGACCCGACCGCGGCCCGGCACGGGGTGCTGCGCGGGCAGATCGACTCCTCGGCCCGGCTGATCCGCTGGTTCGAGCTGGCCGGCTGGGTCCGGGACGTCCGCTGGCCGGACGCGCAGCGGATCGCCGCCCGCCGCGCCGCATGAGGCGGCGCTTCCAGCATGATGTAGGGGTGAACGGGAGCAGCGCAGACAGCACAGGCGGTCACCACGGCACGCGGACGGACGCGGCGCCCGCCACGGCGCCGGCCCGTCCGCGGGCCGCTGCACCGGCGGCCGGCACCGGCGACGGGGGTCCGGACCGGGGCGCCGGCGGCGGCTCGACCGCGGCCCCCCGCCGCCGGGGCGGCCGGGTCCGGATGACCGGCAAGCAGCGGCGCGAGCAGCTGCTGGAGATCGGCCGGACGGTCTTCGCCGAACGCGGCTACGACGGCACCTCTGTGGAGGAGATCGCCGAGCGCGCCGGAGTGTCCAAGCCCGTGGTGTACGAGCACTTCGGCGGCAAGGAGGGGCTGTACGCGGTGGTCGTCGACCGCGAGATGCAGCTGCTGCTGGACATGGTGACCGGGGCCCTGACCGGCGGGCACTCGCGCGAGCTGCTGGAGCAGGCGGCCTTCGCGCTGATGGACTACATCGACACCTCGACGGACGGCTTCCGGATCCTGGTCCGGGACTCCCCGGTCGCCCAGTCGACCGGCACCTTCGCCTCGCTGATCAGCGACATCGCCACGCAGGTCGAGGACATCCTGGGCCTGGAGTTCAAGTCCCGCGGCTTCGACGCCCGGCTGGCCCCGATGTACTCGCAGATGCTGGTCGGGATGGTCGCGCTGACCGGGCAGTGGTGGCTGGAGGTCCGCAAGCCGGACAAGGCGACGGTGGCGGCGCACCTGGTGAACCTCGCCTGGCACGGGCTGGAGGGCCTGGAGCGGCACCCGAGGCTGGTCGGCGAGCGCACGGCCTGACCGGCCGGGGCCGGAACGCCCCGGCCCGGCCACGGCCCGTCCGGCTCAGCCCGACCGCCCGGTCCCCACGGCGAAGATCCGCCGGAACGGGAACACCGTCCCGTGCGGCCCGGCCGGATACGCCTCGCGGAGCAGCAGCCCGTACTCGGCGAGGAAGGCCGCCCGGTCGGCCGGGTCGGCGAGCCGGGTGAGGACCGGGCGCAGCGCGGTGCCCTTGACCCATTCCAGGACCGGGTCCGGCCCCGGCAGAAGGGTCAGGTAGGTGGTCTCCCAGACGTCCGGGAGGCAGCCGGCGGCGGCCAGGGCGTCGAGGTAGCGCTCGGGCGGATGGACGCCGGCCCGTGCGGCCTCCTCGCCGAGCGCGTCCCGCCAGCGGGCGCTGCGGCGCAGGTCGGCGAGCAGGGTGTGGCTGGGGGCGTCGAAGTTGCCGGGCACCTGGAAGGCGAGCACCCCGCCGGGTTCGAGGGCGTCCGCCCAGCGCGGCAGCAGCGCCAGGTGTCCGTCCACCCACTGGAGGGTGGCGTTGGAGACGATCAGGTCGGGCCCGGCCGGGGCCGGGTCGTAGTCGCGGGCGTCGGCGAGCAGGTACTCGGCGTCGGGCTCGCCCTCGCTGCGGGCGGTGGCCAGCATCGGGGCGGAGTTGTCGACGCCGGTGAGGCGGGCCCGCGGCCAGCGCTCGCGCAGCACGGCGGTGGAGTTGCCGGGGCCGCATCCGATGTCCAGGATCACCTCGGCACCGGGGTGCGGGAGGGCGGGGACGCGGGCGAGCAGGTCGCGCAGCGGGCGGGTGCGTTCGTCGGCGAAGCGCAGGTACTGCGCCGGGTCCCAGACGGGGGTGGTCACGGTTCACCTCGCAGGTATCTCGACATCAAGATATCTCGCGGTAGCCTCACTGGCACATTTCTCGATGTCAAGAGACTTCACATCGACACATCCACCGATACACTGATCGTCATGGAGGACGAGGTCGACAGGCTGGTCGCAGCGTGGCGCCGGGAGCGCCCCGACCTCGACGTGGAGCCGCTGGAGGTGCTCAGCCGGGTCAGCCGGCTCGCCCGGCACCTGGACCGCGCCCGCCGCACCGCCTTCGCCGAGCACGGCCTGGAGCCCTGGGAGTTCGACGTCCTGACCGCCCTTCGGCGGGCCGGCTCCCCCTACCAGCTCTCCCCCGGCCAGCTGCTCACCCAGACCCTGGTCACCTCCGGCACCATGACCAACCGGATCGACCGGCTCACCGGCAAGGGCCTGGTCAAGCGCCTGCCCGACCCGGACGACCGGCGCGGCGTACTGGTCCGGCTCACCGACGACGGCCGCGACCGCGCCGACCAGGCGCTCGCCGGACTGCTCGCGCACGAGCGCGAACTGCTCGCCCAGCTCAGCTCCGGCCAGCAGACCGAACTCGCCACGCTGCTGCGGCTGCTGGTCGCCCCGTTCGACAACATCCCGGGCTGACGACGCTCCCGCCCTCCGGCCCGTGGGCCCGCCTCGCGGGTCCCGGCTCAGGGCCGTTCGACGGTGCCGACCACCGAGGGCGGCGGAGGCACGGCCGGCTCGGCCGGGCTGACCCCGGCCCGGCGGGCGACCGCGACGGCCGCCAGCGTGGAGTGCACCCCGAGCTTGCCCAGCACGTTCTGCATGTGCGTCCGGACGGTGTGCGGCGACAGGTAGAGCCGCTCCGCGACGGCCTGCCGGCCGAGACCCGCGACCATGCAGCGCAGGATCTGCTTCTCCCGCGGGGTCAGGGTGTCCACCAGCCGCTCGCTCTCGGTACGGTCCCGCCGGGCGGTGGTGAGCTCGCGGATCACCCCGGTGAGCAGCGCGGGCGGCAGGTGCGTCTCGTCCCGCAGCACCCCCCGGACCACCGCGAGCAGCCGGGCCAGCGAACTCTCCTTCGCCACCCAGCCGGTGGCGCCCGCGTGCAGGGCGCGGGCGGCGCGGTGCGGGTCGTCGGCGGTGGCCAGGACGATCGCGCGCAGCCCTGGATGGGCGCGGCGGAGGCGGGCCAGCAGGGTGATGCCGTCGGGCGGCTGGGCGGAGGGTCTGAGCTGGTCGCCCCGCAACGGGTCCACCGCGGACCGGGCGACCGGCGGCAGGCCGCCCGACAGCTGAACCGGTGGCCCCGGCGGTACGGCCGCCCGGCGCGGCTGCGGCACGGGCGGGGCGGCACGACCCCGCCGGGCCTCGTCGCCGTGCTCCGCAGCGGGCCGGCGGCGGGCGTGCGCCCCGGCTCCCGGTGCTCCCAGCACTCCCAGTACTCCCGACGCACCGTGCGGACCGGAGCCCCCGTACGGACCGGAGCCTCCGTACGGACCGGCGGCTCCGGGCCCGCCGGGTAATCCGGCCGGCCCCGCTGTTCCGATCGGCCCGGCCGCACCGGCGGCGGCGCCGACACCCGACGCCTCGACGCCGAGGTCGGCGTCGATCAGTGCCACGTCGTAGGCCCGGCCCTCGCCGGCCGCGCGCTCCAAGGCCCGCTCGGCGGCGGCCGCGCTGCCCGCCGCCCCCACCTCCACGTCCGGCTCGGCGGCCAGTGCCGCGGCCAGCGCCTCGGCGAAGATCCGGTGGTCGTCGACCACCAGGACGCGAATCCGCCCCATAGTCCCTCCCCCTGCTCAGACCGCCCGAGCCCGGGGACGGGGACCGGCCCGGCATCCGCGTTCCGGACCCACCGTTCCGCCCGCCCACCGGTGGCCGGTGAGGCCGAACGGTCGCCGGCCCCCACCGGTACCGCACTCAGCCTACGGGGCGGGAAACGCGCTCGTGGCGATTCGGTGAAGTTTCGTCAGAAGATGCGTGAGTGGCCGGACTTGGACCGCCCGAGGGCCGTTCCGGGCGCCGCCCCCGGAGGCGCTCACCGACCGTCACTCACCCGCCGTTCTTCGCCAGGGTGAACTTCCAGGCGTCGGCGACGATCTCGTCCAGGTTCGGGCGGCGCGGGGTCCAGCCCAGCGCCTCGTGGGCGCGGGCGGCCGAGGCCACCAGCACCGCCGGGTCACCGGCCCGGCGGCCCTCGACCCGCACCGGGATCTCCCGGCCGGTGACGCGCTGGACCGACTCGATCACCTCGTGCACCGAGAAGCCGCTGCCGTTGCCCAGGTTGCAGATCAGGTGCTCGCCCGGCTCGGCCGCGTCCAGCGCCAGCAGGTGCGCCTCGGCCAGGTCGGCGACGTGGATGTAGTCGCGGATGCAGGTGCCGTCCGGGGTCGGGTAGTCGTCGCCGTACACCGCGATGTGCGGACGCTGCCCCAGCGCGGCCTGGAAGACCAGCGGGATCAGGTGCGACTCGGGGTCGTGCCGCTCACCGAAGGCGACACCGGACGAACTGCCGTACGCACCGGCCACGTTGAAGTACCGCAGCGAGACGGCGGCCAGGCCGTGGGCGACGGCCTCACCGGTGATCAGGTGGTCCACGGCGAGCTTGGTGGCGCCGTAGGTGTTGGTCGGCGCGGTGCGGGCGGTCTCGGCGATCGGCACCGCCTCCGGCTCGCCGTAGGTGGCGGCGGTGGAGGAGAACACCAGCTTGCGCACACCCGACGCGCGCATCGCGCTGATCAGCTCCAGCGAGCCGGCCACGTTGTTGCGCCAGTACTTCTCCGGGTCCGCGACCGACTCGCCGACCTGCGAGGAGGCGGCGAAGTGCAGCACCCCGTCGAAGGAGCCGTCCAACACCTTGCCGGCCTCCTGGATCCGGCCCTCGACGAACTCGGCACCGGCCGGGACACCCTCGCGGAAACCGGTGGAGAGGTCGTCCAGGACGGTCACCCGGTGACCCGCCTCCAGCAGGTGGGCGGCGACCACACTGCCGACGTAGCCGGCGCCACCCGTGACCAGGTACTTACTCATGTTGCGACCTCCAGCGAACGACGGTCCGCCCGTTCGGACGGAAGCCATCGACGGAATGCGTACGACGGGGGTCATTCTCCCAATGCCACCGGGGTGCTCCGCGCCACACGGGCGACTGCTTCCAGCCTTCTCACCAAGTCCTCAGCCGCCGGCCATCCGTTCCAGCAGGCCGGTGCGCGCCGCCACCGCGGCCGCCTCCAGGCGGGTCCGCGCGCCGAGCTTCATCAGCACCCGCTGGACGTGCGTCCGGGCGGTGCTCGCGGCGATCCGCATCCCGGAGGCGATCGCCGCGGTGTCCTCGCCGTCCGCGATCCGGGCCAGCACCTGCACCTCACGGCGGGTCAGCAGCCGCAGCAACCGGACGGCCTCGTCGTCCGGCTCGACCGCAGGGCGCAGCAGTTGGTCGAAGGCCCCGCGCAGAATGTCCACCGCGACCGCGGCCTCGCCCGCGCGCGCCCGTCCGATGGCCCGCTCGACCACCTCGATCCGCTCGTCGCTGGGCACGTACCCGGCCGCACCGGCCGCGAACGCCCCTGCCACTCCGCGCAGTTCACCCACCGGACCGAGCACGATCACGGCCACCTCGGGACGCTCCCGGCGGATCCGGCGCAACCCGTCGAAGGCCCCCGACTCCCCCGGCGCCGCCACCCCCAGCAGACAGACCTCGGGCCGCCGTCCGACCACCAGATCGGCGGCGACGCCGGCCGGGGAACCGACCGCGAGCACCCGATGGCCGCGCAGTTGAAGTGCGGTGGCCAGCGCCTCGGCCAGCAGCCGGTGGTCGTCCACCACCACGAGTCGAACACCCATGACGCCCTCCAGGTCGGGGTCCGGCTCGCGCCCGCACCCCTCCGGCGGGCGGCCGATGACGCACCATCACAGCGCATTCCGTACCCGACCCGCTAGGCCGGGGCGTATCGGCGGTACGGAACCGGCCGGAGAACGCGAAAGACCCCCGCCGCCAGGCGAGGGTCTTTCAGTGGAGCCCCCATGCGGAATCGAACCGCAGACCTTCTCCTTACCATGGAGACGCTCTACCGACTGAGCTATAGGGGCTTGCTCGCTTGTCCGGGTGTTTCTCCCGGCCGCTCGAACAAGGAAGACATTACACGGCTCCATGCCGTGAAGGGAAATCGGCCCCCGCCCGGAGCGCTCCGCCGGTCCGGCCCTCGCCATCGGCCGATCCGACCCTCGCCGCGGGGCGGTCCCGCCCTCGCCGCGGCCGGCTCACTCCTCGCCGTGGGCCGCGTCGAACTCCTCGCGGGCCACCGCCATCCGCCCGGCGCGGTGCTCCGTCCACCGGCCGACCGGCGCGAGCAGCTCGGCCAGTTCACGGCCGAGCGGCAGCAGGTCGTAGACCACCCGCGGCGGCGTCTCCGGGTAGACCGTACGCAGCACCAGTCCACTGCGCTCCAGGTTGCGCAGCGACTGGGTGAGCATCTTGCGGCTGACCCCGCCGACCCCGCGCTGGAGTTCGGAGAAGCGCTGCGGCCCGCAGCCGAGGAGGCTCATCAGGATCAGCATCGACCACTTGTCGGCCAGCTCCGCGAACACCTCGCGACTGGGACAGAGCCGGGCGAACACGTCGTACTCCTGCCCACCCCGACCTTCCCGCTCGTCCTGCTCGTCCTGCTCGTCCTGCTCGTCCCGCTCGTCCCGCTCCGCGGGGTGGCCGGGCCGGACCCGGGCCGCTTCCTCCGTCGTCATGCCTCCAGGGTAGTCCCGAGGTCTCCAATCCACCCTTGGTAACCAATAGAGACCTGGTCTATATTGGAGACCAGCCGAGGCCGGGGCCGCGAGCCACCTCGGTGCGCCCGGCCCCGCCCTGCCCCGTCCCGTCCCCACGCCTGCCCGCCGGCCTCCGCCGGCCCGCGCCCGTCCCCCTGGAGTGCCGCATGACCGCCGTCCGTCCGACCGTCGCCCTCGCCTACCACTCCGGCTACGGCCACACCGCCGTGATCGCCGAGGCCGTCGCCCGCGGCGCCGCCGCCGCAGGTGCCGAGGTCGTCCCGATCGCCGTCGACACCATCACCGAGGAGCAGTGGGCGCAGCTGGACGCCGCCGACGCGATCGTCTTCGGCTCCCCCACCTACATGGGCACCGCCTCCGGCGCCTTCCACGTCTTCGCCGAGGCCACCAGCAAGCGCTGGTTCACCGACGCCTGGAAGGACAAGGTCGCGGCCGGCTTCACCAACTCCGCCTCCAAGAGCGGCGACAAGGCGGGCACCCTCGCCTTCTTCCAGACCCTCGCCGCCCAGCACGGCATGAGCTGGGTCAACCTCGGCCTCAAGCCCGGCTGGAACGCCACCACCGCCTCCGAGAACGACCTCAACCGGCTCGGTTTCTTCAACGGCGCCGCCGCCTCCTCCCCGTCCGACGCCGGCCCGGAGGCCGTCCACAAGGCCGACATCGCCACCGCCGAGCACCTCGGTGAGCGCGTCGCCCGGCACACCGCCGTCGTGCTGGCCGGCCGCGCCGCCCTGGCCGGCTGAGCCCCGGGCGAGCACGCACGCCCACGGGCAACTACGCCCGCCCACGGCCGCCTACGCCGCCGGGTCCGCCCCCAACCGGGGCGCCCGGCGGCGTTCGCCGTCCGCGGACCCGTCCGCCGGGCCGTCCACCGAACCGCCCACCGACCCGAGCTCCGCGCCGGTGTTCTCCGGCAGCATCCGCAGACACCCCAGGGCCAGCACACCCAGCACCGCCAGGTACCAGCCCACCGGCTGCGCCGTCCCGTACACCCCGGTCAGCCGGGTGGCCACCAGCGGCGTCGTCGCCCCGCCGACCACCCCGCCCAGGTTGTACGTCAACGCCGCGCCCGTGTAGCGCACCCGGGTCGGGAACAGCTCCGGCAGGAACGCCGCCAACGGCCCGAACATGGCGCCCAGCACCACCAGCGCCCCCGCCAGCGCCACGAACATCAGCGGCCGGCTCACCGTCTCCAGCAGCGGGAACAACACCAGCGACCAGACCGCGGCCAGGCCCGTCGCCCACCGCAGCGTCCGCCGCCGACCCCACCGGTCACTGCACGAGGCGCTCAGCCACACCGTCGCGGCCATGCCCGCCGCGCCGACCAGCAGCATCGACAGCACCAGCGTGCTCGCCACCCCGAGCCCGGTGGTCGCGTACGCCAGGGCATACGTCGTGGTCAGGTAGAACAGCGCGTACCCCACCGTGATCGCCCCACCGCCCGCCAACACCGGGCGCCAGTGCTCGCGCAGCACCTCCAACACCGGCAGCCGCTCCCGCCGCACCCCCGTCCGGAACAGCGGCGACTCCTCGACCCGCAGCCGGACGAACAACCCCACCGCGACCATGACGAACGAGGCCAGGAACGGCACCCGCCAACCCCACGCGCGGAACTCCCCCTCGTCCAGGCCGAGTTGCAGCGCCAGGAACACCCCGTTCGCCAGCACGAACCCGATCGTCGGCCCCAACTGCAGGAACCCCCCGTACCGCCCCCGCCGCCCGGCCGGCGCAGTCTCCGCGATCAGCAGCGCCGCCCCGCCCCACTCCCCGCCCAAGCCGACGCCCTGACACACCCGCAGCACCACCAGCACCGCCGGCGCCCACCACCCCCACACCCCGAACCCCGGCAGCAGCCCCACCCCCGCCGTCGCCAGCCCCATCAGCAGCAACGACACCACCAACGTCGCCCGCCGCCCCACCCGGTCCCCGAAGTGCCCGAACACCACCGCCCCCACCGGCCGGGCCAAAAACGCCACCGCGTACACCGAGAAGGCCGCCAGCAACGCCCCCACCGTGCCCAGCCCGGGAAAGAACACCGGCCCGAACACCAACGCGGCCGCCGTCCCGTAAAGGAAGAAGTCGTAGAACTCGATCGCCGTCCCGATCAGCGCCGCAGCCGCCGCCCGCCGCACCTGCCCGACCCGCCCAGCATCCTCCGCATCCATACCACCACCCTCACCACCCCCACCCCACCCCACCAGCCGCCACCCGAGTGACCCCGGCGCACCCCACCGCCCTCACGCCCCCACCACGCGCGAAGGGCGCCAGGCTTCCCTGGCGCCCTCCACGCACGGGCCCTGCTCGCGCAGGCGACTACCTCGCGTACGGATTGTCCTCCGGCGGCACCGGCGGCCGGTACGACGGCAGGGGCGGCGGGGGCACCTGGACCAACTCCGGCTGCGCGGCCGACTTCCGACGCCGCATCACCACGAACACCACGCCCGCCACCAGCACCAACCCGGCCGCCACACCCCCCACGATCGGCAGCGTGCTGCTGGGGCCCGCCGTCTTCCCCGTCACCGGCTGCGCCGACGGCGCACCAACGGCGACATCGGTCGGGCTCCCGGCCGGACTCGGCGCCGACGACGCGGGAGCCGACGCGTTCGCCGAAGGCGACGGAGGCACCGACGGCACGGCCGCGTCAGCCGGAAGCGGCGATACGTTCGCCGCACCGGGATCCCCAGGATCCGTCAGCGCAATGCGCGGGCGCACCGCGCCGTAACCGATGAGGTCGTTGCGACCGGCTCCATCATTCGCCTTCCCCGCGGTATTGATGAGCACCCGCAGGACCTGGTTTCCCGTCCAGTCCGGATGCAACGACCACACCAGAGCTGCCGATGCGGAAACCATGGCGGTCGCATCCGATGTGCCATGCCCCTTGCAGTACCCCGTCTGACTTGCACAGGCCCCGATCATGTCCACACCGGGAGCGACCAATGCAACCTGCGGTCCGCGCTCTGACTCAGCGGTGACTGTGCCGTTCCGGTCCGAGGCGCCCACCCCGACCACATTGGACAGGCCGCCCGGGTATTCGACGATGTTCCCCTTGTCGCCGGAGTTTCCCACGCTGGCGACCACGAGCGATCCCTTTGCCCGAGCCCACGCCAGGATCTTGCCCAACTTCTCCACATCGGCCGGAGAAGTCGTGACAGCGGCCATCCCTTGCGAAATGTTGATGACCTTGGCGCCCTGCTCGACCGCATACGTCACGGCCTGCCCGATCTGGTCCAGGAAGTCAGCCGAAACCACCGCATGCTCGGAGCCATTCGCAATCTTCAAAGGAAGGATCCTTGCACCGGGGGCAAGGCCGTAGGCTCCCTTGCCCCCGGCCGATTTCCCGGACCCCGCGATGAGGCTGGCCATCTGCGTGCCGTGATCCTCCGCATAGGACCCGACTCCACCTGGACTTCCACTGAAGTCCTTACCCGGAAGGAACTGTCCGACCAGATCCGGGTGATCCAACTTGAAGCCGCCGTCGATCACGGCAATGGTGACGTTCTCCCCCTTGGAGACCTTCCACATCTCCGGGGCATGCATGGCATCGAGATGCCATTGATCGGCACGGATCGAGCCATCGGCAACCGCGGGTGCTGCGACCGGGCCGACCACGATTCCCGCCGCCAGAAGTGCCGCAGCAGCAGCCCGCCACCGCGCTCGCGCGTTCGTCCGCCCCATCACAACTCCTCGTCAATCTCTCCGTCGACCGGGAAGCGTGCCCCGAACAAGCCTGCCCGGCCACTGGAGATGCCCAGTGGCCGGGCAGTCGTTGCCGTCCTACTCAATCACGTCCGGGTTGCTGTGCGGCGTACCGCTCGTCCAGGTCTCCTCGTCCTCGTGCAGGTAGTCGGCCCGCTTGCGGCGGTCGCGCTCGTTCCGGCTGCCGTGGCCCGAGGACCCGGGCGCCATCATGCCGTTCTGCCTGGACTGCGCACCGCCCTCGGCAGCGCCCGCCGCGCGGTTGCGCAGGCCGGTACCGCCGGGCGTGAACTCCCCGCCCGCGCTCGGCCCCTTGCGACCGCCGACCGTCCCGCCGGTGGTCGAGGACAGGCCCCGGCCACGCGAACCGCCGCCGGACCCGACCGCACCGCCGTGGGCACCGCCCATGCCGGGGTGCATGCCGCCCGCACCGCCGGGCCCACCGACCCGGCCGCCGCCCGGACCCGCCTCGCGGGCGCCGAAGACCGTCCCGCTGGGCAGTCCCGGAGTACCGCTCCTCCCCTGCCCCGGGCCGCCGCCGAACGGGGTCGTCCGCGGCTGGATCTGGCCGCCGCCCTTGGTCGGGACGGTGCCGCCGCCTGGTCCGCCCGGGAAGGCCGTGATCGGGCCGCCGCCGCCGGGGACGCCGGGCCCGTTGTTCGGGCCGCCCGTCCCGTTCGGGTAGCCGGGGAGAGTGGTCGGCCCGTCCGTGGGCAGCTGGCCGCCGCCCGGACCGTACGGGCCGGTCTGGGTCGGGAGGGTCGGCAGGGTGGGCACACTGTTGAGATCGGTGCCCGGACGGTTGACCGGGTCGGACGGGTAGGACGGCGGGGTCGAGGTCCCCGGGTCCTGCGGCGCGGGCGGCACCTGGCCGCCGCCGTGCGGCGGGGGCGGGGTGTTGCCCGGGTTGCCCGGGCCGGGGCCGCCCGGACCAGGGTCACGGGGCAGGACCGTGCCGCCGCCGTAGTTTCCGCCAGGCGACCCATCGCCTCCACCGACACGTCCACCACTCGAACGGGGTGTGCGTACCGAACCCCCGGAGCCGCCGGTGCCTCCGGAACCTCCACCGTTGGGGTAGACGGAAGTGTCGCCCCTACTGGCCGAACCGGGCGTTCCCGGCAGCACCACGTCCGTGGGAATCCCGTTCAGCGTCGTCGTCGCCGCGCTGTAGGCCTGCGCCAGCTTCTCCATCTGGAGAACGGCTTCCTGGTGCTCCTTCTCGACCTTCGCCTTGGCCAGGCTGAACTCCGTCGCCGTCACCCACTTGGGGTCGACCGTCTTCATGTAGGCATCGACGGACTGACCAACGGCGAGTTGGGGCACCTTCACCAGGTTCGACTGGCTGTTGTACTTGTCGACCGCCTGGATCTCCGTCTTCGGAGGCTCCGGCACGGCGACCTTGGCGGTACTGAGCGCCTCGCCGGCCTGGTGCATCGCGTCGCCGGCAGTCGTGGCGTGGTCGCCGATGATCTGCGCCGACTGCTGCAGGTTGTTCACCCAGGTCTTGAAGTTCTCGGCAGCCGGCCCTTCCCAGGTGACGTTTCCGACGTGCGACTTGAGCGCCGTACTCAGTTCCTTCAGCACCCGCCCGGCCGACTGCAGTTGGGTGCCGCGGCTGAGGATCGTCGTCGGATCCGTGCTGTCCACCATCTTGCGCAGGTGGGTGTGTTCCATTCCTTCGAAGTTCGTGCTGCCTGCCACTACTTGCTCCCCGTCTCCCCGTAGAACTCTCCCCGGACCGCCATCAGTACTTTCCGTCGCCCGACCCCGGTGCCGGTGTGGTGGCACCCACGTTCTTCGCGACGGCGTTCTGAGCGGCCGTCGTGTGGTCCTCGTTGGTTCCGTAGATGCTCGCAGTCCGCGAAACCGCCGTCTGCATCGCCTGGATCTGCGACGCGAGGTCCTTGTGCAGCTGTACGAGCTGGGCGTGCACCTTCTCGTAGGCGGCGGTCAGGGCCGTCGCCTCGGCGAACTCCGCGCTCGCGAAGCTCTTGCCCGTCAGCTTCTGCTCCTGGAGCTTGTACGGCGCCGCCGCCGAGCCCTCCATGGCGGCGAGCAGGGCCTCGACCTTGCCGGCGAAGGTCGTGAGCGTGTCGAGCTCGACCTGGACGTTCTGCTTGCCGAAGGCCGCCACCAGGTCATTGGCGCTGCCGTTCGTCTGCAGGGTGCTGACGAACGGAGCGAGGTCGACCCCACCCAGAGGCCACGGGAGCTTGTGCTCCAGCATGAACGGCGTCGCGTCGCCGGAAGGCGCCTGACCGTTCGGGTCGGTGCCCGCCGCGCTGGGCTCAGGATTCGCCGACGCGCTGGGCGCGGGGCTGGACGACGGGCTGGGCGCGGGACTCGCCGATGGGCTGGGCGAAGGATTCGCCGACGGACTGGGCGTAGCGCTCGGCGAAGGGTTCGCCGACGGCGTCGGCGTGGGACTGGGTGACGGACTCACCGAAGGAGTCGGCGTCCCCGGACTAGTTGCACCATTGCCTGCCACAGCAGTTCACCTCTCCCCCGTACGGCCCGCCGTGCCCGGGCCTCCCGGGCTGCCGCGTGCCGCAACACACCGTCAACTTCTGGTTCGTACCGTCCTGGTCGGAGCACCGACCGCCCTGTGGACGGTTTTCGCCTCCGTCATCGTAGCCACCACCCCTGTCGGCCCGGCAGGGACCTTGGCCCGCCCGTACGCGATCGGTACGAACTTGACACGTACGAGGCTGCCGCGGCGGCCCTGGGTAGACTGACCCGGTACGCCCCATCTGCCGCGCAATGTCGCACAGCAGCGACCCGAGGCCGCAGAACGGACGTGACCGCGTGAGCTCTTCCGACGTCTCTCCTTCCCCCTGGTGGGCCCGTGCCGCGCGGCCCGCGCGGCCGCCGGTGCCGGTGGCGCTGATGGTGCGGGCGGCGGTGGGCATGGCGGTGCCGTTGACGGTGGGGCTGCTGACGCACCGGCTGGATCTGGGGGTGTTCGCCGGGCTCGGGGCGATGCACGCGACGATGAACGACCGGGTCGAGCCGGGCAGGCTGCGGGCCGCCCGGATCGGGACGGCGGTCCTCGCCTCGGCGCTCGGCATGCTGATCGGCACCGCGCTTCAGCACGCCGACGTGGACGGTCTCGTCCTGGGTGTCGCGTTGACGCTGACCGCCTTCGTCTCCGGCGCGCTGAGCGCGACGGGTCCGCGCGGTTCGGCGGCCGGGATGCTGCTGCTGGTGTCGGCCGCGCTGGGCAGCGGGATGCCGCTGCCGCGGCCGTGGTGGGCGGCGGCGCCGATGCTGCTGGTCGGGGCGGCGTTCGTGGTGCTGTTGGGGCTGCCGGCGGGTGCGCCGAACCGGCCCGCCGCGGATCCGCGCAACCGGGCGCTGGCCGCCGCGTACGACGCGCTCGGCCGTACGCTCGCCGATCTGGGCGGGCCGCGGGCGGGGGTCTCGCGCCAGGTGCTGACGGCCCGTCTGAATCAGCTCCAGGACCTCCTCGGCACGCACCGGCGGAGCCGACAGAACCGGCGGAGCCGCCGGACCAAACAGGACCGCCGGACCAAACAGGACCACCGGACCGCACAGGACCGCCGGACCGCACAGGACCGCCGCGGCCGGATGTACGAGGCCGCCCTCGCCGCCACCGAGGCGGCGACCGGTCTGGTGTGGGCCCGCCGTCCGGTCCCGCCGGCGGTGGCCGAGGTGCCGAACCGGCTGGCGGCCGCCGTGCGGCAGGGCGGCGGCGAGGTCGCCGTACCCGACTGGCGGCCGGACACCCCGTCGCGGCAGGCCCTGGACGTGGCCCTGCGCGCCGCCGCCGACACGGTGGCCGGCCGCGACACCCGGCTCGGTACCGCGCCCGCGCCGCCGCCGGATCCGTGGCGGCTGCGGGCGCGGCTGCTGTCGCGGGGTTCGGTCCGGTACGGGCTTCGCGTCGCGCTGTGCATCGCGGTCGGTTCGGCGGTCACCGCCAACTACCCGCTCAGCAAGAGCTACTGGGTGCCGATGACGATCGCCTTCGTGCTCAAGCCGGATCTCGGGTCGGTGTTCCTGCGCGCGGTGAGCCGTTCGGTCGGCACGGTGCTCGGGGTGGCCGTGACCGCGGCGCTGCTCACGGCCGCCACCGACGAGTGGGCACTGACCGCGATGGCCGCGGGCTGCGTGGCCCTGCTCCCGTACGCGACGGCGGCGCACTACGGGTTGAACACCGTGGTGATGACGCCGATGGCGCTGGTCCTGCTCCAGCTCGGCGGGCAGAGCGGTGCCGCCGAGTTCTGGCCGCGGGTCCTGGACACCGTGCTGGCCAGCGCGATCGTCCTGCTCTTCGGCTACCTGCTGTGGCCGGAGCGCCCGCGCCATCGGATCGAGCCCAGGCTGGTCGACGCGACGACGGCGCTGCGGGCCTACCTCGACGCCGTCGTCCAGGACGCCACCACCGCCACCATCGACACCACCGCCACCATCGGCGCCGGCGACACCGGCGACACCACCGTCCGGAACGGCAACGCCCAGGTGTGGCTGCGCCGCTCGGCCTACCGGTCGCTGGCGGACGCCCGCCGGGAGGTCCAGCAGGGCCTGGCGGAGCCGCCGCCCACCGGCCGGCTGGCCGAGCGGTGGCTGCCGGCTACGGCGGCGCTGGAGCGGCTGGGGGGCGCGGTGGCGGCCTTCGCCGCGCAGATCCGGTACGGCGGCCGGCTGCCGGACCCGGGCGAGGTGGGCCGGGTGCGGCGCGCGCTGGACGAACTGACCGCCGCCGCCCGGGCGCACCGCCCGCCGACGACCCCGGCGGCCCGTCCGACCGCCCCGCACGACCCGGCGCGCAGTGCGCTGGGCCGTGCGGCGGAGGAGCTCGAAACGCTCCTCGGCGGCCACCCCGGCAGGTGATCCGGCTCGGACCGCGCCGACGAGCGACCCGGCTCGGGCCGCCCCGACCGGCAGCCCGACCAGTCCGACCAGCCCGACCAGTCCGACCAGCAGCCCGACCGGCGACCCGCCTCAGACCTGCTCGGCCAGCTCCAGCCAGCCCATCTCCAGCTCCTCCTTCTCCTCCCGGACGGCGCGCAGCTGCGCGTCCAGCTCCGCGACCTTGGAGAAGTCGGCGGCGTGCTCGGCGAGTTGGGAGTGCAGCTTGGACTCCTTCTCGTCCAGCTTGGCGATCTGCCGCTCCAGCTTCTGCATCTCCTTCTTCGCCGCCCGCAGGTCCCCGCCGGACAGCGCGGGGGCACCGCCCTCGGCACCCGGGCCACCTGCGGCACCCGCACCGGCCGAACCCGCGCCACCCGCGCCCGCGCCCGCCGGAGCGGCAGCGGGAGCCGCGGCGGCCATCCTGGCCCGGCGCTCCAGGTACTCGTCCACGCCGTTCGGCAGCATCCGCATCTTCCGGTCGCCGAGCAGCGCGTGAACGGTGTCCGTGGTGCGCTCGATGAAGAAGCGGTCGTGGCTGATGACGATCATCGAGCCGGGCCAGCCGTCGAGCAGGTCCTCCAGCTGGTTGAGCGTCTCGATGTCCAGGTCGTTGGTGGGCTCGTCCAGGAACAGCACGTTGGGCTCGTCCATCAGCAGCCGCAGCAGCTGGAGCCGGCGCCGCTCGCCGCCGGACAGGTCGCCGACCGGCGTCCACTGCTTGTCCTTGCCGAAGCCGAACTGCTCGCACAGCTGGCCGGCGCTCATCTCCCGGCCCTTTCCGAGGTCGACCCGCGAGCGGACCTGCTCGACGGCCTGGAGCACCCGGGTCGCCGGGTCCAGCTCGGCGACCTCCTGCGACAGGTAGGCCAGCCGCACGGTCTTGCCGACCTTGATGACGCCCGACGCCGGCTGGACGTCGCCCTCGGAGGTGTACGCGTCGCGCAGCGCGCGCAGCAGCGAGGTCTTGCCGGCGCCGTTGACGCCGAGCAGGCCGATCCGCTCGCCGGGGCCGAGCTGCCAGGTGATGTTCTCCAGCAGCAGCTTCGGGCCGGCCGTGACGGTCACGCCCTCCAGGTCGAAGACCGTCTTGCCGAGCCGCGCGTTGGCGAACTTCATCAGCTCGGACGTGTCGCGCGGGTCCGGCACGTCCGCGATCAGGGCGTTGGCGGCCTCGATCCGGTAGCGCGGCTTGGAGGTGCGGGCGGGGGCGCCGCGGCGCAGCCAGGCCAGCTCCTTGCGGGCCATGTTCTGGCGCTTCTGCTCCTCGACGGCCTCGATCCGGGAGCGCTCGGCGCGGGCGAAGACGTAGTCGGAGTAGCCGCCCTCGTACTCGTGCACCTCGCCGCTCTGGACGTCCCACATGCGGGTGCAGACCTGGTCGAGGAACCACCGGTCGTGGGTGACGCAGACGAGCGCGGAGCGGCGCTTCTGGAGGTGCTCGGCGAGCCAGTTGATGCCCTCGACGTCGAGGTGGTTGGTGGGCTCGTCGAGGACGATCAGGTCGGGCGAGCCGAGCAGCAGCTTGGCGAGCGCGATCCGGCGGCGCTCGCCGCCGGAGAGCGGGCCGATGACGGTGTCCAGGCCGTCGGCGAAGCCGGGCAGGTCGAGGCCGCCGAAGAGGCCCTCGATGATGTCGCGGATGCGGGCGTCGCCGAGCCACTCGTGGTCGGCCCGGTCGGCGATCACCTCGTGCCGGATGGTGGCCGTCGGGTCGAGCGAGTCGTGCTGGGTGAGGACGGCCATCTGGAGGCCGCCGGAGTGGGTGATCCGGCCGCCGTCGGGTTCCTCCAGCTTGGCGAGCATCCGGATCAGGGTGGTCTTGCCGTCGCCGTTGCGGCCGACGACGCCGATCCGGTCGCCCTCGCTGACGCCCAGGCTGACCGCGTCCAGCAGGGCGCGGGTGCCGTAGACCTTCGTGACGGACTCGATGGTGGCGAGGTTGACGGCCACGTGTGCTGCGCTCCTGGGTTCGGCGGTCGCGGGGCGGTCCGCCGCTCAACGGCCGGGTGCCCCTGTCGGGACACCCCGATCTCTCCAGCCTAATGGGCCCGCCGGAGCGCCCTCACCGCGTCGGTCCGCCGGGGACGCCCCGGCACCGGTCCGTGGGTGGCGCCCTCACCGCGTCAGTCCACCAGGGAGGCCCCCGGCACCGGTCCGTGGGTGGCGTGCGCGGTCCGGCAGGTGCCGGAGGCCCGCAGCGCCCCGGCCACCGCGGCGGCGGCGTCGGCGTCCTTGACCAGGAAGGCGCAGGTCGGCCCGGAGCCGGAGACCAGGGCCCCGAGCGCGCCCGCCTCGGTGCCGGCGCGCAGGGTGGCGGCGAGTGCGGGGCGCAGCGAGAGCGCGGCGGGCTGGAGGTCGTTGGCGAGCGCGCCGGCCAGGGCGACGGCGTCGCCGTGGGCGAGGGCGGCGAGCAGCGCCGGGTCGGCGTCCGGGGTGGGCACGTCGGTATCGCTGGAGCCGGTGCCGGCCTCTTCGCGCAGCCGGTCGCACTCGCGGAACACGGCGGGGGTGGACAGGCCGCCCTCGGCGACCGCGAAGACCCAGTGGAAGGTGCCCCCGGTGGTCAGCGGCTCCAGGATCTCGCCCCGGCCGCGGCCGAGCGCGACGCCGCCGAGCAGGGCGAACGGCACGTCGGAGCCGAGTTCGGCGGCCAGTTCCAGCAGCACCGGCAGCGGGGTGTCCAGCTGCCAGAGCGCGTCGCAGGCGACCAGCGCCGCCGCGCCGTCGGCGCTGCCGCCGGCCATGCCGCCGGCCACCGGGATGGCCTTGGCGATGTGCAGGTGCACGCCCGGGTCGGCGATGCCGTGGTGGGCGGCGAGCAGCCGGGCGGCGCGGGCGGCGAGGTTGCTGTCGTCGAGCGGGACGACGGCGGCGTCCGGGCCGGAGCAGCTCAGTGTCACGCCTTCCCCGGCGGTGGCGGTGACCTCGTCCCCGAGGGCGACCGCGAAGAAGACGTTGGCCAGGTCGTGGAAGCCGTCGGCGCGCAGGCCGCCGACCCCCAGCTGGACGTTGACCTTGGCCGGTACCCGTACGGTGATCACACGGCGTCCTTGGCGGGCTTGTGCTCGGCGATCGCGGCGAACTGCTCGACCGTCAGCATCTCGCCGCGCAGCTTGTGGTCGATGCCGGCCGCCGCGAGCGCCTGCTCGGCCCCGGCGGCGGAGCCCGCCCAGCCGGCCAGCGCGGCGCGCAGGGTCTTGCGCCGCTGGGCGAACGCGGCGTCGACGACCGCGAACACCTCCTCGCGGCTGGCGGTGGTCCTCGGCGGCTCGCGGCGGATCAGCGAGACCAGCCCGGAGTCGACGTTGGGGGCGGGCCAGAAGACGTTCCGCCCGATGGCGCCGGCCCGCTTCACGTCGGCGTACCAGTTGGCCTTGACCGACGGGACGCCGTACACCTTGTTGCCCGGCTTGGCGGCGAGCCGGTCGGCGACCTCGCTCTGCACCATCACCAGGGTCCGCTCGATGCTGGGGAAGGTCGCCAGCATGTGCAGCAGGACGGGCACGGCGACGTTGTACGGGAGGTTGGCGACCAGCGCGGTGGGCGCGGGCCCGGGCAGCTCGGTGACCTCCATGGCGTCGCTGAACACCAGGTCGAAGGAGTCCGCCTTGCCCGGCATCCGGGCGGCGACGGTGTCCGGCAGGTGCCGCGCCAGCACCGGGTCGATCTCGACCGCGGTGACGTGCCGCGCCACCTCCAGCAGTGCCAGGGTGAGCGAGCCGAGCCCGGGCCCGACCTCCACCACCGTGTCCTGCTCCGTCACGTCGGCGGCCCGGACGATCCGCCGCACGGTGTTGCCGTCGATGACGAAGTTCTGCCCGCGCTGCTTGGTCGGCTTCACGCCGAACGCGGCGGCCAGCTCCCGGATGTCGGCGGCGCCCAGAAGGTGGCTGTCAGGGGTGGGGTCGGTGGTGCTCACGCGCCAAGGATACGGGCGCGGGGGCCGCCGTCCGGACGCGCCGATCCGGACGGGCCCCGGCCTCGGGCTCAGTACCCGAAGGCCCTGGCGGTGTTCGCCGCGACGGCCGTGCACAGCTCGTCCTCGGCCAGGCCCAGGGTGGCGGCCATCGAGCGGACCGTGACCGGGATCAGGTACGGGGCGTTCGGGCGGCCGCGGTAGGGGTGCGGGGTGAGGAACGGGGCGTCGGTCTCGACCAGGATCCGGTCCAGCGGGGTGGCGAGCAGGGCGTCGCGCAGCGGCTGGTTGGCCTTGAAGGTGACCGGGCCGGCGAAGGAGAGGTACCAGCCGTGCTCGGCGCAGACCTCGGCCATCCCGGCGTCGCCGGAGTAGCAGTGGAAGACCGTCCGCTCCGGGGCGCCTTCGGCCAGCAGGACGGCGATGACGTCCTCGTGGGCGTCGCGGTCGTGGATGACCAGGGCCTTGCCGTGCCGCTTGGCCATCTCGATGTGGCGGCGGAACGACTCCTTCTGGATCTCCACGCCCTCCGGCCCGGTGCGGAAGTAGTCCAGGCCGGTCTCGCCGACCGCCACCACCTGCGGGAGGGCGGCGAGCCGGTCGATCTCGGCGAGCGCCTCGTCCAGCGCGGCGGCGCCGCCGGCCTTCCGCTGCTGCCCGGACCAGCCGTCGGCGTCGCCGAGGAAGATCCGCGGCGCCTCGTTCGGGTGCAGGGCGACGGCCGCGTGCACCTGCTCGTACTGGGCCGCCAGTTCGGCGGCCCAGCGCGAGCCGGGCACGTCGCAGCCCACCTGGACCACCGTGGTGACGCCGACCGAGGCGGCCTTCGCCAGGCCCTCGGCCGGGGTGCCGGACTGCATGTCGAGGTGGGTATGCGAGTCGGCCACCGCCACGGCCAGGGGTTCCGGCAGCGGCGGCGGGGTCGACCGGGCGTCGTCCTTGGCGGCCATGTCAGGCGGTCGGCTTCTCTTCGAGGCGCGGGAAGAGGATCTCGCCCTTGGTGACGGTGGCACCGACGGGCAGCCGGCCCCAGTCGGCCGCGGTGGCGACGGTCTGCGCGCCGAGCGCGCCCAGCCCGGCGGCCTCGGCGCCCAGCGAGGCCCACAGCTTCTCGGCGGTGGACGGCATCACCGGGTTGAGCAGCACGGCGGTGGCGCGCAGCGCCTCGGCGGCGGTGTAGAGGATGGTGGCCAGGCGGGCCTGCCCCTCCTCGGACTCGTCCTTGGCGACCTTCCACGGCTCCTGCGTGGTGAGGTAGCCGTTGACCTGCTTGACGAACTCGAAGATCGCCGCGAGGCCGCCGGCGAAGTCCAGCTCCTCGCCGATCTTCAGGTCGGCGGCGGCGACCGCCGCGGTCAGCCCGTCCGCGACGGCCTGCTCGGCGTCACCGGCGGCGGTGGCGGCGGGCAGCACCCCGTCGAAGTACTTGCCGACCATCGCGGCGACCCGGGAGGCCAGGTTGCCGAAGTCGTTGGCCAGCTCGGAGGTGTACCGGGCGGTGAAGTCCTCCCAGGAGAACGAGCCGTCGGTGCCGAACGGGATCGCCCGCAGGAAGTAGTAGCGGTACGCGTCCACGCCGAAGTGCGAGGTCAGGTCGGTGGGCGCGATGCCGGTCAGGTTGGACTTGGACATCTTCTCGCCGCCGACCATCAGCCAGCCGTTGGCGACGACCCGCTTGGGCAGCGGCAGCCCGGCGGCCATCAGCATGGCGGGCCAGATGACGGCGTGGAAGCGGAGGATGTCCTTGCCGACCAGGTGGACCGAGGCGGGCCACAGCTCGGCGAAGCGCTCCGGGTCGCTGCCGTAGCCGGCCGCGGTGATGTAGTTCTGCAGCGCGTCCACCCACACGTACAGGACGTGCTTCTCGTCCCAGGGCAGCGGGACGCCCCAGTCGAAGGTGGAGCGGGAGATCGAGAGGTCCTTGAGGTCCTGCTCGACGAAGCGCAGCACCTCGTTGCGGGCCGAGGCGGGCTGGATGAAGTCCGGGTTCGCCGCGTAGAACTCCAGCAGCCGCGGGCCGTAGGCGGAGAGGCGGAAGAAGTAGTTCTCCTCCTCCAGCCACTCGACCGGCCGCTTGTGCACGGTGCAGAGCTTCTCGTCCGCGGTCGCGCCGTCGAGCAGCTCGGCCGGGAGCTTGAACTCCTCGCAGCCGACGCAGTACGGGCCGGAGTAGCCGCCCTTGTAGATCTCGCCCTTGTCGTACAGGTCCTGGACGAACTCCTGCACCCGGGCGGTGTGCCGCTCCTCGGTGGTGCGGATGAAGTCGTCGTTGGCGATCTCCAGGTGCTCCCAGAGCGGCTTCCAGGCCTCCTCGACCAGCTTGTCGCACCACTGCTGCGGGCTGACGCCGTTCGCCTCGGCGGTCCGCATGATCTTCTGACCGTGCTCGTCGGTGCCGGTCAGGTACCACACCTTCTCGCCGCGCTGGCGGTGCCAGCGGGTGAGGACGTCGCCCGCCACGGTGGTGTACGCGTGGCCCAGGTGCGGGCGATCGTTGACGTAGTAGATCGGGGTGGAAACGTAGTACGCCGGGGCGGTCGCCCCGGTGGTGCTGTGGTCTGCAGTGGCCGCCATGGTCGGAAAGCTTAGTCGGGCGCGCGGACCGCCCTCGACCGAGTTGTTCCCGGCCGGGGGCGGTCCCTCCTCGTCGCCCCGGTGTCAGCCCAGCAGCCGCGACCAGAACCGGGCCCAGCGTCCGCGCGGCCGGACGGGCTCGGCCACCGGGGGCGGCCCGGCCGGCTCGGCGTGCGCCGGGTAGCCGGGGGCGTGCTGCCACTGCTGGTCGGCGGTGGCCACCCGGCCCTCGCGCATGATCCGCACGGTGTGGCCGCCGCACCCCGGGCAGGTCGGCTTGAGCAGCGGGGACGGCACCCGGACGCCGTTGGCGTGGTACTCGAACACGACGTGGCCGTCCTTGGCCACGTGGTGCTCGATGTCGTACGCCTGCTCCCAGCCGTACCCGCAGCGCAGGCACGCGAAGGAGTAGGCCTCCCGTACGGTTTCGACGGGAGTGTGCGGCCGGCCGGCCAGACCGGCGGTGCTCAGTGCGTTGCCACTGCGCGGGCTACCGACAACATCGCTCATGGCCGTCTCCCAGCGCCCGCCGGACGCTCGCCCGGCTGGGTCTTTCCCTTCCAGGAAATGCCCGGACATCCCCGGGTGACGCCCCACTTGTGAAGACTTGGATGCCGGTTGGGGAGCCCTATACGAAGGGCCTCCCCGGGACCGAAAACCGCGACCGAAGCTTCAGCTCAGCGGGCGTTTACCGGGGCCTTCCCTCCACGGTACGACTCCCCGTGAGCAACGCAACCCCCGGTATTCACCCCTGTCCCGGGGCTCCTCCCAGGCCTTCCCGCTTCGCCGCCACGACCGCGTCGAAGACCTCCCGCTTGGGCAGCGAGAGCTCCACCGCGACGGCCGCGATGGCCTCCTTGCGGCGCTCCCCGGCCTCCTCGCGGACGGCGACCAGCCGGGCCAGCTCGGCCGGGGTCAGCTCCTGGGGCGCGGCCGGCGGGGCGCCGGCGACCACGACGGTGATCTCGCCCCTGACGCCCTCGGCCGCCCAGGCCGCCAGTTCGCCGATCGGCCCGCGCTTGACCTCCTCGTAGGTCTTGGTGAGCTCGCGGCAGACGGCGGCCGGACGCTCGGGCCCGAACGCCTCGGCCATCGCCGTGAGCGCTTCGGCGATCCGGTGCGGCGCCTCGAAGAAGACCATGGTGCGCGGCTCGGCGGCGATCGTGGCGAGCTGCCGGGCGCGGTCGCCGTTCTTGCGCGGCAGGAATCCCTCGAAGGTGAAGCGGTCCACCGGCAGGCCGGACAGCGCGAGCGCGGTGAGCACCGCCGAGGGCCCGGGCACCGCGGTGACCTTGACGTCGGCGGCGACGGCGGCGGCGACCAGCCGGTAGCCGGGGTCGGAGACCGAGGGCATGCCGGCGTCGGTGACCAGCAGCACCCGGGCGCCACCGAGCAGCGCCTCGACCAGTTCGGGGGTGCGGCCGACCTCGTTGCCCTCGAAGTAGGAGACCACCCGCCCGGCCGGGGTCACCCCCAGGGCCTGGGTGAGCCGGCGCAGCCGCCGGGTGTCCTCGGCCGCGATCACGTCCGCCGTGGCCAGTTCGTTGACGAGCCGGGGCGGGGCGTCCGAGACGTCGCCGATGGGGGTGCCTGCGAGAACGAGTACTCCTGTCACGGTCCCCATCCTTGCAGCTGTCGCGTGCCCGGGGCTTTTGGTGACGATTCGGTCAGCTTCCGAGGGAGCGGACACGCGTACGAAGAGCGCCCCTACGATGTGGCGGATGAACGGCGACACGGCGGCCCAGACGCCCACTGGTACGGACCACTCCGCGTACGGCGGTGTCGGCCTGCCGTCCCCCCGCTCGCCCCAGACCGGGCCCGCGCCGCGGTCCGGGCCGGCCGGCTGGCGCGAGCGCCTGGCCGGGTACGGCTGGACCGCCCGCGCCACGGCGACGCTCACCGAGCGCCTGGCGCCGCCGATGCCGGACGGCCCCCGGGTGACGCCCCGGGACGTGCCGCAGTCGCCGCTGCTGCTGCGGATGGGCGTCTCGCTGCCGCAGGGCCTGTGGTTCTTCCTCTGCCGCTGGGCCGGCTGGCTCGGCCCGGTCGCGGTGGCGGTGTTCGCCGGCCTGCTGCGGTTCACGAACCTCGGGCAGCCGCACGCGATCATCTTCGACGAGACGTACTACGCCAAGGACGCGTACGCGCTCTGGCACGGCGGCTACGAGATCAGCTGGCCGGAGGACGCCAACGCCACGATCATGACGCCGGGCGCGGCCGTCCCGTACCGGACGACGCCCTCGTACGTGGTGCACCCGCCGGTGGGCAAGTGGATCATCGGTGCGGGCGAGCAGCTGTTCGGCATGAACCCCTTCGGGTGGCGGTTCGCGGTGGCCCTGCTCGGCACCCTGTCGGTGCTGATGGTGGCCCGGATCGCCCGCCGGATGTTCCGCTCCACCCTGCTGGGCTGCGTGGCGGGCCTGCTGCTCTCGGTGGACGGCCTGCACCTGGTGCTCAGCCGGGCCGCCCTGCTCGACCTGGTGGTGATGTTCTGGACCCTCGCCGCCTTCGGCTTCCTGCTGCTGGACCGCGACCGCACCCGGGCCCTGCTGGCGCGGAGGCTGGGCGGCGTCGAGGACCCGCGGCTCGCCCAGCGGCTGAACCTGGGCTGGCGCCCGTACCGGATCGCGGCCGGCGTCTGCGTCGGCCTGACCTGCGCCACCAAGTGGAGCGGCCTGTACGTCGCGGCGGCCTTCGGCCTGATGACCGTGCTCTGGGACGTCGGCGCCCGCCGTCTGGCCGGCGCCCCGCGCCCGTTCCTGGCGGTGCTCGCCCGGGACGTGGTGCCGGCCTTCGTCTCGGTCGTCGTGGTGTCGGTCGCGGTCTACATCGCGTCCTGGTGGGGCTGGTTCGCCAGCAGCACCGCCCCCGGCCAGGGCGGCTGGGGCCGGGACTGGGCGGTCGGCCGTTCCACTGACTTCCCGTGGATACCCGAGGCCCTGCGCTCCCTGTGGCACTACCACTCGACGGTCTACGACTTCCACGTCGGCCTGAGCGACCCGCACACCTACCAGTCCAACCCGTGGTCCTGGCTGGTGCTGGGCCGGCCGGTGTCCTTCTTCTACGAGTCCCCCAAGTACGGCCAGGCCGGCTGCACCGCCGCCGACTGCGCCCGCGAGGTGCTGGGCATCGGCACCCCGCTGCTGTGGTGGACGGGCCTGGTGGCGCTGGCCTACTGCCTGTGGCGCTGGGCGGCCCGGCGGGACTGGCGGGCCGGCGCGCTGCTCTGCGGCCTGGCCGCCGGCTACCTGCCCTGGTTCGCCTACCAGCAGCGGACGATCTTCCTCTTCTACGCGGTGGTCTTCGTCCCGTTCCTGGTGCTCGCGGTGACCATGCTGATCGGCGCGCTGATCGGGCCGCCCGGCGCCTCCCGGGACCGCCGGATCATCGGTTCCGCGGCGGCCGGCCTGCTGATCCTGCTGATCCTCTGGAACTTCCTCTTCTTCTTCCCGCTGTTCACCGGGCAGACCATCCCGCTGGAGGACTGGCGCCGCCGGATGTGGTTCAACACCTGGATCTGATCCGCCCCGGGGCACACCGGGTTCCCGCGATTCGTCCGTATGCGGTGCACAACACGTACCAGATCCGTCACAAGTGCCGGGCGATTCGCCGGCGCACCGATCCGTGCTGCCTAGGGTGGGGGGGTACCGCGTTTCCGGCCCCGGCCGGTTGCGCCCGGCCGCGAGACCCCTGGGGGACCTGCACCATGCGCAGTGGCGCGAAGATCGGCATCATCACCGGCGTGTCCATCGCCGTCCTCGCGGGCGGCGGCTACGGCGCGTACAGCCTGATGAACGACTCGGACGGCGGCTCCGGCGGCAAGAAGCCGCGCACCGTGGTCGCCGAGCCGCCGTCGGCCGAGCAGGCGACAGCCGGTCTGAAGGACTTCCTGACGGCCTGGGCGGCCGGCGACATCGCCAAGGCGGCCTCGCTGACCGACGACCCGGCCGCGGCCACGGCCGGTCTGACCGCCTTCCGCGACCAGGTCAAGCCGAGCGCGCTGACCCTCACCCCGTTCGGCCCGACCACCCAGCAGGTCTTCTCCGCCGCCACCGGCACCCCCGCCCCCGCCGCCAAGCCGTCCGCCGGGGCCTCCGCGACGCCGGGTGCGACCGACACGCCGTCCGCCACCGCCACGCCCGGCCCCACCGGCACCCTGATGTCCTACAAGGCGCGCGCCGAGTTCGCGGGCACCAGCCGGGCCTGGGACTACCAGGGCTTCCTCGGCGTCGTGAAGATGAGCGACGACACCCCGGCCGTGCACTGGGCGCCGTCGGTGATCCACCCCCACCTGTCCGGCAACGAGACCATCGCCGTCCAGCCGGTCTTCGCCCCGCCGTCCACGGTGGTGGACCGCAACGGCAAGCCGGTCCAGGGCGCCTCGCTCACCCAGGCGCTGATGACCACCCTCCAGGAGAACGCCAACAAGCTGCTGCCGCCGGACCCGGCCAAGGACCAGGACGCGGGCAGCGCCGTGGTGATCTCCGACCCGGCCGGCAAGGGCGCCCAGGACAAGCTGTTCACCATCGTCGAGCCGAAGCCCGGCAAGCCGTTCAAGCTGACCATCGACAACACCCTGCAGGCCGCCGCCGAGAAGGCGATGACCGACCTGGGCGGCAAGCCGGCCTCCGTCGTGGCGATCGAGCCGAGCACCGGTCAGGTGCTGGCCTTCGCCAACTCGCCGGCCAACGGACAGAACCGGGCCTTCACCGGGTTGCTCGCGCCGGGCTCGACGATGAAGATCATCACTTCGGCGGCGCTGCTGGAGAACGGGGTCAACCCGGACACCGTGGTGGCCTGCCCGGAGAAGAGCGGCAACGCGCACCCGATCCCGAACTCGTTCCCGGGCGCCTTCCCGAACAACACGCTCCAGCAGGACTTCATGATGTCCTGCAACACCGCCTTCATCAATCAGGGGCTGGCCAGCCTCAAGCCCGAGACGCTGTCCGGCACGGCCAAGGACGTGTTCGGCATCGGCCTGGAGTGGAAGACCGGCCTGCCCAACACCGACGGCAAGGTGCCGCCGACGCCGGGCAGCAAGGACGAGCAGGCCATGAACTACATCGGCCAGGGCAAGGTCCAGATGAACCCGCTGGCCATCGCCTCGGTCGCCGCCACCGTGCAGAGCGGCGAGTTCAAGCAGCCGATCCTGGTGGCGGAGCTGCCGCAGCAGAAGGCCGCCCGTCCGCTCTCCCCCGACGTGGACGCCAAGCTGAAGGCGATGATGGCGGCCACCGCCACCGGCGGCACCGCCAAGGACGTGATGGCCGGCATCACCGACAACGCGGGCGCCAAGACCGGCTCGGCCGAGGTCGCCGGGGTCGACGTCACCAACAGCTGGTTCACCGCCTACCGGGGCAACCTCGCGGTGGCCGCCGAGGTCCAGGGCGGCGGCCACGGCGTGGACGCGGCCGGCCCGGCCGTCGCCTCCATCCTGAAGGCCGCCGGCCGGTAGGCCCCCGGGCAAACGGCCCCCGGCAAACGGCCCCGGGCGACCGGCCCCCGAGCGAACGGCCCGCCCGGCCTCACGGCAGGGCGGGCCGGGGCTTTCTCAGCCGCGCGGCAGCGCGGGCTGCGGCCTGCCCCGCACCCGGCCGGGCGGGACCGGGCGCCGGCTGCTCCAGCGGCGGGCCGCCAGCCGGGGCCAGATCATCAGCACCACCGGCAGCGCCAGGTACCCGAACCGCCCGGCCGGGGCCAGCATGAAGGCGATGGCGAGCCCGGCGGCCAGCAGGTCCGCCGCGGCGATCGCGGAGACCGGCGGCCGGGCCAGCAGCCAGATGGCCACCGCGACCAGGGCCACGGTCATCAGCGCCAGCGAGATCGCGTGCCCGGTCGGTCCGAAGCCGGCCAGCACCTTGCCGGGCAGCGGGCTGCCCGCCGGGGTGCGGATCGCCGTCATCCCGAGCGGGAAGCGCACCACCTGTTCGCGCAGCGCGTCCGGCTGGGCCAGCGCGGAGGGCAGGATCACCAGCGTGCTCACCCCGACCCCGATCAGCGCGGTCCGGGCCGCGGGGCGGCGGCCGTACAGCCGCCAGAGCAGCAGGACGGCGACCGGCAGCGCGGGCCAGGCCGTCCACTTCAGGGTGCAGGCGAGGGCGAGCACCAGTCCGGCGCCGACGGTGCGGTCCCGCTCGGCGAGTGCCATGGCCAGGCAGCAGACCCCGATCAGCGGCAGGTCCACCCCGCCGACCGCCAGGGCGAGCGCGATCAGCGGCGAGGCGGTGAGGACGGCCAGCGGCAGCAGCGGCGCGCGCGGGTCGCCGCCGCCGGGGCGGGCGGGCCGCAGCAGCCGCCAGGCGGCCAGCAGGCAGACGAAGAAGGTCAGCGCGAACCAGATCCGGGCGTCCCCGGCGACCCTCGCGAAGGCGGTGGAGTCGCCGAGCAGCTGGCGCGGCATCCCGAACAGGGACATCGCCGGCAGGTACGGGTTGTAGTCGGTGACCACCACCGGGTGCGGCAGGTACGCGGTGCCGGTGGTGAGCAGCAGGTGGGCCGAGCGTTCGACCACCATGACCTCGGACTGGTGGCGACCGTTCAGGGCGAGCAGGGCCAGCGGGACCAGGACGGCCCCGACGAGGGCGACCGAGGCGGCGGCGCGGGCCGCGAAGCGACGCGGCAGGGTCAGGCAGAGCAGTCCGGCCAGGACGTAGGCGGGGGCCGCGATCAGGCCCCACAGCCGCTGGTTGGCCAGGTCGGACACGAGCGGGAAGGCGGCGGCCCAGCCGGCCGCGACCAGGCAGCCGAGCAGTTGGACGGTCCGCATCGAGGCGAGCCCGGCGAGCCGGGCGCCATTCAGCCGATCGGGCGTGGGCGGAAAGGTGCTCTCGCCACGCTGTCGGGGGAAGGGGCGGACGGAGAAGCCGCGCGGCGGTCGTCCGGGTCCGGACGACGCCTCGGTCGCGGAGGTCTGGGCCGGCGTTCTGCTGCGGCCGGTGAAGCGGCCGCGCGGGCGGAAGTAGCCGGGCGTGCGGGTGCTCACCATGGTGGAAGGTTATGGGTGGGAGCCGGGCCCTGTCGCCATGGCGTTGGACACCGGACGGGCGTTGGCGGGAAAAGGGCCGTCGGCCGCCTCGGCGGCCGGCGGCCCTTCACCCGGGTTCTGCTTCCGGGTCAGTCGGCGGAGCTGTCCGAGGACACGGACGGCTGCTCGGCCTGCTCCAGCCGGGAGTGCCTGATGCTGTAGCCGAAGTAGACGACCAGGGCGACGGCGAGGGCGATCGCCCCGGCCCGGAAGGTGTCGGCGTGCAGGCCGGTGACCAGGTAGATGCAGAAGCCGACGCTGATCAGCGGGACGACCGGGTAGCCGGGCACCTTGAAGCCGCGCGGCAGGTCGGGCTGGGTGCGGCGCAGCACGATCACGCCGATCGAGACCACCGAGAAGGCGATGAGCGTGCCCAGGCTGGTGATGTCGGCCAGGACCCGCAGCGGGATGAACGCGGCCAGCGCGCCGACGCCGAGGCCCACCACGATGGTGTTCCAGACCGGGGTGCCGGTGCGCGGGGAGAGCTGGGCGAAGCGCTTGGGCAGCATGCCGTCGCGGCCCATCGAGTACAGGATGCGGGTCTGGCCGTAGATCACCACGAGGGTGATGCTGAAGATCGAGACGATCGCGCCGAAGGCGAAGACCATCGCGGGCCAGCTCTGGCCGGTGATGTCCTGGAGGATCTGGGCGAGGCCGGCCTCCTGGCCGTCGAACTTCTGCCAGGGCTGGGCGCCGATGCCGGCCAGGGCGACCAGGATGTAGAGCAGGGTCACCACGACCAGCGAGATGATGATCGCCATCGGCAGGGTGCGGCGCGGGTTCTTGACCTCCTCGCCGGCGGTGGACACGGCGTCCAGGCCGATGAAGGAGAAGAAGATGCTGGACGCGGCGATCTGGACGCCGCTGAAGCCGAGCGGCATGAACGGGCTCAGGTTGCCGGAGTGGAAGCCGGTGAGCGCCACGCCGATGAACATCAGCAGGATCAGGATCTTGATCGCGACCATCACCGCGTTGACCTTGACGGACTCGCTGACGCCGCGGATCAGCAGGACGCAGACCATGGCGACCAGCAGCAGCGCCGGCAGGTTGAACCAGTGGGTGCTGTCCGGCGCGCCGGAGAGCTCCTCGGGGATCGTGAACCCGAAGGCCAGGTCGAAGAACTTGTTCAGGTACTCGGCCCAGGTCACCGCGATCGCGGAGGCGGAGACGCCGTACTCCATCAGCAGGCAGATGCCGACGCCGAAGGCGACGCCCTCGCCGAGGGTGGCGTAGGCGTAGGAGTACGAGGAGCCGGAGACCGGGATCGCGGAGGCCATCTCGGCGTAGCAGAGCGCGGTGAGTCCGGCGGTGACCGCGGCGATCACGAAGGACAGGATGACGGCCGGGCCGGCCGAGGGCACCGCGGTGTTCAGCACGAAGAAGATGCCGGTGCCGATGGTGGCGCCGATGCCGATCGAGGACAGCTGCCACAGCCCGATCGAACGGCGCAGGTGGATGCCGGAGCGCCCGCCCTCCTCGGGCGCACCGGCCGGGAGGGAGTTCTTGCCTTCGGTCTCGGCGATCAGTGTCGAGACGGGCTTGCGTCGCAGCAGACGCGCACCAAGGGTGTTGCTGGCCAAAACTGCGGTCCTTCTGGGCGGGGGAGGGTGTCCTGGTGGCTGGTCACCCGAAACACCCTGGGGTGTCATCGGGGATCAACCGAACAAACATGGGACAGTACCCGGCGAAAGCACCAGTGTCGCAAACGAACAGTCCCAACCGGCGCATTGTCCGAATTGGCGCACAGTGATGTACAAACCGGACACTTCGTAAACGGCGCTTCTACCTCCCGGCGATTAAAGCAGCAGGCCGGCGCCCTGCGGTGATCACCCGCCGAGCACCGCCCGCATCACCGACCGGGCGATCGGCGCGGCCAGGGCACCACCCGTGACATCGGTGGCCCCGCTGTCCGCGACCACCACGGCCACCGCCACCGGCGGCACCGCGTCCGAGCCGGCCGGCCCGGCCCAGGCGATGAACCAGGCGTACGGCGTCCCGCTGTTGTCCACCCCGTGCTGGGCCGTCCCGGTCTTGCCGCCGACCACCGCCCCGGCGATCCGGGCGTTGCCGCCGGTGCCGTTCTCCACCACGTCCGTCATCAGCCCGCGCACCTGCGCGGCCACCGCCGGGGTCATCGCCCGCTTGTACACGGACGGCCGCATCAGCCGCACCGTGGTGCCGTCGCTCCTGGTCAGCCTGTCCACAAGCTGTGGCCGCATCACCGTCCCGTCGTTGGCGACCCCCGCCGCGACCATCGCCATCGTCAGCGGGGTGGCCGCCGTGTCGAACTGCCCGATCGAGGAGAGCGCCAGCTGCGACTCGTCCATCCGGGTGTCGAAGTTCGACCGGGCCGCGCGCACCGGGACGTCCAGCTCCGGGTCGTTGAAGCCGAAGTTCGCGGCCATCCCGGCCATCCGGTCCAGCCCGGTCCGCACCCCCAGGTAGCCGAGCACGCCGTTGCAGCTGGCGGTCATCGCGGCGGCCAGCGACAGGCCCGGCCGGTCGCAGACCGGGGTGTCGTTGACCAGCGGCGTGGTCGTGCCGGGCAGCACGTACGGGAAGGGCGCCCCGGTCGGCGCGTCCGGGTCGGTGACCACCCCGTCGGCCAGCGCGGCCGCGGCGGTGACCACCTTGAAGGTCGAGCCCGGCGGGTACGTCTGGCGCAGCGCCCGGTTGAGCATCGGCTCGTCGGCGTCGGCCTGCAGGCGGTTCCAGGCCTCCTGGTCGTCGGCACCGTGCCCGGCGAAGGCGCCCGGGTCGTAGGAGGGCGTGCTGGCCAGCGCCAGGATCCGCCCGGTGGCCGGCTCGATCGCGGCGACCGCGCCCTTCTGGTCGCCGAGCCCGCGCATCGCGGCCTGCTGGGCGGCCCGGTTCAGCGTGGTGCGGACGTCCCCGCCGGGGTTCTGCCGCCGGGCCACGGCGTCCCGGAGCGACCAGCCCGCCAGCCGGCCGTCGGTGCCGGTCAGCAGCTCGTCCTCGGTCCCCTCCAGCTGGGTGGTGCCGTACGCCTGCGAGGCGAAGCCGGTGACGGCCGCGTAGGTCGGGCCGTCGGTGTAGCTGCGCCGGTACGCGTACCGGCCGCCGGTCGGTACGGAGCCGGTCACCGGGTCCGCGCCGACCAGGATGTCGCCGCGCGGCCGGGCGTACCGCTCGATGGTGAGCCGCTGGTTGGCGCTGTTGCGGTCGAGGTCCTTCGCCTGGAACACCTGCACCCGGGTGGCCTGGGCGCACAGCGCCGCGACCAGCAGCAGGCAGAAGGTGCCCGCCCGGCGCCCGGTGACCGAGATGCCCGGCAGCCCCTGCGGGCCGTCGCCCCGGGGTCGGACGCGGGTCACCGGACCTCCTGGGGCCCGGGCCCGCGCGCGATGTCACTCATCCGCACGAGCAGCGCGACGATGATCCAGTTGGTGACCACGGAGGAACCCCCCTGGGCGATGAACGGCATGGTCATCCCGGTCAGCGGGATCAGCGCGAGCACCCCGCCCGCCACCACGAACACCTGGAGGCCGACGATCGCGGCCAGCCCGATCGCCAGCAGCCGCCCGAACGGGTCGCGCAGCGCGATGCCGGTCCGGAAGCCCCGCGAGACCAGCACCGCGTACAGCAGGAACACCGCGATCAGCCCGGTCAGCCCGAGCTCCTCGCCGATGGTGGCGAGGATGAAGTCCGACTTGGCGGCGAACCCGATCAGCACCGAGTGCCCGTTGCCGAGCCCGGTGCCCAGCTCACCGCCCCAGGCGAAGGCGAACAGCGACTGGGCGATCTGGTTGGCGCCCCGGCCCGCCTCGATCGAGCCCAGCGGGTCCAGCCAGTCCGTGACCCGGCTGTGCACGTGCGGCGA
This sequence comes from Kitasatospora sp. NPDC041917, assembly GCF_055589745.1. Classification (NCBI taxonomy): domain Bacteria; kingdom Bacillati; phylum Actinomycetota; class Actinomycetes; order Kitasatosporales; family Streptomycetaceae; genus Kitasatospora; species Kitasatospora sp. NPDC041917. Next base: position 60,328 of record NZ_JBVJBI010000022.1, on the reverse strand, counting down.
CAGCCATCCCACCGTCACCGCCCCGACCGCGGCCAGGCCCAGGCCGATGGCGATCCAGCCGGTGCGCGCGGTGGCCACGTAGAGCATCACCACGAACAGGCCGAAGAACAGCAACGAGGTGCCGAGGTCGGTCTCCAGCACCAGGACGCCGACGAACGCCGCCCAGATCAGCAGCACCGGCCCGAGCACCCGCCCCGGCGGCAGCTGCAGGCGCCGGATCCGGCGGCCGGTGAGCGCCAGCGCGTCCCGGTGCGCCGCCAGGTAGGCGGCGAAGAAGACCGCCAGCAGGATCTTGGCGAACTCCCCGGGCTGGAAGGAGAACGGCCCGATCACGATCCAGATCCGGGAGCCGTACACCGGCGGGAAGAAGATCGGCAGCACCAGCAGGACCAGGGCCACCAGCGCCCCGATGTAGGCGTAGCGCTGCAGCCGCCGGTGATCGCGCACCAGCAGCACCACGGCGATGAACAGCGCCACCCCCAGGGCCGACCAGAGCAGCTGGGTGGGGGCGGCGGCGCGTCCCGGGGTGGCCCGGTCGAGCCGGTGGATCACCACCAGCCCGATCCCGTTCAGCAGCACCGCGATCGGCAGCAGCAGCGGGTCCGCGTACCGGGCCCGCCACCGGACCACGGCGTGGGCCGCCAGGGCGAGCACGCCGAGCGCGGCACCGTACTCGGCCGCGTCGGCCGGGACGTGGCCGTCCAGGTCGACGCCGACCTCGACGTAGCCGAACACGGCGATCAGGACGGCGCCGACCACCAGGACGAGCTCGGTGGTGCGTCCGGTCGGCACCGGCCGGCTCGGCCCGGCGGCGGATCTCGACACGGCGGAGGGTGTCGCCACGGACCGTCCTGGGGATCGGGAAGGGCCCGGTGCCGCCGGCCGGGGGATGCCGATCGGGGCGGACCGGCGTCGGGGCCGGTCCGCCCCGACGGGAGCGGCGGTCGGGCGGAGGGTCAGACGGCGGCCTGGGCCCGGGAGGCCTCAACGGTCGCCTTCAGCTCGGCCTCGGCCTCGGCCGAGAGCGAGGTCTGGATGATCCGGCCGCCGAACCGGGCCAGCGCCGGGACGACCTTGTCGGCGGTCGCCTTGCGCACCAGCAGGAAGACCGCGGCGGTGCCGGGCTGGAGGTGCTCGCCGACCTGGCGCATGAAGTCGTCGTCCACCCCGATGTCGGTGGAGGCGCCGACCGCCGCCCCCGTCGCACCGCCGACCGCCGCGCCCACCAGGGGCATGAAGAACAGCAGACCGATGACCCCGCCCCAGAGCGCGCCGCTCGCGGCGCCCGCCCCGGTCGTGCTGACCTGCTGGTGCAGCTTGATCCTGCCGTCCGCGCGACGCTCGACGACGACCGCGTCCTCCAGCTCGATCAGCTTCTGCTTCTGGAGCCCGATCGCCTCGTCGCGCACCGCCTGGGCGGTGGCGAGGTCCGGGTAGGCGATCGCGAAGAGGTTGCTCACTGCGGGGTCCTTCCAGGGTGTCGAACAGGCCGGCCGGGTCCCGGTGCCACCGCGGTGGCACCGTGTCCCGATTCCGCACCCTAGCGAGGGTTCTCCATATGTAGGACTATTCGCTGCGGTGTGTCCGCCATTCGCGGAATCGCCCGGGCCCGCCGGTCCGTCCCGGGGCCGTCACTCCGGCCGCCGCCCGGCCAGCGCCGCCACCCCCGCCCCCACCGCGGCCAGCAGGACGACGGCGGCCGACAGGCTCGCCCACGGCACCTCGATCCGTCCGGTCCGGGCCGCCGACACCAGACCGCGCACCGCCGTGTTGGCGGGCGAGACCGGCACCACCAGCAGCAGCGTGGCCAGCCCCAGCGCCGTCGGGATGCCGTACTGCGGGCGGAGCAGCACCGGACGGTTCGCCAGCGCCCCGGCCAGCACCCCCAGCAGCGCGCTGACCACCGAGGCCGCAAGACCGGCCGCCACCGCCGCCCCGGCCCCCGGCTCCTGCCGCGCCCCCGGGTCGGCCACCGGCCCACTGGTCCACCAGACCGCCGCCACCTGGCCGGCCGCCAGCACCAGCGACACCGTCAGCGCCGCCAGCAGCGCCCCCAGCTGGACCCGGACCGGGCCCGCCGCCGCCACCAGGCAGGCCCGCGAGGCCGGCGGCTCCGCGCTCAGCACGCTGCGCACGTACCAGGCGCTCACCGGCAGCAGCACCCCCGCGCCGAAGCCGAGGCCGCCCAGCAGCGGATCGCCCGCCGCCACCCCGACCACCAGCAGCAGCGCGTACGCCAGGAACGGCGGCAACCAGGCGTGCGAGCGCAGCAGCAGCTCCAGGTGGTAGCGGGTCAGCGCCCCGATCCGCGCCGTCACCGCTGCCCCTCCTCGCGTCGCCGCACCGCCAGCACCCGCACGGCCGGGCGGCCCAGCAGCAGCCGGCGCAGCAGCGCGTCCGAGTGCGCGGCCGGCACCGCCAGCCGCACCGCCGTCCCGGCCAGCGCGGTGACCTCCGGCGCCCCCGGCAGCAGCGGAGGAAGCGGGGCGCCGTCCGGGACGTCCACCTCGACCTCCATCACCGGCCCGTCCCGCGGCGGCTCCTGGGGACCGTCCTCGACGGGCCGCAGCACGCCGTCCGTGCCGACCCCGTAGGCGGCGCTGGTCAGCCCGGCCAGCCGGGCCGGGTCGTGGTCGACGAACAGCACCGTGCCGCCCGCCGCCGCCCGCTCGGCGGCCGCCTCGTCCAGCACCGCCCGCGCCTGCGGGTCCAGCCCGGTCCAGGCCTCGTCCAGCAGCAGCACCCGTGCCTCGGGGAGCAGCGCCTGGGCGACCGCGACCTTCTGGCAGGTGCCCTTCGACAGCCGGCTCAGCGGCGTGCCCGCCCGGTCCGCGACGCCGAACCGGTCCAGCCACTCCCCCGCCCGCCGCCGCGCCCGCTCCGCCGACAGCCCGTGCACCCGGCCCACCCTCAGCAGGTAGGAGGAGGCGTCGAAGGGCAGCGCCGGCGGGAAGCGCTCGGGCACGTACGCCGCCGGGCCGGGCCGCACCACCCGCCCCGTGCTCGGCCGCTCGATCCCGGCGACCAGCCGCAGCAGCGTCGACTTGCCGCTCCCGTTGCGCCCGGCGATCCGCACCAACTCCCCCGGCCCGACCGCCAGGTCCACCCCGCGCAGGATCCACCGCCCCCGCCGCCCGTACCGCTTGCCGACCGCCGCCAGCTCCATCGCGCCCCCTCCGCCGTCCGATGCGTACGGAAGGCTATCCACGACGCGTAAGCCCGGCGTCAGCGAATTGCGCACCGATGCGCCGGAGTTCGCGCCGGAGCTGGTTGAGGCACGATCCGGACTCGTTTCGCCACGATGAACTGATGATCCCTAGGATCGGCCGGGTGACTACCGGACGACGACCACAGACCAGGCTCGGCAGCCTGCTGGCGGCCCTGGCGATAACAGGCGCCTCGCTGCTCCTCGGCCTGCCCGCCCACGCCGACGAACCATCAGCCGGGGCCGCCCCCGCATCCAAGGAGGCCCCCCGGGTCGACCTCGTCCTGGACGTCAGCGGCTCCATGACCGCCACGGACATCCAGGGCAAGAGCCGCATCTCGGTGGCCCAGCAGTCGCTGAACGAGGTGATCGACGCACTGCCCTCGGAGACCGAGTTCGGCATCCGCACCCTGGGCGCGAACTACCCCGGCAACGACAAGGCCCAGGGCTGCCTGGACACCAGGCAGCTCTTCCCGGTCGGCAGGACCAACAAGGTCGAGGCCAAGACCGCCGTCGCCACCCTGCGGCCCACCGGCTGGACCCCGATCGGTCTGGCCCTGCGCGGCGCCGCCCAGGACCTCGGCAAGGGCGAGACCACCCGCCGCGTGGTGCTGATCACCGACGGCGAGGACACCTGCACCCCGCCCGACCCGTGCGACGTCGCCCGCGAGCTCGCCTCCCAGGGCATCCACCTGGTGGTCGACACCCTGGGCCTGGCCCACGACGACAAGACCCGCCAGCAGCTGCTCTGCATCGCCAACGCGACCGGCGGCACCTACACCGACGTCCGCACCCAGGAGCAGCTCACCGACAAGGTGAAGCAGCTGGTCGACCGCTCCAACGACACCTACACGGTGGCCCCGGTCAAGACCGCCGGCACCGACAAGTGCGAGAGCGCGCCCGTGCTCGCCCCGGGCGTCTACACCGACCGCGAGAAGTTCTCCGAGCACCGCGTCTACAAGGTCCCGGTCAAGTCCGGCCAGGAACTGCGCGCCTCGGTCAGCGTCGCCCTCGACCGCCCGGTCGCCCGGGACTACGGGGTGCTGCTCCAGGCCACCAGCGCGACCGGCCAGGAGCTGGTCCGCGGCACCGACGCCGGCAGCGGCCGCACCGACGTGGTCTCCACCGGCCTGCGCTGGTCCACCGACGACTCCAAGGGCTACGTCACCGCGAGCCCCACCGCCTCGAAGGGCTCCAAGGAGAAGCCGGAGACCACCGTCTGCCTGGTCGTCAGCAACGCGCTGGCCCCGCAGAACGGCGTCCTGGCCGACCCCGGCATGCCGCTGGAGCTGACCGTCGACCTGGCCTCCGCCTCGCCCGCCCCGGAGGGCGCCGCGATGGGCCTCGGCCGCGGCTGGATCCTGCTGCTCACCCTCACCCTGGCCGGCCTGGCCTTCGGTCTGGTCTTCGGCTGGATCGCGCGCTGGCGGATCGCCGTCTGGCGGGAGAACTGACCATGCGTACGACGATTCGCGGCGCCCTCGCCGCCCTCGCCCTGCTGCCCGCCCTGGCCCTGAGCGCCCTGGGTGCCCCGGCGGCCTCGGCCGCCTCGCCGTCCCCCTCGGCGAGTGCGAACGGCACCCCCGCCCCGGCGACCAAGGCCGGCACCTCGTTCCTGACCGCGGTCAACCTCTCCCCCGGCCAGGACGCCAACGTCTCCGTCTCCACCGGTGACTACCTGTACTGGGCGTTCGGCGCCTCCGAGGGCCAGACCCCGACGGTCGACCTGACCGTCAACCTGGCCCCCACGGCCGACCGGCACGGCCCGCAGACCTGGTCCGTCGAGGTCTTCGACGGGCTGCGCCGGCGCCAGTCGTGCACCGCCGGCACCCAGAACGCCACCGCCGAGCAGAGCACGGCCGCCCTGGCGCTGAACTGCACCCTGCGCGAGGTCCGCACCTGGGCCGAGCCGTGGTCCGGCGACCCGCTGCCCGGCACCTACTACGTGCGGCTGTCGGTCAGCGACGTCCCGCAGCCGGACCTCGGCCTGGCCTCCTCGGTCCAGCTGCACGTCGCCGCCAAGGGCGACGCCGACAACGCCCAGCCGGAGGGCGGCGAGCTGAAGGCCCCGCTGGTCCCGCCGGTCGGCGGCGGCGCGAGCACGGCCAAGGCGGCCGCCCCGGTCGCCCAGGAGGAGCACTGGTACACCGGCTGGTTCTCCGGCTGGAACAGCCGCTGGTACTGGACGATCGCCGGCGGCTTCCTGGCCGCGCTGGCCGGCGTCCTCGGCTACAAGCTGACCCGGCACCCGCGCGGCCACCGGCCCGGCCACTACGGCGCCGTCCCGGCCCAGGGCTCCCACCAGAGCGGCAGCTACCACGGCTCCGACCGCCCCTGAGGCACCCCCGCGGGGCCGGCCGGACGTCGTTCCGGCCGGCCCCGCGGCGTGTTCGGGCGGCGGCCGTCAGCCGCGGAAGAGGTTGTGCCCCACGTCGGACGGGACCTCGTCCTGGACCGGCTCGCTGCCCGGCCCCGGCACGTGCTCGCCGGGGATCGGCTCGTCGCCCTCCCGGTGCAGCAGCACCACCCCGTCCTCGGCCCACAGCTGCCGGTAGCCGTGCGCCAGCAGCAGCCGGATCCGCTCGGCCTGCTCCTTGTCCGTCTTGAACGGGAAGGACCGCTTGTCGCCCCGGGTGAGCACGTACTCGCGCCCGCGCGGCGTGCCGTCGACCAGCACCACGTCCGCCCGGGCGGTCAGCCGCGGCGCGATCTGGTTGTCCGCCTCGACGGACGCCCCGTCCGGGATCAGCGCGGCCGCCCGCACCAGCGCCGCCTCGCTCGTCTTCGGCGCCCAGGACGACGGTACGGCCAGCGGCAGCAGCCCGATCGGCACCGCGGCGACCAGCGCGATCCCGGCCGCGCCGAGGCCGAGCCGGCGGGCCCGCCGCACGCTCCGCTCCGGCCGCCCGGCGGCGCTCAGCCGGCCCAGCACCTCGATCGCGGCGGTGAGCAGGATCGGCCACAGCAGCGAGTCGTAGTGCCGGGCGATCGACCAGTGGTTGGGGTTGCTGGACAGGATCCGCTCGGCCAGCAGCGGCAGCGCGCACAGCACGGTGGCCGAGCGCAGCGGCAGCAGCAGCGTGGTGCCGAACAGCCACAGCAGCAGCAGCGGCTTGAGCGGCTGGTCGAAGGCGGCCTGCACCAGCAGGAACGGGTCGTGCAGCAGGTTGCGCAGCGCGTCCCCGCCGTCCGTGCCGAGCGAGCCGTAGTTCCAGTAGTAGCCCGGCTGCCCGCCCATCGCCGGGATCAGCCAGGTGATGGCGACGGCCGAGGCGACCGGCCCGCCCAGCAGCAGCCCCAGGCCGGTGAAGCGGCCCGCCCGGTCCTCCGTACGGCGGGTGCGCAGCAGCAGCACCAGCCCGTACGCCCCGACCATCAGGCCGAGGTCCTCCTTGGTGCAGCACAGCAGTACGGCGGCGAGCACCACCGTGCCGTACCGGCGGGCCAGCCCGCGCTCCAGCATCAGCAGGGTCAGCGGCACCGCGAAGGCGACCTCGTGGAAGCCCACCCGGGCGGCGACCAGCAGCGGCCAGCCGAGGCCGTAAGCCAGGCCGGCCAGGTCGGCGGCCCGGCGGGCGGTGCGCGGCTCGGCGGCGGCGAAGGCGTACCCGGCGATCCGCCGGATCAGCGGCACCCCGGCCGCGAACAGCAGCGACTGCCCGATGATCAGCGAGCGCGGGTCGTCCCAGATCCAGTACAGCGGCGCGAGCAGTGCCAGCACCGGCGAGAAGTGGTCGCCGAGCAGCGAGAAGCCGGGCGGGAACTCGTGGTGGAAGCTCTTCAGCGTCGAGACGGGCAGCCCGAAGTGGGCGTAGCCGCGCACGCCCTGGTCGAAGATGCCGAGGTCGAAGCCGCCGAGCGACACGGACGTCCAGCCCTGCAGGCCGATGGCGCAGGTCACCGCGAAGCAGAGCGCGGTGAGCAGCAGGGTGCGCCGGGCCGGGCCGAGCAGGACGGCCTCGGCCAGCCGGCGGGCGGCGGGCACGGCGGCGGCCGGCGGCGGGGGTGCGGTCTGGGTGGTCACGTCAGGTCCGATCCGTCCGGTCTGGGTCCGTGGGTCCGGCCGTCAGGTCCGGTTCGTCAGTGCGGGATCGCGGTCCAGCCTGGCGGCCAGCAGGGCCCGGACCCCTCCGCCGGCGGCCTCCACGGCCTGCCGCCGGGCGCGGTACAGCCGCACGCCCAGGACGACCAGGACGGCGATGGCGATCGGCGGGTAGATCGCGCCGGGCAGCTGCCAGTACCAGGCGACCCCGCGGCCCCAGCGGTGCGGCACCGTCCACATCACGTGCGAGAGGAAGACCAGCAGGGTCAGGCCGAACAGCACCCTCCGGGCCGTGGTCCTGGCCTCCACCGCCAGCAGGGCGAGGAGCGGGATGCACCAGACCCAGTGGTGGGTCCAGCTGATCGGCGAGACCAGCAGCGCGGTGAGCGCGGCGCAGACCGCGCCCCAGGCGTCGGCCCGGCGCAGCACCCGCGCGGAGCGCCCGGCCAGCACCGCCACGCCGAGCCCGAAGGTCGCGACCAGCGCCGAGGCGATCAGCCCGACCAGGCCCGGGTCGTTGACGTCCAGCAGCCGGCAGACGGCGCCGCGCAGCGACTGGTTGTCCACCAGGACGGTCACGCCGACCCGGCTCGGGTCCCAGAGGTAGGTGGTCCAGAACCCGTACGAGGCGTCGGGCAGCACGGCCCAGCCGATCAGGCCCGCCGCCAGGAAGGTGCCGGCCGAGACCAGGGCGGCCCGGACCCGGCCGGTCAGGAACAGGTAGACGGCGAACAGGCCCGGGGTGATCTTGATGGCGGTGGCCAGGCCGATGCCCACGCCCTTGAGGCGGTGGCGGTCCGGGCGGGTCAGGTCCCACAGGACCAGGCAGAGGATGCCGAGGTTGACCTGCCCGTACTGGAAGGTGGTGAAGACCGGCTCCAGCCAGATGCCCAGGCCGGTCGCCAGGATCACCACGGCCGCCCGGTGCTGCTTCGGCCAGCCGGCCAGCTTGAGCGACAGGTGCACGGCCGCGGCGAGCAGCGCGTAGTTGAGGAGCATCACCAGGACGCGCAGGGTGCTCACGTCGAACCAGGTGCTCGGCACGAAGAGCATCGCCGCGAACGGCGGGTAGGTGGCCGGCAGGTCCCAGCCGGGCAGCCGCATCGCGTAGAGGTCCTCGCCGCGGACGACGGCCTGGCCCTCGGCCCGGTAGACCAGCATGTCGACCATGGTGGCCCCGTGGCTGTGCCGGAACCAGGCGAACACCGCCAGTGACACCGCCGCCACGCAGACCGCCGGGAGGGTCCAGGAATTCGGTCTTCCGGTTTCCGCTGCGCCTCCGGGATTCTCCGGACCCGACCGCCGCACCCACCGTTTCAGACCGAACTCGCGCACCGCGATGGCACCCCGTTGAGATAGACCAGATCGTTCCCTCGTCAGCGTCTGGGCCCACCCACCATAACCGACCCCTCCGAGCCCCAAACCGCGTCAGAAACCGGCCCGGAAGGGTGATGTGATCTCCCCCACAGCGGACTCCGGGCGGCGGCGGCCCCGGACCTGGAGTCCAAAACGCGAAATCCCGCCGGGAGTTGCCTCCCGGCGGGATTTCGTCGACCGGCCTGAGCCGGTCCGTTGGGTGGAGCTGAGGGGATTCGAACCCCTGACCCCCTCGATGCGAACGAGGTGCGCTACCGGACTGCGCCACAGCCCCAACGAGAAGAAACTCTAGCACCTTTCGGAGGGGGTCCGTGACCACCCCCGGGTCGCGGTGCCGGTCGGGGGGCGGCCCGGGCTATTCGTTGGCCGCGCGCGGGCGCGACTCGGGGGCGTGCGGCTCGGCGTACTGGTCGAACAGCGGGGTCTTGCGGGACTCGGCGGGGCGCCCGGCGGTCCAGGTGCCGGGGGCCGACAGGTCGAGGCCGCGGGAGACCCGGGGGGCGACCGGGGCGGTCACGTAGGTGGGCAGTGGGACGGGCACCGGCTCCCAGGAGTCCGGGCCGGCCGCTCCGCGCTCGCGCATGCCGTCGACCCACTCCTCGTGCTCGGTCGCCTCGGCCACCGCGGAGGCGGAGGACACCGAGACGGTGGCCTGCTCCGGGTCGGCCGCCAGCCGCAGGTGCGGCCGGCGCGCGGCTCGCCCTCCGGCGGGCGCGGCCGGGGCGGGCTCCGCGGCGGCGGGGGCCTCGGCCGGGGCGGCGCCGGGCGCCGCGGCCTCGGCGCGCTGCTGCTCGCGCTTGCGCAGCCGCTCGGCCGCCTGGGCGGCCCGGACCCGGTCGAGCTTCACCTCGTACCGCTGGCGCTCCAGCTTGCGCAGGTGGCCGATGTACACGGTGAGGAGGACCGCCGGGACCGCCGGGACCCAGAGGAAGGCCAGTCCGGCCACCGCGGCGACCACCGCGCCGAGCGCGAAGGAGAAGAAGAGGGCGGTGACCATCCGGCGCCGGCGGGCCAGCAGCCGCGCCCGGCGTTCGGTGCCGGCCCGCGGCTCGGGGGCCGGCCGTTCGGCCGGGCGCCGCACCGGGGGTTCGGGCTCCCGCGCGGGGTCGCCGGAGGAGGTCCCGTCCCGTTCGGGAGGACCGTCGTCGCTCTGTTCGCCGTCACGCGGTTCGTCGCCCAGGGCCCGGGCCGCCCGCCGTTCCAGCCCCGAACGCCCGGCCAGCAGGCGGATGGCGGTGCTGAAGCGTTCCGTCGGGCGCGCCTCGTTGAGTTCGTCCTGCCTGCGGAGCCACATCGGCACCAGATAGGCGGCCCAGGCCCCTACGATGACGGCGTAGATAAGGCCGCTACTGCTCACGATTCACACCGTACGGGCGCCGGGGAAGGCCTGGCAGCAATTTGGCGCGGCGTGTCGTGTGATCAAGCTGATTCTCCGACTATTTTGCCGCTATTTGTGGGGGTCCGGTGCCCCTTCGATGCCATATCGATATTTCTTTCGAACATGTATTCAATTACTGCGCTCGCGCCCGGAACTGAGCGCCCGCCAGCGCTCCAGCATCCCCTCCGGGACCTCCTCGTCGGTCAGCGCGTAGACGAGGTGGTCGCGCCAGTCGCCGTCGATGTGGAGATAGCGCGGCCGGATTCCCTCCGAGCGGAAGCCCAGCTTTTCCACCACACGCCGGCTCGGGCCGTTCTCCGGGCGGATGCAGACCTCGATCCGGTGCAGTCCGAGCGTGCGGAAGCAGTGGTTCACCGAAAGCGCCACGGCGGTCGGGATGATGCCGCGGCCGGCCACGCCCTCGTCCACCCAGTACCCGATGTTCGCCGAGCACATCGAGCCCCAGGTGATCCCGCCGACGGTCAACTGGCCGACCAGGCGGCCCTTGTGGAGCACGACGAAGGGCAGCATCCGGCCGGCCGAGGCCTCGCCGCGCAGGAAGCGGACCATCTGCCGGTACGTCGGCCGGGGGCCGCTCACCCGACCCGCCGGGCCGGGCGGCACGGTGGCCTCCCAGCGGCGCAGCCAGTCCCGGTTGCGGCGGCTCACCTCCTGCCACTCGCGCTGGTCGCGCGCCCGGATGGGGCGCAGCACGACGTCCCCCTCGTGGAGTTCTACCGGCCAGCCGGCGTTCAGTGGGTTCTCCCGGTCGCTGGGGCGTCGGGCCGGGGATGGTCCCCGCCCCCGAGCTGGTCGACGGCGTGGGCGAGCAGCGGCTCCAGGACGGCCAGGCCGTCCCTGACGCCGCCGGTCGAGCCCGGCAGGTTGACGATCAGGGTACGTCCGGCGAGCCCGGCGAGCCCGCGGGAGAGCGCCGAGGTCGGCACCTTCTCCCGGCCGTACGCACGGATGGCCTCGGCGATGCCGGGGACCACCCGGTCGATCACCCGGGCGGTCATCTCGGGGGTGAGGTCCATCGGCGAGATGCCGGTGCCGCCGGTGGTCAGCACCACGTCGTAACCGGCCGCGACGGCCTCGCGCAGCACGGCCTCCACCGGCTCGCCGTCCGGGACGACCCGGGGGCCGTCGGCGGTGAAGCCCATCGCGGTCAGGCCGGCCACCAGCAGCGGGCCGCCCCGGTCCGCGTAGACCCCGGCCGAGGCCCGGTTGGACACCGTGACGGCCAGCGCCCTCCCGGCGGGCACCGCGCCGGCCGGCGCCGTCACGCGTCCACCTCCGGCGCGAACCAGTCGCCGCTCTTGCCGCCGGTCTTGCTCAGCACCCGGACGGACTCGATCGTGGCACCCTTGTCCACCGCCTTGACCATGTCGACGACGGTCAGCCCGGCCACCGCGACGGCGGTCAGCGCCTCCATCTCGACGCCGGTGCGGTCGGCGGTCCGCACGGTGGCGGTGATCTCGACCGCGTCGTCCGCGACGGCGAGGTCGACCTTGACGCCGGAGACCGCGATCGGGTGGCAGAGCGGGATCAGGTCCGGGGTCTTCTTGGCGCCCATGATCCCGGCGATCCGGGCCACCGCGAGGGCGTCGCCCTTGGGCACGCCCTCGCCGCGCAGCAGCTCGACCACCTGCGGGGAGACCCGCACCCGGCCGGCCGCCACCGCGGTGCGCGCGGTGGTGGCCTTCTCGGAGACGTCGACCATCCGGGCGGCGCCCTGGTCGTCGACGTGGGTGAGGCGGTCGCCGGGGGGAGGTGTCGTCACGGGGAACTCCAGGGGCGCGCAGGTCGAATACCGCGCTACCGTACCGTTCCCCGGTCCGGGGAGCCGATCAGGAGTCCAGCAACACCACGTCCACCGCGCTGCCGGCCGGCAGCGCGGTGGTGTCCTCGGGGACGGTGATCAGGCAGTTCGCCCGGGCCAGCGCGCCGACCAGGTGCGACCCGGCGCCGCCCACCGGCTCCACCGTGCCGTCCGCCGCCGAGTAGCGGCCGCGCAGGAACTGCCGGCGGCCGGCCGGGGAGCGCAGCGCCGCCGGGCAGAGCGCGCGGACGACCGGGCGGTGCACCTCCGCGGCGCCGAGCATGGTGCGGATGACCGGACGGACGAAGAGCTCGAAGGAGATGTAGGCGCTCACCGGGTTGCCGGGCAGGGCAAGCAGCGGCACCCCGGCCGCGCCGCCGATCCGGCCGAAGCCCTGCGGCTTGCCGGGCTGCATCCGCAGGCGCCGGAAGTCGACGCCCCCGTAGGACTCGAAGACCTCCTTGACCACGTCGTACGCGCCGACGCTGACCCCGCCGCTGGTGACGATCAGGTCGGCCCGGCCGAGCTGGTCCTCCAGGACGGTGCGCAGCCGCTCGGCCTCGTCCGGGACGGCGCCGACCCGGTAGGCGATGGCGCCGGCCTCCTGGGCGGCCGCGGTGAGGGTGAAGCTGTTGGAGTCGGCGATCTGCCCGGGGCCGACCGGCTCGCCGGGCTGGACCAGCTCGCTGCCGGTGGACAGCACCACGACCCGGGGCCGCGGGCGGACCTTCACGGTGGGCCGGCCGATCGCGGCGAGCAGGCCGAGCTGGGCGGGACCGAGCCGGGTGCCGGCCTCCAGCACCCGGGTGCCGGCCGTGACGTCGCTGCCGCGGCGGCGGATGTGCGCGCCCTCGGCGACCGGGCGCAGGACCCGGACCTCCTCGTCCGGGACCGGCGCGGTCATCGCGGCGGCGGGCACCCCGGTGCCGGTGCCGCCGTCGGTCCATTCGACCGGGGCGACGGCCCGGGCGCCGGGCGGCAGCGGGGCGCCGGTCATGATCCGGGCGGCCTGGCCGGGGCCGACCCTGAGCAGCTCGTCGGCGCCGGCCGCGATGTCGCCGACCACCGAGAGCACCGACGGGTAGGTGTCGGTGGCGCCCTCGGTGTCGGCGGTGCGGACCGCGTAACCGTCCATCGAGCTGTTGTCGAAGGGCGGCAGGTCGCCGTCGGCGATCACGTCCTCGTCGAGCCGGCAGCCCTGGGCGTCGAGCAGCTGGAGCTCGATCGCGGGCAGCGGGCCGACCGCGGCCAGCACGTCGGCGAGGTGCTCGTCCACCGTCCAGAGGCGGGGGGCCGCCGGGGCCGGGTCCGCTCCGGCGTCGCAGCAGGCGCTGGGCGTGGTGCTGGGCTCGGTGGACCCGGTCATCGGCGGCTCGCTCTCTGTCGTGGTCGGTCCTGCGTCAGGCCTGCATCTCGGAGCCGACGAACTCCCGCAGCCAGGAGCGGAACTCCGGGCCCAGGTCCTCGCGTTCGGCGGCCAGACGGACGATAGCGCGCAGGTAGTCGGCGCGGTCGCCGGTGTCGTAGCGCCGGCCCTTGAAGAGCACGCCGTGCACCTGGCCGCCGTCCGCGGCCTCGCGGTTGGTCAGCTCGCGCAGGGCGTCGGTCAGCTGGATCTCGCCGCCGCGGCCGGGCGGGGTCTCCCGCAGCACGTCGAAGACCAGCGGGTCGAGGACGTAGCGGCCGATCACGGCGTAGGCGGACGGGGCCTCGCCGGGCTCGGGCTTCTCGACCAGGTCGGTCACCTGGAAGACGTCCTCGCCGAAGCCGTTCGCCTTGACGGCGGCGCAGCCGTAGAGGTGGATCTGGGAGGGGTCGACCTCCATCAGGGCGACGACCGAGCCGCCGAGCTGCTGCTGCACCTCGATCATCCGGGAGAGCAGCGGGTCGCGCGGGTCGATCAGGTCGTCGCCGAGCAGGACGGCGAAGGGCTGGCCGGCGACGTGCTGCTCGGCGACCGAGACGGCGTGGCCGAGGCCCTTCGGGTCGCCCTGGCGGACGTAGTGCATGTTGGCCAGCTCGACGGACTCGCGGACCCGGGCCAGGCGCTGCTCGTCGCCCTTGCGGACCAGCAGCTCCTCCAGCTCGTAGGCGCGGTCGAAGTGGTCCTCCAGGGCGCGCTTGTTGCGGCCGGTGACCATCAGTATGTCGGACAGGCCCGCGGCGGAGGCCTCCTCCACGACGTACTGGATCGCCGGCTTGTCGACGACCGGGAGCATCTCCTTCGGGGTGGCCTTGGTCGCCGGGAGGAAGCGGGTGCCCAGTCCGGCCGCGGGTACCACGGCCTTGGTTACCGGAACTCGGGAGTTGGTCGTCGTCATGCGTTTACCTTACTCAGGCACGTTTTCGCCCGGCCGAGCACAGGCGGCGGCTAGGACAGCACGTCGCGGGGCCCGGCCACAGTGGCTGGCGTATGGGTCGCGACCGGCTGGGCGAGGGGGTCCCGGCCGACACAGGCCGACAGACTACCCGCCTTTCCCGAACGGTCACGTTCGGCATCCGCTCCGTGATCGGACGGGCAACCGGCCTGCTCGGAGCGGTCGGTTCGGGGGCCATCGGTTCCCGGGCGGCCGGGTTCCCCGGGCGGCCGGGACGAGAGCCGCCAGCAGTCGCCGCCGGCCGCCCGGGCCGCGGCGAGCGCCGCGTCGGCGGCGCGCAGCAGGACGGCCGCGTGGGTGCCGTCCTCGGGCAGCACGGCGATGCCGGCGGCGGCGGTCAGGCCGTTGCCGGCGGCGGGGCGGGACTCGCGCGGGCCGGAGGACCAGTCCAGCAGCAGGTGCCGGCGGACCGACCAGACCAGCCGCTCGGCGACCTGCGCGGCGCCCTCGGCCCCGGTGTCCGGCAGCACCACCAGGAACTCCTCGCCGCCGTAGCGGCCGAGGGTGTCGGCCCGGCGGATCTCCATCGCGAGCCGCTGGGCGAGGTCGCGCAGCACCGCGCCCGCCCGGCCCCGGCCGTGCTCGGCGACGACCGCGTCGAAGCCGGTGATGGCCAGCATCAGCACGGCGAGCGGGCGCGGGCCGTCGGCCTGCTCGGTGTGCTCGGCGCGGCGGGCCCGTTCGATCTCCCGGTCCAGGGTGAGCTGGAGGTGGCGGTAGTTCCACACCCCGGTGAGCGGGTCGCAGGAGGCGGTGCGCTCCAGCTCGGCGCAGCGCTCCTCCAGTTCGGCGATCCGTCCGCGCAGCCGCTGCGCCCCGGCGGCGGCCCCGGACCGCTCCCGCCGTCCGCGCAGTCCGAGGGCGGTGGCGCCGGCCAGTGCGGGGACGCTCAGTGCGGCCAGGGCCTGGACCAGCAGCGGGGTGGTCAATGGGGGGTGCCCTTTCGCGTGTCAGGCTCTGCGCGTCGACGGTGCGCAGGCCAGGAGGATCGGATGAACGAGGATCGGATGCCCAACGAGAAGAGCGGCCTGAGGACACGGCTGTTGACGGAACGGCGCGAACTGGCCGCCGAGGAGCGCGCGGCGGCCGCCGGCGCGCTGGCCGCGCACGCCGGGGAGCTGGCCGCCGCGGGCGCCACGGTGGCCGCCTACGTCTCGGTGGGCGCCGAGCCCGGGACGCGGCCGCTGCTGGACGCGCTGCGGGCGCGCGGGGTGCGGGTGCTGCTGCCGGTGCTGCTGGCGGACAACGACCTGGACTGGGCGGAGTACGCGGGGCCCGACGCACTGGCCCCGGCCGGACGCGGGCTGCTGGAGCCGGTCGGCCCGCGGCTCGGGCCGCAGGCGGTGACCGGGGCCGCGGTGGTGCTGCTGCCGGGCCTGGCGGTGGACCGCTCCGGGCTGCGGCTGGGCCGGGGCGGCGGCAGCTACGACCGGGTGCTGGCCCGGCTGGCGCGGGCGGGCGCGCGGCCGGTGCTGGCGGTGCTGCTGTACGAGCACGAGCTGCTGGAGCGGGTGCCGGCCGAGCCACACGACCGGCCGGTGGACCTGGCGGTGCTGCCCTCGGGGGTGCGCAGGCTGGGGTGAGAACGGCGGCGGCCCCGCTCCCTCGGGGGGAACGGGGCCGCCGCCGGCCGGGCCGTCCGGGCGTCAGCCGGTGGTGAGCACCAGCTTGTGCTTGGTGGCCTTCTCGACCGCGTCCGGCGAGTAGGACCAGGTCAGCAGCTTGCCCTTGAGCCAGAGGTCGGTCTGGTCGTTGTAGTTGTCGTGGAAGGCGTGGCCGGAGGCGCCACCGACGTTGATCCAGCGCGAGGAGTCGAGGTCGTTCAGGTCGACCACCATGCGCATCGACGGGATCCAGTCCACCTGGTAGCCGGCCGCTGCGTTCCAGCCGGCCGCGTCGACCGCCGCCGAGCCGCCGGAGAGCCGGTACGGGCCGCGGTTGAGCAGCTTGTGCACCGCGCCGGAGGCGATCGAGGAGTTGTCGGTGCCGAGGGTCTGCTCGCGCAGCTCCAGCTTGTGCAGGCGGCCCCAGCTCCAGGTGGAGACGTCCTTGCTGAGCAGCGAGGTCAGCTCCTGGCGGGCGTTCTTCATCGCCTCCTGGAGCAGGTTGTTCAGGCCCTTCTGCTCCTTGTGCTGGTCGTCGATGTACGTCCACCACGAGCTGTCGGGCTTCTCCAGCTGCTGGCGGACCACCTCGGTCCAGCGGTCGCCGCCGTCCGGCTGGGCCTTGCCCGGCTCGCGGGTGCCGCACTCGGTGACGATCTTGGTGGAGCTGTCCGGCTTGGTCGGGTCGTCCTGCTGGCGGACCAGCAGGCAGTTGTCCTTGGCCCGCAGGTCGGCCGGGAACTTCTGGCCGAAGGCCAGGATCAGCAGCTGGCGCCAGACGCCGTTGTAGTAGGCGGCGGCGGCCGAGTCGGCGTCCTGGTGGAAGTTCCAGTCCTTCAGCAGGTCCTGGGCCTCGCGCACGTACGGGTCGCTGATCGGCTGCTTGAGCAGCAGCGGGACGAGCGTCTTGGCCATCACGCTGGTGTTGTCCAGCTGGAGGGTCTGCATGTCGTCCGGCGAGATCTTGCCGTTGTTCTTGAGCAGGCCCTCGATCTGGTCGGTGATCTCCTTGGCGCGGGTGCCGTACTCCCAGTCCTTGGTCAGGTTGTACTTGTAGCTCGGGTCCACCACGGCCTGGTTGGCGGTGACGATGTAGCCGGCCGAGGGGTTGAGGCTCCAGGGCAGCGCGGTGAAGGGGATCGGGTCCTTCCACTGGTACGCGGAGTCCCAGCCCGGCGAGGGGAGGGTGCCGTCGCCCTTGCCACGGACCGGGATGCTGCCCGGGGCCTGGTAGCCGATGTTCTTGGCGTCGGCGTAGATCAGGTTCTGCGCGGGGACGGTGAAGTCCTTGGCGGCGGCGCGGAACTCGTCCCAGTTCTTCGCCTTGTCCAGCTCGAAGACGGCGTCCATGGTCTTGCCGGGGCTGAGCGCCGTCCACTGCAGGGCGACGCCGTAGCCGCTGGTGCCGCGGTCCGGGGCGGACTGGCCGTTGGGGGCGTACTTGCCGACGTTCTGCTGCTCGCTGCTCTGGTCGGAGATCAGCGGGGCGCCGGTCTGGGTGGTGCGGACGGTGATGGTGCGGTCCTCCCCGCCGGCGACCTTGATGGTCTCCTTGCGGAGGTCGAACTTCACGTCCTTGCCGTCCACCTGGTAGGTCTCCGGGCCGGTGACCTTCTCCAGGTAGAGGTCGGTGACGTCGGCGCCGAGGTTGGTGAAGCCCCAGGCGATGTCCTTGTTGTGTCCGATGATCACGCCGGGCATGCCCGCGAAGGTGAAGCCGGAGACGTCGAACTGGCAGGCCGGGGAAGCGGTCCGGCAGTGCAGGCCCATCTGGTACCAGACCGAGGGCAGGCCGGGGCCGAGGTGCGGGTCGTTGGCCAGCAGCGGCTTGCCGGTGGTGGTGTGCGAACCGGCGACCACCCAGGAGTTGGAGCCGATGCCCTGGCCGGGGCGGCCGAGCAGCTGCGGCATCGAGTCGACCCGGTCGGTCAGGCCCTGCAGCATCGCCTTGGTGGCCGCCGCGCCCTGGGCGGTGGCGGCCGTTCCGGCGGCCGTCCCGGACTGCGGGGAGCCGTCGGCGGGACGGTAGTTGTCGCCGGTCACGGCGCCGGTCTTCACGATGGTGCCGTTGCGGGCGTACGGATAGTCCGGGTACAGCTCGGCGATCTTGTCGGGGCCGAAGTCCTGGGCCAGCAGCGAGCGGTCGATCTCCTCCTGGAGGTTCCCGGAGAGGTTCCAGGCCATCGCCTTGAGCCAGGCCACCGAGTCGACCGGGGACCACTGCTCGGGCCGGTAGCCGCCGTTGACCACGCCGAGCAGGCCGTACTCCAGCGAGGCCTTCGCGCCGCCGGGGTGCTCGGCGAGCCAGGCGTTCACGCCGTCCGAGTAGGCCTGGAGGTGCTTCTTGGTCTCCGGCGACAGCTTGGTGTCGAACTCCTTCTGCGCCACCTGCCGCCAGCCCATGGTGCGGATGAACGCGTCGGTGTCGACCTGGCCGTCGCCGAACATCTCGGAGAGCCGGCCGGCGGTGATGTGCCGGCGGACGTCCATCTCCCAGAAACGGTCCTGCGCCTGGACGTAGCCCTGGGCACGGAAAAGGTCCTCGTCGGTGTCGGCGTACAGCTGCGGGATGCCGTTGGCGTCCCGCTTGACGTCGACGGGCGCGCTCAGGCCCGGCACCTTGACGCTGCCGTCGACCTCCGGGAAGGAGGCGCGGACCGCGGAGACCCCGCGGTAGCCGCCGTAGCCGGTGCCGGCCACCAGCAGCACGACCAGCACGATCACGATCAGACGGGCGCGCCGGAACTTCTTCGAGCGGGGCATCTGGGTCCTTGCGGTCCTGACTTCGGGGCGGGCGGGCGTGTCCAGGGCCTGCGGCCGTGACAGGGCACCACATTAGGCCGAGTCGGCCGGGCACCGTGAACGGGGGACCAAGCTAAAGATATGGCAAAATGTTAGACTGCGTAACGATCCGCAAGAGGAGCATTGACGACTTCTTAACGGGTCACCCCACAGCACCACCAGACACCCCGCCCGCCCATGCCTGCCCGAGGTGCCCCTGCGTGAACGTCTCCCATCTGAACCAGCTCCTGCTTGAGTCCTCCGTGATCCTGCTGTTCGCGGTGGGCGCCGTCCGCCTCTCCACCCGATCAGGGCTGCCCAGCCTGCTGATCTATCTCGGGATCGGCGTGGCGCTGGGACAGAACGGGATCGGCGTCACGTTCAACAACGCCGAGCTCACCCAGGTGCTCGGCTACGCGGCACTCGTGGTGATCCTCGCCGAAGGCGGCCTCAAGACCAGCTGGCGGGAGATCAAGCCGGTCATGCCGGCCGCGACCGTGCTCGCCACCGTCGGCGTCGGCATCAGCGTCTTCGCCACCGCCGCCGGCGCGCACTGGCTGGTCGGCCTGGACTGGCGCACCTCACTGCTGCTGGGCGCCATCGTCTCCTCGACCGACGCGGCCGCCGTCTTCTCCGTCCTGCGGATGGTCCCGCTGCCGCACCGGCTCACCGGCCTGCTGGAGGCCGAGTCCGGCTTCAACGACGCGCCCGTGGTCATCCTGGTCGTCGCCTTCGCCACCACCGGGGAACTGGACACCTGGTACGTCCTGATCGGCACGATCGCCGCCGAGCTGGCGATCGGCGCCGCGGTGGGCCTCGCCGTCGGAAAGATAGGCTCCTACGGGCTCAAGCACGTCGCACTGCCCTCCTCGGGCCTCTACCCGATCGCCGTGATGGCGCTCACCGTGCTCGCGTACGCCGGCGGCGCGCTGCTGCACGGCTCCGGCTTCCTCGCCGTCTACATCAGCGCGGTGATACTCGGGAACTCCAAGCTGCCGCACGGCCCGGCCGTCCGGGGCTTCGCCGACGGACTGGCGTGGATCGGGCAGATCGGCATGTTCGTGCTGCTCGGGCTGCTCGTCACGCCCGAGACCATGGGCGACGCGGTGGTGCCCGCGCTGGTGATCGGCGGAGTGCTGGTGTTCCTGGCACGGCCGCTGTCGGTGATGGTCTCGCTCACCCCGTTCAAGGTGCCGGCCCGCGAGCAGGCACTGCTGAGCTGGGCCGGGCTGCGCGGGGCGGTGCCCATCGTGCTGGCCACCATCCCGGTGGTGTCCGGCGCGCACCGGGCCGAGGACGTCTTCAACATCGTCTTCATCCTCGTCGTGGTCTTCACCCTCCTCCAGGGGCCGACCCTGCCGTGGGTGGCCAAGCGGCTGCGGATCGACGAGGGCGACATGGGCCAGGACCTGGGCATCGAGTCCGCCCCGCTGGAGAAGCTCCACGGGCACCTGCTGTCGGTCGCGCTCTCCCCCGCCTCGAAGATGTCGGGCGTGGAGATCAGCGAGCTGCGGCTGCCCAAGGGGGCCGCGGTCACCCTGGTCGTGCGGGAGGGGAACTCCTTCGTGCCGGACAAGGCGACGGTGCTGCGCGGCGGGGACGAGCTGCTGGTGGTCACCACGGACGAGGTCGGCGAGGCGGCGGAGCGGCGGCTGCGGGCCGTGGACAAGGGCGGCAAGCTCGCGGGGTGGCTGAACGGGCGGTGAGCGCGGGGGCCGGCTCGGCTCGGCCCCTTCACTGCTCGAACCGGCTGCTCCGGCTCACCCGGCCCGCCCTGCACTCCTCGGCCCGCCCCGGCCCCTCCGGCCCGTCACGGCTGGGGCGGGCCGCCTGGGCCGGGGTCGGCCGAGGGTATCTACGCGCGTAACTGATACGATGGTTCGATCATCCGTATAACCATCGCTAGACCACCCCCAATTTCTGCCTGACGCAGAGTTGGCGCGACCGCTCGGCGGCCGCGGTCCGGCTCCCGGCCACCACGCCGGACCGGCCCGGTATCTACCCCGGTCGACGCGCGAGAGGACGACTCTCGGCGCCGTCGGGGCCACACCATGCCCTGCCGCGCTACCAGGCAGCAGGAAGGACCGACCGTGACGGCGCGCCGAACGGTCGACACCGCCGCGGACCACGCGGCCACCCCCGCAGCTCCGGCCCCCGCCCGCGTCGGGTACGGCGAGCTGCTGCGCACGCCCGGGGCCTGGACGTTCCTGTCCCCCGCCCTGGTCGCGCGGCTGCCGTACGCGATGCTCAGCATGGGCATCCTGCTGCTCGTCACCCGGACCCACGGCTCGTACGGCACCGCCGGTACGGTCACCGCCGTCGCCGCCGTCGCCCAGGCCCTGGTCGGGCCGCAGACCGGGCGGCTCGCGGACCGCTACGGCCAGGCCGCGGTGCTCGTCCCGACCGTCCTGGTGCACGCGGCCGCGGTCGGCGCGCTGATCGCGCTCGCGCTCGGTCACGCGCCCGCCTGGAGCCTGTTCCTGGCCGCCGTCCCGGCCGGTGCGAGCGTTCCGCAGGTCGGCGCGATGGTCCGGGCCCGCTGGGTGGCCACGTTCACCGCGGACGGCGCCTCCGACGCCTCCGCGGCCCGGGTGAGCACCGCCTTCGCCTTCGAGTCCGTGACGGACGAGTTCACCTTCGTGATCGGCCCGATCCTGGCCTCCGGCATCGCCGCCCTCGCCAACCCGGCCACCGCCCTGGTCGCCGAGGCCGCGCTGACCCTCGTCGGTGGCCTGGCCTTCGCCGCCCAGCGGCGCACCGCCCCGGCCCGGATCGTGCCGCAGCCCGGCACCAAGCGCGCCTCGGCGCTCGCCTCCCCCGGCGTCCGCCTGCTGGCCGGGACCTTCCTCGGGGTCGGCGCGGTGTTCGGTGGCATGCAGGTATCGGTGAACGCCTTCGCCGACTCGGTCGGGCAGCACGACGCCGGCGGCACCGTGTACGGGATCTTCGCCGGCGGCTCGATGCTGGCCGGCGTGCTGTACGGCGTGATCGCCTGGCGGCGGCCGGTGCAGCAGCGGATGCTGATCAGCTACACGCTGCTGGTCCTGGGCTGCTCGGTGCTGTGGGCGATGCCCAACCTGGTCGCGCTGACCGTCGCCGGGCTGGTCTGCGGGCTGGCCATCGCACCGACCCTGATCAGCGGCTACACCCTGGTCGAGACGCTGGTCGCGGACGGGGCCAAGACGGAGGCCTTCACCTGGCTGACCGGCGCCATCGGACTGGGGCTGGCCGTCGGCTCGATGGCGGCGGGCCGGCTGATCGACGGGCACGGGCCCTCGACCGGGTTCCTGGTGCCGGTGGCCGGGGCCGGACTGGGGCTGATCGTGCTGCTCTCGCTGCGGCACCTGCTGGTGGCACCGGGACCCGGGGCGGCCGTCGCGGGCACCTCTCCGGCCCGGGGTTCGGGCGACGTCCCGGCGGAGCACGGCGGTGCCGGGCGGCTGGTGGGCGCGGCCAAGGGCTGAGCGGGAGGCGGTCCGGCGGCCGGGCCCGGCCCATCTCACACCGGAGTCGCTGGACTGATCCCGCGGAATGCCGCATCATTGACCATCGTTAGCACTCATCAGGCGAGAGTGCCAGGAGGAAGACAAGTGCCCACGTACCAGTACCAGTGCACCGAGTGCGGCAACGGCCTGGAGGCGGTGCAGAAGTTCACCGACGAGGCGCTGACCACGTGCCCCGACTGCCAGGGACGACTCCGCAAGGTCTTCTCGGCCGTGGGCGTCGTGTTCAAGGGCTCCGGCTTCTACCGGACCGACAGCCGCTCGTCCTCCAGCAGCACGGTGGGCGCCGGGTCGTCGTCGACCCCCTCGACGTCGTCCGCCACGTCCACGTCCTCCTCGGCTTCGTCCTCGTCGTCGAGCTCCGGCTCCTCGTCGTCGTCCAGCCCGGCTCCCGCCGCGAGCTGACCTCGGCGCCGGGCCATCGGCCCGGGACGGCCCGCAGACCTCGGAGAGGCCCGTCGGCCCCGCTTCCACGCGGGGACGGCGGGCCTCTCCGCGTTTCCGCCGACTCCAGCCGTCGGCCTCCCCTCTTCCCCCTCCCCCTTCTTCCCCCGCTGCGGCCCCATGGGCTTTCCGTCACCCCGGACGGGCCGGAGCACCTCGTGCGGGTGAACGAAGTTGTCCACAGGGCCCGGTTATCCACAGGCCTGGGGAAAATGCTGTCCGAGTTCGCCGGAAACGCTCATCGTGTGGGCATCCGGTCCGCGAGGGGCCGGGCCGCCGACACTCCGGAGGTGCGTCGATGACGACCGCGAACTTCTCCCTGCCCCTGCCCCTCCCGCTGCCCGCGCCCGCCGTGCCGCCCCGGCGGGAGCTGCCGGGCTTCCCGCCGATCCGGCGCGGGTGCGGCGGGTGGCACCGCTGGCGCAGTGCGGTGCGACGGCGGGCCGGGGTGCCCGTCCTGGTGCTGCTCGCGGTGGCGGCGGCGCTGGCGCTGGGGCCCGCGCGGGCCGGTCTGCCGCCTCCCCAGGGGGGCGCGCTGGGCCGGACGGGTTGTCAATCCGGGACTACGGAAGATCACCCGTAACCGGGGGGCGACTTCGTCGTTCGAGGCGGCATGAAGGGCTTCAAGGAATTCCTGCTGCGTGGAAATGTCATCGACCTCGCCGTGGCCGTGGTCATCGGCGCGGCCTTCACCAACATCGTCAACGCCTTCGTCAAGGGCGTGATCAATCCACTCGTCGGCGTCTTCGGGACAAAAGACCTCGCATCCTACAGTTCCTGCCTCAAGGGGCCCTGCGAGGCGAGCCCGACCGGCGAGGTCACGTCCGGAATCCTCATCCTGTGGGGATCGGTGATCAGCGCCGCAATCCAGTTCCTGATCACCGCGGCGGTCGTCTACTTCGTTCTGATCGTGCCCATGAACAAGCTGGCGGCCCACCGCAAGACCCTCGCCGAGAAGGCGGCGGACCTCGAAGCCAAGGAGGTCACCCTGCTGACCGAGATCCGCGACGCGCTGGTCGCGCCGCTGCGCTGACCGACGGGTGCCGGTCGGCGCCCGGTCCCCGTTCCTCAGCCCCCGTGGTGTGGCGGGCGCTGGCTCAGGTACCAGTCCAGCCCCCGTCCACCACCCTCCCCCGCCCCGGGGCGGGCACCCCAGCCCGCATCGGTGTCGTCACTGGACTGCTGGTCCAACGGGTCCCGGAAGACCAGCCGGGCCTTGGCGGCCGCAGCCTCCCGGGGCTCCTGCGCCCGGTCCTGCTCCTGGCCCTTTTCCTGCCCCTGCTCGCTCACGCCGTCCACTCCGTCCACTCGTCCCTCCCCTCCAGCCTAAGAGCCCCGCGGCACGCCTCGGGCCCCGGTGCGGAACGCTCCGCGCCAGGGCCCGGATGAGGGCTCGGCCCATGGGCCCGGCCGGTCCGTCGGGCAACCTGCCAGGCGGAACTGTCGGCTGGCCTGTCAGGCGGCCTGTCAGGCGGCTTCGAAGCCCGCGTGGTCGGCGATCTTCTTCAGCTCGGCCAGCGCGTGCTTCTCGATCTGGCGGATCCGCTCGCGGGTGAGGCCGTGCTGCTTGCCCACCTCGGTGAGGGTGCGCTCGCGGCCGTCCTCCATCCCGTAGCGGGAGCGGATGATCGAGGCGGTGCGGTCGTCCAACCGCCCGATCAGGTCGTCCAGTTCCTCGCGGCGGAGCATGACCATCACGGCGTCCTCGGGGGACGTGGCCCCGGTGTCCTCGACGAGGTCACCGAACTGGGTCTCGCCCTCGTCGTCGACCGACATGTTGAGGCTGACCGGGTCGCGCGCCCAGTCCAGCACGTCCTTGATCCGGGCCTCGGTGGTGTCCAGCTCGGCCGCGATCTCGGCCGGCTCCGCCTCACGGCCCAGCTCCTTGGACTTCTCCCGCTGCACCCGCCGGATCCGCCCGAGCTCCTCCACCAGGTGCACGGGCAACCGGATGGTGCGGGACTGGTCGGCGATGGACCGGGTGATCGCCTGCCGAATCCACCACGTCGCGTACGTGGAGAACTTGAAGCCCTTGGCGTAGTCGAACTTCTCGACGGCGCGCACCAGGCCCGCGTTGCCCTCCTGGATGAGGTCCAGCAGCGGCAGGCCGCTGCGCGGGTAGCGACGGGCGACGGCGACCACGAGCCGGAGGTTGGACCGGATGAAGACGTCCTTGGCGCGCTCGGCGTCGGCGGCTATCGTCTCCAGCTCCTCGCGCGTGACGCCGTCGGGGAGTCCGCCCTCGTCCATCAGGTGCTGGGCGTACACGCCGGCCTCGATCCGCAGCGAGAGCTCGACCTCCTCGGCGGCATCGAGCAGGGGTGTCCTGGCGATCTCGTCGAGGTACATGCCGACCAGGTCGCGGTCGGCCTCAAGGTTGGTCGGGCGGGCCGCGCGACTCCGGTCGGCCCTGTCGCGAACGACGGCACGGGTGGCCATGCTTGCTCCCTTTGCTGGTATTGCCGAGGTCTGCCTGCCTGCCTCGTGAGGGCAAGAAGTGCGGGCCCCTGGAGGCACACACGTAACGATCCAACGAACAGAATCCGGACAACATTCCCAAGTCACTCAGATTCTTCCCGGCGATGCAGTATCCTGCCGGTTTTCACCCCGGCCTCGAACGCTGAGTGATCGGTCGGACGCGTCCCGTGCCATCGGCCGGCCGTTCCGGGAGTGATGTCTTCACTCGACCCACACGCTGCCGCCGCCCACCCGTTGAACCCGCGAACGGCCGCCGGCGTTCCCCGCTTTCCCCGCTTTCCGCCGCCGCACGCACCCCGGCACACGCAGGTCCTCCTCACAAACGATGCCGAATCGCTATCACTCCGGCTCTTGCCCGGCACGGGACACTGGGAAGGTGTCAGTCATGCACCTGACCAACAGCACGAACCGCCTCACTGCGCGCAACCGCAGTCTCCTTCGGGACACCGCGCTCGCACTGGGCTGTGCCGCGCTGTTCGGCCTGCTGGCCGCTCCGGTGACCGGCCAGTGGCACCCGCTGGTCCGCTTCGACCAGGAGTGGATCGGCGAACTGCACACCTACGCCCGGGAACACCGGGTGTGGACCGCCTCCGTGCAGACGCTCTCGGACATCGGCGGCACCGTCACGATGCGGACGCTGCTCGGAATCGCCGCCGGGTGGCTCTGGTTGATCGGCGCACGGGTGCTGGCCGGCTGGGTGGCCGCCCAGGCCCTGGTCGGCTGGGGCGCCCAGTGGGCGCTGAAGCTGGCCTTCGGCCGCAGCCGCCCCTCCTTCACCGATCCGGTCTCGCACGCCGACGGCCCGGCCTTCCCCTCCGGACACGCCATGGCCTCGGCGATCACCTGCGCCGTCCTGGTCGGCCTGCTCTGGTACCGGGTCCGCCGGCGCGGCCGCACCGCCGCCTGCCTGGTGGCGGCGGCCACGGTGCTGACCATCGGCTGGACCCGGATCGCGCTCGGGGTGCACTGGCCCAGCGACGTCCTGGCCGGCTGGCTGGCCGCCGGCATCGTGCTGGGCACCGTGACCGCCGTGATCCAGGTCTGGCGCCCCGGCGCCCTGGCCCGGGACGTACGGCGGGTCAACTGGCGTACCAGGGACCGGGTCCAGCGGGTCGTCGTGTCGGGCGGGCGCTCCTCGCGCACGGCCGCCCCGCTGGACGAGGACGGGCCGCACGGCCCGCCGGAGGAGGTCCCGGGCGACCCGTCCGGCCGGGCCGACGAGACCGTCCGCTGAGGCCTCGTCACCCCACGGCCCGCTCCCGGCCACCACCGGCCACCACCGGCCACCACCGGCCACCACCGGCCACCGCGCTAGCGTGACGGCCATGCCCGACACCACCGCCCCCATCTCCCCCGCCGCGCCCGCCGGTTACCCCGAGCGCCCGCTGCGGATCGCCACCGTCCAGGCCCAGGCCGTGGCCGGTGACATACCCGCCAACGTCGCCCAGGCCGCCGAACTGATCCGCGAGGCCGCCCGGGCCGGCGCCCGGCTGGTGCTGTTCGCGGAGAAGATCCTCTCCGGGTACGAGCCCGAGCTGATCAGCGCCGACCCCGTCAAGTACGCCGTCCAGCCCGGCGATCCGCGCCTCACGCCGATCGCCGAGGCCTGCCGCGAGACCGGCACCGCCGCCATCGTCGGCGCCGCCGTACGGGACGGCGCCGACCTGCGCGTCTCCGCCCTCGTCCTGGGCCCGGACGGCGAGTTCGTCACCCGCTACGACAAGCAGCACCTGTTCATGACCGAACGCGAGCACTACCGCCCCGGGACGGCCGGCTGCACCCTGGAGCTGGACGGCTGGCGGCTCGGGCTCGGCGTCTGCTACGACTCCGGCTTCCCCGAGCACGCCCGGGCCGCCGCGCTCGACGGCTGCCACGCCTACCTGGTCGGCGCGCTGTTCAGCATGGGACACGGCCACCACGAGTCCCGCACCTGGTTCCCGGCCCGCGCGCTCGACAACACCCTCTACACGGTGCTCGCCAACCACATCGGCCGCACCGGCGGCTGGCACACCTGCGGCGGCAGCGCGGTCTGGGGCCCGGACGGCCGGCTGATCGCCGAAGCGAGCGAGGACCGGCGCGAACTCGTCGTCGTCGACCTCGACCCGGACGTCCTGCGCCGCACCCGCGAAACCGAGTCCCTCCTCGCCGACCTCGCCCTCGCCACCGCCCGCCCGCAGGCCCCCCGAGCCCGCTTCACCCTGGCCTGACCCACCTCGGCGGCCACACGCGCCGGGAGCGTCAGGGCACGGGGCGCGGTCGGCTCCGGTGCACCGGCCACGGCCCGGTCAGGAGGCGCGCATCGCCGCCACCGCGGTCATCCGTCCGACCCGGCGGGCCGGCAGCACCGCGGCGGCCAGGCCGACCAGGACGGTCAGGGTCAGGGCGGCCAGCACCGGCAGGACCGGCGGGGTGCCGACCGTTCCCAGCGTCGAGGTGATCGAGCGGGCGGCCGCCCAGCCGTAGGCGACGCCCAGGCCGGTGCCGACCAGCGCGCCGGCCAGGGAGAGCAGCAGCGCCTCCAGGGTGAGCATCCGGCGCAGTTGCTCGCGCGACATCCCGATCGCGCGCAGCATGCCGATCTCGCGGGAGCGTTCGCTGATGCTGAGCATCAGGGTGGCCGCGACGCCCAGGCCGGCGATGGCGACGGAGAAGGACAGCAGGGCCATGCTGACGGTCTTCAGCCGGTCCAGCAGCGAGCGCAGGGTGTCCGCCTGGGCGGCCGTGTCGGCGACGGTCACCTGCGGGTGGTCGGCGAGGGCGCGGTCCAGGGCCCGGCGCGCGGTCGGCCGGTCGTCGCCGGCGGCCGGGGAGATCCAGGCCGTGGTGACGGGCGCGCCGGGGGCGAGGCGGTCCAGGGTCGTGGGCGTCACCAGCAGGGTGGCGCCGCTCTGCAGGGTGAACGGCAGGCTGCTGCGGCCGGGTTGGAGCCTCAGCTCGACGCCGCCGGCCCGCCGCACCCCGGTCTCGCCGAGTCCGCTCAGTGCGGTGCCCTCGGTGAGTGCGCGGGCCCGGTCCACGTCGTCCGTCGAGGAGTTGAGCCGGGTGGGATCGACGGCGGCGACCACGGTGGGCCGGCCGTCGAGGTCGACGGTGGCTGAGCGGACCGGGGTGACGGTCAGCCCGTGGTCGGCGCCGAGGGCACCGAGTGCCCCGGTGGGCAGGGCGCCGCCGCCGGTGGCGGCCGCCGAGAAGACGCCGGGCTGGCGCGCGGACATCACGGGCACCAGCGACTGCGAGGTGATGTCGAGCGCGGTGACCGCGCCGACCATCACGGTCACGCCGAGCAGCAGCGCCGAGCCGGTGGCCCCGGTGCGGCCGGGGTTGAGCCGCAGTTGCTGGGTGGCGAGCCGGCCGGCCGTCCCGCCGAGCCTGCGGGCGGGGCGGCCCAGTACGGCGACGACCGCGGGCAGCACCCGGTGGGACAGCCGCAGCACCCCGAAGAAGTTGGCGATGGCACCGACGGTGACGGCGAGCAGCGACAGCGGCGGCGGGGTCAGCGCCCCGGCCACCAGCAGCGCCGTGCCCGCGAGCAGCAGCCCGGAGGTCCACACCGCGGCCCGCGCCCTGGCCGCCCCGACGGCCGGCGCGGGGGTGCCGCCGAGGGCGGCGATCGGCGGCACGGCCGCGGCGGCCTTCGCCGGGCCGCGTACGGCCAGCAGGGTCAGCAGCACGCCGAACAGTCCGGCCAGCAGGCAGGTCAGCGGGGAGGGCATCAGCGACAGGTGCACCGGTCCGAGGTCGAGCCCGCCGACCACGGCCGTGCCGAGCGCGCCGAGGGCGACCCCCAGCAGCACGCCCGCCGCCGAGGCGCCCGCCCCGAGCAGCAGTCCCTGGCGGCGGATCAGCCGGCGCAGCTGCTGCCGGTCGGCGCCCACGCAGCGCAGCAGGGCGAGCTGGCGGGTCCGCTGGGCGAGCACCACCGTGAAGGTGTTGCCGACCACCATCCGCGCCACCGCGAGCGCGATCAGGACGAAGGAGAGCGCGGCGACCAGCACCACGCCGTACAGGGTGTTGCTCTGCCGGGTCGCCTCGGTGACCGAGGCCGCGCGGGTGTGCACCTGGGCGTCGGCGCCGAGGGCGGCGCGCAGGGCGTCGACGGTCCCGGTCCGGGAGGCGCCGGGGGTGACCCTGACGTCGAGTCGGTCTGTGGTGACGCCGGTCGCGTAGCCGGCGACCGCGCTCACCGGGACGCCGATGATCGGGGCTCCGGCGAGGCTCGGGGCGCCCCGCTCGTCCAGGGTGCCGACCAGCCGGGCGGTGGCGGCGGTGCCGTCGGCCCGGGTCAGGTGGACCTCGGCGCCCACGGCGGCGTCCAGCCGGTGCGCGGTCCCGGTGTCGAGCAGCACCTCGCCAGGGCCGGCGGGCCAGCGGCCGTCCTTGAGCAGCTGCCATCGCAGCGCCGGGTCCTCGGCGACGGCGCTGACCGCGGCGGTCCGGTCGAGCGGCCGCCCGTCGGCGGCCAGCACGGCGCTCCTGCCGGTCAGCCGCGGGGCCACCGCGGCCACCCCGGGGGTCTGCCGCACCTGCTCGGCGGCGGCCGCGTCCAGCCCGCCGGCCGCGGCCTTCCTGGTCACCTGGATGTCTCCGGGGCCGACCTCGGCGGCCGCGGTCTGGCTGTAGGAGTCCACCAGCGCCCCGCTGCCGCTGACGGAGGCGATCAGGAAGGCCACCCCCAGGGCGATCGCGGCGCCGCTCAGGAGCAGTTGGCGCAGCTGGCCGCGCAGCTCGGCCACGGTGTATCGGTAGGTCGTCATGGTTCCCCGGCTCGTCCGCCCTGACCGGGAACGGTGCTCCGGCAGGGGTCTCTACGAGCCTAGGAGCGCGGCGGCCGCGCCCCGTCGGCACGAGGTCTGTTTCATGATCAACCCGCGGGCGCACGGCGGCCCCCGCCGTCTCCTCCCGGAGAGGTACGCCGCCCCTGACGCCGGCCGGTCCGCCCGCCGCCGGTCGCACCCGGCGGTCGACGGCGGGCGGCGCCGGGCCCGGGAACGCCGCAGGCCCCCCGCCCGGAGTGGACGGAGGGCCTGTGACCTGCGTGTTCGTTGTGCCCCAGGCAGGATTCGAACCTGCGACACCGGCTTTAGGAGAGCCGTGCTCTATCCCCTGAGCTACTGAGGCGCGGCCCGGGTGCTACCAGGCCGCTCACAGCGTACCGGATCAGGGGTGGGGCACGGGGTGACGGAGGGGGTGCGGGCGGGGTGCGGGCGGCCGACGGGGTGTCAGGGCGGTTCAAGTAGCCTGCCGGGCAGGGTGGGATCCGCCCCGGAACGCCTCGCTAAGGAGACGAAGGACCTGATGAAACCTGCTGTGCACCCGGTGGGCCGGCTGTTGGGGCAGGTGTGGGTGTGGCCCTCGGTGGTCATGCTGGCGGTGGGCGGGTACCGGCTGGGGACGCCGGACCTGTGGCGGGACGAGATGGCGACCTGGACGGTGGCCACCCGCTCCCTGGGGGACCTGCTGCGGCTGCTCCAGCACGTCGACGCCAGCAACGGCGCGTACTACCTGCTGATGCACGGCTGGACGGCGGTGTTCGGCGACTCGACGGTCTCGCTGCGAATACCCTCCGTGCTGGCGATGGCCGGGGCGGCGGCGTTCGTGGCGCTCACCGCCGAGCGGCTGTTCGGCGGCAGGGTGGCGGCGGTCGGGGCCGGGCTGCTGTTCACCGTCCCCCCGGAGATCTCCCGCTACGCCCAGGAGGCGCGCTCCTACGCGCTGGTGACCTGCGCGATCGCGGCGGCCTCGTACTTCCTGCTGCGGGCGCTGGAGCGGCCGACCTGGCGGCGCTGGGCGCCGTACTGCGTGGCCATGGCGCTGGCCGGCGCCGGGCACCTGGTGTCCTTCAGCACGGTCGCCGGGCAGGTGGCGCTCCTGGCGCTGCACCTGTGGCGCACCCGCCCGGAGACGGACCGGCGGCTGCTGTGGCACTACCCGCTGGCGGTCGCCGTGGCGGCGCTGCCGGTGCTGCCGGTGGTGCTGCTGGGCAGCCGGCAGTCGGACCGGCAGCTGGGCTGGATACCGACCCCCTCCCTGCGCGGCCTCGCCTACTTCGGGGAGCGCCTGTTCGGCTCGGACGTCGTGTTCTACGCCTTCGTCCCGCTGGTGCTGCTGGCACTGGCGCTGCCCGGCCGGCGGATCCGGGCCTGGCAGGCGCTGCTGCTCGCGGAACTGCCGGTGGTGGGCGTCTGGCTGGTGTCCCGCCTGACCGACACCTCGTACTTCCTCGGGCGGTACCTGCTGTTCACGGTGCCCGCCTGGGCGGTGCTGGCCGGCGGCGGCGCCGGGGCGCTGTACGGCGCGGTGGCGGCCCTGGCCCGGCGACGCGGCCGGGCCCCCCGGGGGGCCGTCTCGGCGGCCGGGCTGCTGACGGTCGGGCTGCTCGCGGCACCGGCCGTGGCGTCGCTGCCGCAGCAGCCCGAGGTGCGCTACGTGGGCTCGCACAACGGCTCGGAGGAGCCGTTCAAGGCGGCGGCCCGGGAGATCTCGGCCGGCTACCGCTCCGGGGACGGGATGGCGGCCCCGCTGGGCGACCAGTCCTGGGCGCTGGCCTGGCCCGGCGTCGACTACTACCTGCCCTCGGACGTGCTCCCCTATCCGGTCTTCGTCGCGCAGAGCGCCGACGACGCCGGGGAGCTCTCGCCGATGCCCTGCCCGCAGCCGGCGGACTGCCTGGGCGGGGTGTCCCGGATCTGGCTGCTGGTCCTCGGCGACACCCAGGACCCGCTGGGCGCGATGCCCGCGGACCAGGCGCAGGTGCTCCGCGCCCAGTACGGCGACCCGGACCGGGTGACGCCGCTCGGCGGTCTCACGCTCGCGCTGCTCGACCGGGACGCCTAGCCTCCGGCGGAGAAGGAGGAAGGGGAGCCGGTGCGGACCGGCTCCCCTTCTTCTTTCGGTGCCTCAGCGGCTCAGCGGCTCAGCGGCCCGGCGGCCCGGCGGCTCAGCGGCCCGGCGGCCCGGCGGCTCGACGGCCCGGCGGCTCGACGGCTCGACGGCTCGACGGCTCGACGGCTCGACGGCTCAGAGCGTGCGCAGCAGCCGGGACTGGATGGACGGCGGGTTCAGGTCGGACTGGAGGGCCACCGGGACCTCCGCCTTGTCGTCGCCCGCGCCCACCCGCAGCACGCCGACCTCCTTGCCGGCCGTCTCCCTGTGGTCGATCTTCGAGGTGTCCAGGGTGACCGTGCCGGTGATGCCGGGGAAGCCCGCCACCACCAGGTCCTTGGTCGCGACGACCGCGACCTTGCCGCCGAGCCCGTCCTCCACCGAGCCGACGACGTCGCCCTTCTTCACCACGGTCTGGCCGGTCACGCCGTTCTGCGCGGCCTGGATCTGCTTGCCGCTGACCTTCAGCACGGTCGGCAGGATGCCGTCGCCCGGGTTGGGCGAGGTGGCCTGCTGGCCCAGCGTGACACCGAGGATCAGCCGCCTCACGCCGCCGACCTCCTTGTAGGCGGCCCACATCAGGCAGCCGCCGGCCGGGGTGCTGGAACCCGTCTTGACGCCGATGACGCCGGTCTTCGGGTTGATCAGGTTGTTGGTGTTGGGGACCTTCGCGTTGTTGAAGTTGGTCTCCGGGGTGGAGACGATCTGCCGGAAGATCTCGTCCTGCATGACCTGCTCGGCCAGCTTCAGCTGGTCCTTGGCGGTGGACTTGGTGTCCGGGTTGTAGCCCGCCGGGTCGGCGTAGATGCTGTTGGTCATGCCCAGCTTGGTCGCGGTGTCGTTCATCAGCTTGACGAACTCGGCCTCGGAGCCGGAGTGGTAGCGGGCGAGCAGCCGGGCCACGTTGTTGGCCGAGGGCAGCATCAGCAGCTCCAGGGCCTGGTACTCGGTGAGCACCTGGCCCTCGACGAGCGTCACCTTGGACTCGTCGACGTTGCCAGACTCCTGCGCGGCCTGCTTGTCGACGGTGATCTTCGGGCCGGCCTCCCCCTTCTTCAGGGGGAACTTCTGCAGGATCAGGTAGGCGTTCATCACCTTGGTGACGCTGGCGATCGAGGCCGGCGTCTCCGGACCCGAACTGCCGAGGCTGCCGACGCCGACCACCTCGGCGGCGGACTGGCCCTTGGCCGGCCAGGCCAGGTCGAGCGCGTCACCGGAGAAGCTGTAGCTGCCGGCGGCGGTCGACCTCAGCTTGGGGTCCGGCAGCGGGCGCAGCAGCTGGGCCACCGCGAGCGCGCCGAGCACCACGGCGAGGAAGACCGTCCAGATGGTCACCCGCTTGAGAGCGCGCCGCAGCGGTGAGACCGGGCGGGCGTTGAGGGAGGCCAGGACCTCCATCGCCTCGGCGGTGTTCTCCGGCGACGGCAGCGGCTCCGGTGCGGGCAGCGGCTCGGGCTCGGGCAGCGGCGGGACCGACGGCACCGGCCGCGGGTCGGGCTCCGGCAGCGGCTTCGGGGCCGGCACGGGCGCGGGCACGGGCGCCGGCTTCGGCAGCGGCGTCGGGCCGGGGGTCGGCTCCGGCTCGGGAACGGGCCCGGGCTCCGGACGCGGCTCGGGCTTCGGCTCCGGCACGGTGCTGGCCGGGGCGGCGGTGCCCGCGGCGGAGGCGCGCGGCGGCGCGGGCTTCTCCGGCTTCTCGGCCCGGTCCGGCCGCTGACCGGGCTGCCCGGTCCTGGTCAGCGCGAGGGTCACGGAGCCGATGGCGGGAGCGTCCTCGGCGTCGGCGTCCTCGGCGTCCCCGGTGTCCTCCGGGTCGTCCTCGGTTCCGGCGTCCCCGGCCTTCCCGGCCTTCTCGGCCTTCCCGGTCTGCTCGGTCTTCCCGGTCTGCTCGGCCTTCCCGGTCCGCTCCGCGCCGTCGGCCTCGTCGGTGCCGTCGGCCTTACGGGCGTTGTCCGTGTTACGAGCGTTGTCGGCGTTGTCGGCCGCTTCGTCGGCTGCTTCGTCGGCCGCCTTCTCCGCCTCGTCCGCCGTCCCGGCCGGTGCGGCCGAGGACCCCGGGCCGCCCTCGGAACCGCCCTCGGAGCCGGTCTCGGAGCCGGTCTCCCCGGACGGCTCGGCCGCCTTCCGCCCGGCCTTCCCGGCCGCCGTGGCACCCGTCCGCATGGCGAGACGCGGGTCGGCGGCGACCGGACGCCCGGCGGGCTCGGCCTCCTCCGCGGTTTCCGGCGAAGTCGCCTTCTCCCCCTCCCCACCTTCGGAACTCCCCTTGCCGGCAGCCTTCACCAGCTCATCGGGCAGCCGCAGCGCGGTGGTGCTGTTGTCCACCGGCAGCCGCAGCATCGTCGTCCGGCTGTCCACATCCCGGACGCGGAGCTGTACGGTCGAACCGCCCTTGGGCGCCGCCTCCGGAGCGTCGACGGGCGCCTTCGGGGCCGCCTCGCCGGAGGCCTCCGCGGGGCTGTCCGAGGAGGTGTCGGAGGAGGTCTCGGCGGTCGCCTCGGCGGCGGCCGTTGCCGACGGCCCGTCAGCAGCCGTACCGGAGCCGCCCTCGGCCGGCCCGGCGGCGTCGGCCGCCGTACCGGTCCGTTCGCGCTCGCGGTCGCGCTGCCGCTCGTCGCCGTCCCTCAGCACCCTGTCGGGGGACTCGCCCACGTATCCCAGCCTCCTCAACGCCCGGCGGGGCACCGGCGAACCCGATTTCGGGAAGCCGACGCCCCGCCCCGTGTACCTGTACAGTCTCCGCCACCGGCGACCGTTCCGGCCGCACACACCCCGCCCGACCGGCGCTTATTGTCGCCACCCGGTCGCGCCGCGGCCTGTTCACCGATCAGACGCAAGGCCCGCCGCCGCCGGTTCCGCACCTTCACCGCAAGGTCACGATTCGGAGGCGTACTCGACAAGCCCGTGTGAGAGGCGTCACCCTGTCTCTCATCCACGCGGGGAGGCTTGGATGGGCAAGAGCCGCAGAACTGTTCCCGAGGAACTCTTGCTGCTCGCTTTGGACCCGACCACGGGTACCACGGCGCAGCCGCAGACCCTCGACCTCGGACTCGCCGGGGCGCAGCTCGTCGAGCTGTCCCTGGCCGGACGGATCGTACCGGAGGGAGACCGGATCGCCGTCGTGCTCGCACGACCGACCGGCGACCCGACCCTTGACCACGCACTGGAACTGCTGCGCCGACGCGGCAGTCCGGTCCGCGCGGCGCACTGGATCGGCGGGCCCCGGCTGGGGCTGCGGCAGACCTATCTGGCGCACCTGGAGCGCTGCGGCATGGTCACGGCCGTGCCGGGCCAGGTGTGCGGGGTGCTGCCGACGACCCGGTACCAGGCGTCCGACGACTGCACCAACGCCGCGATCAAGCAGCGGCTGGACACCGCGATCCGCACCGGTGTTCCGCCGGATCCGCGGACGGCCGCGCTCGCCGCGCTCGCCCACTCGGTCGGGCTGGGCAAGCACCTGTACCCGGGCAACGAGGGCCGGTCCTCACGGTCGCGGTTGCGCGACCTGATCCGGTACGACCCACTGGGCGGGATGGTCGCGCACGCCGTGATGGACGTGCAGAACGGCCTGCCGGCGCAGCAGAACCGTTCTTCCCAGGCTTCCGGGGCCGCTGCCGGCCGCCCCGGCGCCCGTACGGCGGGCCGGGGTTCGGGCGGGCGGGTCCCCGCCTCCCGGGTCGGCGTCCGCTGACCCGGGAGGGCACCAGACCCCGGGAGGGCACCAGAACCGGGGAGGGCACGAGGGCCGGGGAGTCCTGGAGGGCTTCGACGGCCGCAGCGGTCCGCGCGGCCCGGCGGGCAGCCATCACGGCGCCCGACACCACCGGCCGCGCACCCGGCGGCGCACGCCGTCCCCCTCGCACCACCCGACGGCGCTGAGCGCCCCGACGCACCACCGGTGCCACCGGCACCACCAACAGCACCGAGGGGCGGTCGCCCCGCGACGCGAGTCGCCCGGCGACCGCCCCTTCGCCGTCCCCGGACGCCCGGCAACCGCCCGCCCCCGCACGTGCCGGGGCAGGTGCGGGCCGGTCCGGGGGCGGCCTCCGCAGTACCTGTCCGAGTCGTCCGAGCCGCATTACCACCTGGGGGCTTTCGCTGTCTCGCGGAAGTGCTTTTCCGATGATCTGTGCTACCGCGCTGCTGTGATTCCCCGGCGCCGACCTGGCCCAAGGTGACATGCTGCTCCAAGTCAGGGGGGTTGGTCCCAATGTCCGAAGTGTTCCGAGGGCTGCCGCTCCAACGAGCACCAGAGGTCCGGCCGGAGGTCGAAGTGTCCGCCAACGTCAATCCCACCGTGCGCCGCCGGCGCCTCGGTTCGGAGCTGCGCAAGCTCCGCGAGGGCCTGGGCATGACGGCCGAGGAGGTCGCCGGCCGGCTGATGGTCTCCCAGTCGAAGATCAGCCGGCTGGAGAACGGCCGCCGCAGCATCAGCCAGCGCGATGTGCGCGACCTCTGCGACGTCTACAACGTGCCCGACGACCAGCTGCGCGCCAGCCTGATGGAGATGGCCAAGGAGTCGCGCCAGCGCGGATGGTGGCACGACTTCAACGACATGCCGACCCCGTACAGCGTCTACATCGGACTGGAGGCCGAGGCCTCCTCGATCCGCGCGTACGAGTCCTCCTTCGTCCCCGGCCTGCTGCAGACCGAGCACTACGCCCAGGCCGTGGTCGAGGGCACCCAGCCGGACACCGACGCGGTCGCCGTGCAGCGCCGGGTGCAGGTCCGGATGAAGCGCCAGGAGCGCATCCACGGCGAGAACCAGCTGGGCAGCCTGTGGACCGTCATAGACGAGGCGGTGCTGCGCCGCGAGGTCGGCAGCAAGGCCGTGATGGCCCAGCAGCTGCAGCAGATGCTGGAGCTCAGCCAGCGCGCGAACATCACGATCCAGGTGATCCCGTTCTCGCACGGCGCCCATCCCGGCATGACCGGGACATTCTCGCTGCTGGAGTTCCCGGAGTCAGCCGATTCCACAGTTGTCTACTTCGAAGGTGTGACGAGCGATCTCTACCTGGAGAAGGAGGCGGACGTGCGCCGCTATACCGGTCTGTACGACTACCTGAGAGCGGCCGCACTCGGTGTCGCGGAGAGCCGGTCGCTGATAGCCGACATCGAGAAGGAATTCCACGAATGATCACCCCGTCCGAGTACGGAACCCGTTGGCGCAAGAGCAGTCACAGCGGGGGCCAAGGCGCCTGCGTGGAGATCGCCGTCCCAGGCGCGGGGGAGGTGGCCGTCCGGGACTCCAAGGACCCCCGGGGGCCCCAGCTGCGCTTCTCGGCCGATGCCTGGAACGCCTTCGCCTCGGCGGTGGGGGACGGCGCCTTCGGCGGCCTCCCGGACTGACCCTCCCGCCCGGTTCCGCACTCGGACCAGTTGCCCGTAGCGGCGGCCGTCGCCCCCCGGCGGCGGCCCGCGCTACGGGCAACTCCCGTTCCGGGGTCCCGGGTCGCTCAGCCCGTCACCGGGTAGCGGGTGGCCCAGTTGGCGCCATCCGGGGTCCGCCGGTCGTGCAGTTCGGTGCCGTGCACCAGCTCCAGCACGAAGTCGTCGGCGAGTTCGAGGATCGCCCCGCGCCCTTCCAGCCCGGCCAGCAGGCCCGGCGGCAGCGCGGTGTCTCCGTGCAGCGCCCCGAGCAGGTTGCCGCAGATCGCGCCGGTGGAGTCGCTGTCCCCGGAGTGGTTGACCGCGAGCAGCAGGCCCGAGCGCACGTCGTGGGCGACCAGGGCGCAGTAGACGCCGATCGCCAGCGCCTCCTCGGCCACCCAGCCCTCCCCCAGCGCCTCGACCCGGTCGGCGGACGGCTCGCCGGCCCGCACCGCGTCCAGGGCGGCCCGCAGCGCGGCGGTGGTCTCCTCGTGCGCCGGCCGCTCGGAGAGCAGGGCGAGCGCCAGGTGGACGCCCTCCTCCAGGGTGCCGCCGCGGGCGACGGACTGGACGATCACCGCGAACGCGCCCGCCGCGAGGTATCCGGTGGGGTGGCCGTGGGTGAGCACCGAGCACTCCACCGCGAGTTGGAACACCAGGCCCGGCTCCCAGGTGGTGAGCAGCCCGAAGGGCGCCGCCCGCACCACCGTGCCGCAGGCCTTGGAGTGCGGGTTCTTGGGGACCTCCAGGGTGCCGAGCCGCTCGGCGTGGGCCCCGCTGAGGCCCGACAGGCAGCCCTGTCCGGGGGCGCGCTGGGCGTAGAGCCACTCCTCGCGGCCGAGCCAGCCGAGGTCGGGGCGGCGCTCGTCGGGGCCCCAGTCGCGCTGGGTGGCGGCCCAGCGCAGGTAGGCCAGGTGGAGGTCGGTGGGCGGGTGCCAGCTGCCGGTGTCGCGCCGGATGTGGGCGCGGATCAGCCCGTCGACGGTGAAGAGGCTGAGCTGGGTGTCGTCGGTGACGGCGCCGGTGCGCCCGTACGCGGGGACGTAGCCGGTGACGCCCTGCGGGCCGTGCTGGGCCCGGATCTTCTCCAGCGACTCGAACTCGACGCCGGCGCCGAGCGCGTCCCCGACGGCACCGCCGAGCAGACAGCCCCGCACCCGGCTGCGGTAGTCCTGCTGCTGGGCGCGTGACCACAGTGGCATCACGACGGGGCGCCTTTCCTCGGGTGTGGGGTCCGCGCGTCGCTCGGCCGGGAGCGCGCCCTGGCACTGTATTCGAAGAGCCGATCGAATCGGCCCCTCCCCGGGAGTTCGGTGCCCCCGTCCCGGCCGCCGTGCGGGCGGCGGCCGGGACGGCACGGGTCTCAGTCCAGCACCGGCAGCAGCTCCGGCAGGTGCCCGTCCGAGGCCAGCGCCGCGGCCCGCCGCTCGGCCGGCACCTCGCCGTAGGTGGTGGTGCGCTGGCGGTGCGGGCGGCCCGCGGCCTCGGCGATCGCCTGGAGGTCGCGCACCGACTTGTAGCTGCCGTACGCCGAGCCGGCCATCCGCGAGATGGTCTCCTCCATCAGCGTGCCGCCGAGGTCGTTGGCGCCCGAGC
Organism: Kitasatospora sp. NPDC041917; assembly: GCF_055589745.1. Classification (NCBI taxonomy): domain Bacteria; kingdom Bacillati; phylum Actinomycetota; class Actinomycetes; order Kitasatosporales; family Streptomycetaceae; genus Kitasatospora; species Kitasatospora sp. NPDC041917. The sequence goes on along the minus strand of NZ_JBVJBI010000022.1, from coordinate 21,468 downwards.
GGAGCATCTCGGCCGCGCCCTCGGCGCCCAGCTTGACCCAGCTGGTCTGGATGTTGGGGATGTGCGGGTGCAGCAGCAGCCGGGCCATCGCGACCACCGCGCGGTTGTCCCGGGCGCTCGGGCCGGGCCGGGCGATGCCGGCCAGGTAGACGGGCGCGTTGGTGTGGATGAACGGCAGGGTCACGAACTCGGTGAAGCCGCCCGTCCGTTGCTGGATCCCGGCGAGCAGCCGCAGGTGGCCGAGCCAGTGCTTCGGGGTGTCCACGTGCCCGTACATCATCGTGGACGAGGAGCGCAGGCCCAGTTCGTGCGCGGTGGTGACCACCTCGACCCAGGTGGCCGCCGGCAGCTTGCCCTTGGTGAGCACCCAGCGGACCTCGTCGTCCAGGATCTCGGCGGCGGTGCCGGGGATGCTGTCCAGGCCCGACTCCTTGGCCCGCTGCAGCCAGTCCCGGATCGACAGCCCGGTGCGGGTCGCGCCGTTGACGACCTCCATGGGCGAGAAGGCGTGCACGTGGATGCCGGGCACCCGCTCCTTCACCGCGCGGGCGATGTCGAAGTAGGCGGTGCCGGGCAGGTCCGGGTGGATGCCGCCCTGCATGCAGACCTCGGTGGCGCCCACCTCCCAGGCCTGCGCGGCCCGGTCGGCGACCTGCTCCAGCGAGAGGGTGTAGGCGTCCGCGTCGGTGCGGCGCTGGGCGAAGGCGCAGAAGCGGCAGCCGGTGTAGCAGACGTTGGTGAAGTTGATGTTCCGGGTGACGCAGTAGGTGACGTCCTCCCCGACCGTGTCGCGGCGGACGTCGTCGGCGATCCGGCAGAGCGCGTCCAGGGCCGGACCGTCCGCGTGGAACAGGGCCAGCGCCTGGTCGTCGGTCAGTCCGGTCGGGTCGTCGGCGGCCACCGCGAGGGCCTCCCGCAGGTCTCCGGCGAGGCGCTCGGGCGCGCCCTTCGCGAGCACCTGCTCGCGCAGCACCTCCCAGTCGCCGTACACGTCCTCGAAGTCGGCCCGGCGGTCGCCGGTGCGGCCCTCGGTGTCGATGGTGGCGTGCAGGTCGGTGCGGCCGTACGACACCGGCAGGTCCTCGGGCTCCTGCCAGGGCAGGCCGCGGACCACCGCGTCCGGGTCGGCCAGGCCGGTGGCCGGGTCGGCCAGGGCGCGGACGTGCGGCAGCACCCGCGGGTCCAGCCAGGGTTCGCCGCGGCGCACGTACTCGGGGTAGACGGCGAGGCGTTCGCGCAGTTCGAAGCCGGCCGCCGCCGAGCGCTCGGCCAGCCGCTCGATCTGCGGCCAGGGGCGCTCGGGGTTGACGTGGTCCGGGGTGAGCGGGGAGACCCCGCCCCAGTCGTCGATGCCGGCCGCGATCAGCCGCTCGTACTCGCCGTCCACCAGGTTGGGCGGGGCCTGGAGGCAGGCGGCCGGGCCCATCAGGTGCCGGGCCACCGCCACCGTGGCCACCAATTCGTCCAGTTCGGCGTCCGGCATGCCGCGCATCGCGGTGTCCGGCTTGGCCCGGAAGTTCTGCAGGATCAGTTCCTGGACGCCGTGGTAGGCGCGGGAGACCTTGCGCAGCGCGAACAGCGACTCGGCGCGCTCCTGGTACGTCTCGCCGATGCCGATCAGCAGGCCGCTGGTGAACGGGACGGAGCTGCGCCCGGCGTCCTCCAGCACCCGCAGCCGGACGGCCGGCTCCTTGTCCGGGGAACCGTGGTGCGGGCCGCCGGGCTCGCTCCACAGCCGGGTGGCGGTGGTCTCCAGCATCATGCCCATGGAGGCGGAGACGGGCTTGAGCCGCTGGAAGTCCGTCCAGCTCAGCACCCCGGGGTTGAGGTGCGGCAGCAGGCCGGTCTCCTCCAGGATGCGGATCGACATGGCGCGCACATAGGCGATGGTGTCGTCGTAGCCGTGCGCGTCCAGCCACTCGCGGGCCTCCGGCCAGCGGTCCTCGGGCTTGTCGCCGAGCGTGATCAGGGCTTCCTTGCAGCCGAGTTCGGCGCCCCGGCGGGCCACGTCCAGCACCTCGTCCGGGGACATGTACATCCCGTGGCCCTCCCGGCGCAGCCGGCCGGGGACGGTGACGAAGGTGCAGTAGTGGCACTTGTCGCGGCAGAGCCGGGTGAGCGGGATGAAGACGCTCTTGGAGTAGGTGATGACGCCGGGACGGCCGGCGGCTTCGAGGCCCGCGTCCCGGACCCTGGCGGCACTCGTACAGAGGTCCAGCAGGTCGTCGCCTCTGGCCTGGAGCAGCACGGCGGCCTCGGTCGTGTCGAGGGCGACGCCGTCCCGGGCGCGGCGCAGGGCTCGGCGCATCGCGTTCTCGGTCGGCGGGGTGCTGGCGTCCATGGCGGTTCCGTCCATGGCGCGACCCTACGCCAGGCGGTGGTACCGCGGGTGGAGACAACCCTGAGGCCGTCTCAGGGTCGGCGTACCCAAGAAGGTCAACCCGATCTGGCCCCACAGGGCGATGACGGCGGCGCCGCGGCGGCCTCTAATGGACGGGCAAGGCCAATCACACGTGTTCGCGGAGGAGTTGAGGACGCCATGACCAACGAGAAGGCGGCGGGGGACGATCTGGACGGCGGTGCGCCGTACCGCTCCCGGCGACGCGTCCTGATGCGCGCCGGGGTGCCGGTGGCGGTGGTCGCGGTGATCGCCGCAGGGGTGGGGCTGGTCCCGGCGCTGGCCGCCGACGGCGCGCCCGACCTGCCGACGCTGACGTCGGAGCAGCTGGTCGCCAAGGTGCTCGGGTCGGAGGCCCAGACGCTGTCCGGGACGGTGTCGATCAGCACCGACCTCGGGGTGCCCGGCCAGCTGCTCGGCGCGGCCGGCGGCCTCGGCGGGGCGGTCGGCGGGCACGGCGGTGACGGCCGGGGCTCCGCCGCGGACCCGCAGTCCAAGCTGCTCGGCCTGCTCGGCGGGGACCAGACGCTGCGGGTCGCGGTGGACGGCCCGGACCGCCAGCGGGTGGACGTGCTGGAGAACATGGCCGGCTACACCCTGGTCCGCAACGGCGACCAGGCCTGGGCCTGGGACAGCTCGTCCAACTCCGCGGTGCACATGACCGGGCGGGCGGCCGCCGCCGAGCAGCACGGCAAGGCGCCGCTGTCCGAGCTGCCGACCACCCCGCAGGAGGCCGCCAGGCAGTTCCTGACCGGGAGCGCCGGCACCACCTCGGTGACCGTCGCCGGGACGGCCAAGGTGGCCGGGCAGAACGCCTACGAGTTGAGCGTGAAGCCCACCCAGTCCGGCTCGACGCTGGCCGAGGTCCGGATCGCGGTGGCCGCCGACAACGGGGTGCCGCTGGCGGTGGCGGTGAAGTCCGTCGACGGCAGCACCGTGCTGAACGTCCGCTTCACCCAGGTGTCCTTCGCCAAGCCGGCCGACAAGACCTTCGACTTCTCCGCCCCCAAGGGCGCCAAGGTGACGGAGCAGAAGGCCGGGGACGTGGCCAAGGGCGCGCCGGGCGACGCCCGGGAGCACCGGGGCACCGGGGCGCCCGAGGGCGTCGACGTGATCGGCGAGGGCTGGACGACGGTCGTCTCCACTCGGCTGCCCGACGCGGTGGACGGGGCGCCGAAGGGCGACGCCAAGGGCGGCAAGCACGGCGGCCGCGGGAACGGGGCGGCGCAGTCGCTGAACCCGCAGGCGATGGTGAAGTCGCTCGGCAAGCCGGTCGCCGGCGGCACCCTGGTGAGCACCAAGGTGCTCAACGTCCTGCTCACCGACGACGGCCGGGTCCTGGCCGGCGCGGTGACCCTGCCGGTCCTCCAGCACGCCGCCGGGGTGAACTGACGGATGACCAAGGCTCCCGTAACGGGGGACGTTACGGAGTCGGCCGGGGGTACGGGCGCGGTGCCGCGTCCGGCCCCCGCGCCCGTCCGATCCGCTTCCCCCGCCTCCTCCCCCGTCTCCCCCGCCTCCCCGGCCGCTCCGGCCTCGCGTGAGGCCGCCGACGACGTCATCCGGACCCGCGGCCTGACCAAGCGCTTCCGCGGCGGCCAGCTCGCCGTGGACGGCCTGGACCTGGCCGTGCCGCGCGGCTCCGTCTTCGGCTTCCTGGGCCCCAACGGCTCCGGCAAGACCACCACCATCCGGATGCTGATGGGCCTGATCGCCCCCACCTCGGGCGCGGCCAGCGTCCTCGGCGAGCCGATGCCGCAGTCCGTCGCCACCGTGCTGCCCCGGGTGGGCGCGCTGATCGAGGGCCCGGCCCTGTACGGCTTCCTCTCCGGCCGGGACAATCTGGTGCGCTTCGACGCCGCCGACCCGACCGCCGACCCGCGCACCCGCCGGCAGCGGGTCGAGGCGGCGCTGGAGCGGGTCGGCCTGGGCGCCGCGGCGGGCAAGAAGGCCCGCGCGTACTCGCTGGGCATGAAGCAGCGCCTGGGCCTGGCCTCCGCGCTGCTGCAGCCGCGCGAACTGCTGGTGCTGGACGAGCCGACCAACGGGCTGGACCCGCAGGGCATGCGGGAGATCCGGACGCTGGTCCGGGAGGTCGCGGCGGAGGGCACCACGGTGTTCCTCTCCTCGCACCTGCTGGACGAGATCGAGCAGGTCTGCACCCACGCCGCGGTGATGTCCCGGGGCCGGCTGGTGGTGCAGGGCACCGTCGCCGAGCTGGCCGCCCGGGCGCAGGGCCGGCTGGTGGTCCGGACCCCGGACGTGGCGCGGGCCGCGGAGGTGCTGGCGGCCCACCGGGTCACCGCCCTGGTGCCGGGCGAGGACCGGGTGGACGGCGAGCCGGGCGTCCTGGGCGAGGAGGCGCTGCCCAGGCTGTGCGCGGCGCTGGTCGAGGCCGGGGTGCGGGTGCACGGCTTCGGGCTGGAGCGGGGCACGTTGGAGGACGCCTTCGTGGCGCTGACCGGGGAGGGCTTCGATGTCGCGGGCTGAGGCGCTGTCGCGGGCCGGGGCGCCGCCGATCGGCACCGGCCGCCGGCCGCAGACCGCGGCCGGGTTCCTGGCGCTGTTCCGCAGCGAGCTGCACCTGACCTTCCGCCGGATGCGCACCAAGGTGCTGCTGGGCATCCTGGCGGCACTGCCGGTCCTGATCGGGGTGGTGGTCAAGCTCAACACGGACAGTCCGCACGAGGGCGGCGGCGGTCCGAGCTTCATCGCGCAGACCACGCAGAACGGGCTCTTCCTGGTCTTCACCGCGCTCGCGGTGGCGCTGCCGGTCTTCCTGCCGATGACGGTCGGCGTGGTCGCCGGGGACTCGGTGGCGGGCGAGGCGGCCGCCGGGACGCTGCGCTACCTGCTGGTCGCCCCGGCGGGGCGGACCAGGCTGCTGGCCGCCAAGTTCACCGCCGGGCTGGTGTTCTGCGCGGCCGCCACGGCGACGGTCGCGGTGACGGCGCTGGCCGCGGGCGCCGCGCTCTTCCCGCTCGGCCGGGTCACGCTGCTCTCCGGGGACACCATCGGCCTCGGCGACGCGCTGCTGCGCGCGCTGCTGGTGGCCCTGGTGGTCGCGGCCTCGCTGGCCGGGCTGGTGGCGATCGGGCTGTTCGTCTCCACCCTCACCGGCAGCGGCATCGCGGCGATGGCCGCCACCGTCGGGCTGGTGGTCACCGTCCAGATCCTGGACGTCTTCCCGCAGCTGCACGCCGTCAGCCCGTTCCTGTTCTCCCACTACTGGCTGAGCTTCGCGGACCTGCTGCGGGCGCCGATGTACTGGGACGGCGTGCTGAAGGACCTCGGCCTCCAGGCCGCCTACGTCGCCGTGTTCGGCTCGGCGGCCTGGTCCCGCTTCACCAGCCGGGACATCAGCGTGTGACGGCCGCCTCGGCGGGTGCGGGCTGCGGCCGTGCCGCGGCCCGCACCGCGCGGTCGGCCCGCACCTGGCGCAGCGCGTCCCAGGTCAGCAGCGCGAGCGCGGCCCAGACCAGGCCGAAGCCGGCCCAGCGGGCGGGCGGCATGGACTCGTGGAACACCGCGACGCCGATCAGGAACTGGAACACCGGCGCCAGGTACTGCAGCAGCCCGAGCACGGTCAGCGGCACCCGGACGGCGGCCGCGCCGAAGAGCAGCAGCGGGATCGCGGTGATCACCCCGCTGAGCATCAGCAGCCCGGAGTGCCCCCAGCCGTACGAGCCGGCCACCGTGTGCCCGAAGGTGCCGCGCCCGCTGACCTCCAGGTAGACCAGGTAGCCGAGGGCGAACGGGAACATGAAGGCGCTCTCGGCGGCCAGGCTCTCCAGCCCGCTCAGCCCGACCTGCTTCTTCAGCAGGCCGTAGGTCGCGAAGGAGAGCGCCAGGGTGAGCGCGATCCAGGGCAGTTGCCCGTACGCGACGGCCAGCACCGCGACGGCGGCGGCGCCGATGCCCACCGCCGTCCACTGCGCGGTGCGCAGCCGCTCCTTGAGCACCAGGACGCCGAAGCCGATGGTGACCAGGGGGTTGATGAAGTAGCCGAGGCTGGTCTCGACCACGTGCCCGGCGTTGACGGCCCAGATGTAGACGCCCCAGTTGACCGAGATCACGGCGGCCGCGCCGGCCAGCATGGCGAGCCGGCGGGGCTGGCGCAGCAGCGGGCGTATCCAGCCCCAGTGCCGCTGGGCGATCAGCAGCAGGACGACCGCGACCAGGGACCAGACCATCCGGTTGGCCAGGATGTCGTCGGCGGCACCCGGTTCCAGCAGCGGCCAGAACAGCGGGAAGAGCCCCCAGATGCCGTAGGCGGCGACGCCGGACCAGAGGCCCCGGCCGTAGTCCTGCTGGTCTGTTCCCGCCATGGCCGAGTGCCTTCCCGCGCGCGTGTGTCGAGGCGACGGTAGCGGGCGGGAGGGCAGGCTGTCATCTCCGTTTCCGGATTTTGGTCATGACATTGCTTGCGGGCCGGACGGCGCCGCCGCTCCGGGCCCGGGCCGCCGCGCCTCAGGAGTTCAGGGCCGCGCGGACGGACTCGGCCAGCGGGACGGTCGGACGGCCGATCAGCCGGGCCAGGTCGCCCGGAGTGCCGGCCAGCTCGCCGCGCGCGATGCCCGCGTCCACGTCCACCAGGGCCTCGGCGAAGCCCTGCGGCAGGCCCGCGCCGACCAGCGCGTCCAGGTGCTCGGCCGGGGTGACGTCCCGGTGCCCGACCGGCCGGCCGGAGGCCTTCGCCAGCTCGGCGGCCAGCTCGGGCAGGCTCCAGGCGGCGTCGCCGCTCAGCTCGTACACCTCGCCCCGGTGCCCCTCGCCGACCAGGACGGCGACCGCCGCGGCCGCGTAGTCCGCGCGCGGGGCGGTGGCGACCCGGCCCTGCCCGGCACTGCCGAGCACCACGCCGCGCGCCACCGTGCCGGCCGCGTCGCCCAGGTAGTTCTCGGTGTACCAGCCGTTGCGCAGGAAGGCGTGCGGCAGGCCGGAGGCGAGGATCAGCTCCTCGGTCGCCTTGTGCTCGTCGGCCAGCCGGAAGGTGGCCGCCCCCGGGATGCTGGTGTAGGCGAGCAGCGCGACGCCGGCGGCCTTGGCGGCCTCCACCACGGCCCGGTGCTGCGGGATCCGGCGGCCGACCTCGCTGCCCGAGATCAGCAGCACCCGGTCGCCCTCGGCGAAGGCGCCTGCCAGGGTCTCCGGCTTGTCGTAGTCGACCACCCGGACGGTCACGCCGCGGGCGGCCAGGTCGGCGGCCTTCTCGGCGGAGCGGACGGCGACAGCCACCTCGCTCGCGGGGACCTCCGCCAGCAGGCCCTCGACGACGAGACGGCCGAGCTGGCCGGTGGCACCGGTGACGACGTACATGGTGTGCTCCTCAGGGGTTGCTGCGGGGTTCTGGCCTCGAAACTCACCCTAGGGGTGGCACTAACCTTTCGAAAGTACGCACTTCAAAGTAGGGTACTGACATGAAGGTAAGCGAGCTGAAGGCCGGCGGGCTGCCCCCCGCCGACGTCTTCGACCGGATGTGCCCGTCCCGGGGCGTGCTGGAGCACGTCACCAGCCGCTGGGGCGTGCTGGTGCTGGGCGCGCTGAACGAGCGCGGCTACCGGTTCAGCGAACTGCGCCGCAAGGTCACCGGGGTCAGCGAGAAGATGCTCGCCCAGACCCTCCAGACGCTGGAGCGGGACGGCTTCGTGCTGCGCGAGGCGCACCCGGTGATCCCGCCCCGGGTCGACTACAGCCTCACCCCGCTGGGGCGGGAGGCGGCGGAGCTGGTCGCGGCACTGGCGCACTGGTCGGAGCGGCGGGTACCGGAGGTCGAGACGGCCCGCCAGGAGTACGACGGGCGGGCTACCGCCCCGCGATGAGGGCGTCGAGCCCGTCCAGGACCCGGGCCAGACCGAAGGCGTAGGCGTGGTCCGGGCTGTACGCGCCGCCGTGCGCCGCACCGGCCGCGGCACCCACCCGGGCGGCGACCGGATAGCGCTCGGGGTCGAAGACCCGGGCGAGCAGCCCGGCGTTGGCCGCCCACCACTGCGCGTCGGTCATCGCGCTGTCCTGCCGGGCGGCGCGCTCGTCGGCGGCCATCCGGGCGCAGGTCTGGACGAAGCCGAGCAGGTGGGTCAGCGCGGCGTCCAGGTCGACGTCGGAGAGCCCGGTGCCCTCGAAGGCACGCAGCTCGTACTCGTACTTGGCCATCAGGCCGGGCCCCAGCGGCGGACGGCTGGTGGAGACGGCGGCGACCCACGGGTGGGCGCGGTGCAGCGCCCGGTTGTCGTCCGCGACGGCGGTGACCCGGGAGCGCCAGCCCTCGTCGGCGGGGGTGCTGCGGGGCATCGTGGCGTAGACGGTGTCCAGCATCAGGTCGAGCAGCTCGGCCTTGCCGGGCACGTAGGTGTAGAGCGCCATCGGGGAGAGCCCCAGCTCCTGCGCGACCCGGCGCATGGTGACGGCGTCCGCTCCTTCGGCGTCGGCGAGGGCGATCGCGGTGGTGGCGATCTCACCGGTCGAGCGCGCCTGTCGGGGCCCGCGCCGGCCGGGCTTCTCCTCGGCGGTGAGCCCCCAGAGCAGGGCGAGGGTGCGTGCCGGGTCTCCTGCGCTGCTGCGGTCGCTCGCCATGGGGCCATCGTTTCACGCACCGGCAGGGGCCTTGACGGCGTGGGCGGCTACCGTCTCAGCATGACCAGCCCGACCAACCCTCCCGGCTCGACCGGCCTGCCCGGCGCGACCGGTCCGACCCGCGCGTCCGGCGCGTCCGGCCCCGAGCCGCTTCCCGGGACGGACACCGCGCAGACCCTCCGCCCGCGGGTGACCTGCCGCCGCTGCCACCGGCCGCTGCACGACCCCGAGTCGCGGATGCTGCGGCTGGGACCGGAGTGCCGGGACCCGGCGGAGCGGGTCGCGCGGTTCGACGTCGACCAGGAACCGCTGCCGGGGATGGGTTAGGGCCGGCCCCGGCCTCAGACCTCGCCTCAGACCTGGCCTCAGACCTGGCGCCTCAGCCCCGGCCGAAGAGGCGGCGCAGGCGGCCGGGGCGGGGCTCCTCCCCGGCGGCCCGCTCGGCCTCCGACCGCTCCGCCGCCTCCGGGTGCTCCCCGGTCCCCGGGTGCTCCGCCGCCTCGGCCTGGTCCGCCGCCTCCGGTGCGGCCTCCGCCCCCGCGTCGGCGGCGTCCTCCTGCTCCATCAGGTGCCGGGCGAGCGCGCGGTCCTCGTCGGACGTCCAGGGCGCGGCGAGCACCAGCGCGGACAGCGAGCGGAGGATCGTCACCGCCCGGGTGCGGCGGGCCCGGGCGCCGTGGTGCAGCCGCTGCTGGAGCAGGGCGGCGACGTCGGCCCGGGTCTGCGGCTGGGTCCAGCCGATCGCGACCAGCGCGAAGCCGGCCGCCTCGACCACCCAGTCCTCCGGCCCGAGCAGCAGGTCGCGCAGCACCCGGCGGCGCTCGGAGCCGGCCCAGGGCTGGTCGGTTCGGTGGTGGGCGATGCCGAGGCAGGCGAAGACCTGGACGGCCCGCACCCAGAGTTCGGGCTGGTGGGCGAGCAGGGCGCGGCCGAGTTCGTCCTGGCGCGGCACGGGCGGGTGGACCAGGACGCCGAGCAGGTCGTCCAGCGGCAGTCCGGCCAGCCGGACGGCGTGGTCGTAGGCGGCGGGGACGGTCGGCCAGAAGATCTCGGCGGTGGCGCGGACGAGTTCGGCGCTGCGCGGCGCGGGCGGGGCAACGGCCGGGCGCGGGTCGGTGCCGTCCCAGGCCCAGATCCGGGTGGTGGGTTCGGTGAGCGGCAGCCGGGGGTCGGGCTCGCCGACGGCCCGGTAGCCGACGGTGGAGCGCGGCAGCGCGAGCCGGACGGCCAGCACCGAGCTGGGCGGCTCCACGGTGGAGGTCGTGCAGTCGATCTCGGTGTCGCGGCCGGTGTCGGGGGCGGCGAGCACCTGGTGCAGCACGTTGACGGTGGCCTCGGTGGCGCCGGAGACCAGGCCGAGCCAGGGCTCCCGGTGGCTCAGCCGTTCCAGCAGTTCCTGGGCGTACTCGTGCTCGGGGTGGGAGCGGTGGTGGTCGGCCAGGCCGAGCAGGTGGGCCGGGTCGCCGTCGAGGGCGTGGCGCAGCCCGTACCGGGCCGGGCCCGCCTTGGGGTGGTCGGGCGCGGCGGCGAGCACCCGGTCGAGCCAGGGCAGGCCTTCGGCGGGGCGCCCGAGGGCGCCGTACAGCTCGGCGACGTCGACGGCGAGGTAGCTGCTGGAGTCGTCGCGGTCCGGCGCGACCCGGGCCAGCTCGGCCTCCCAGACGGCGAGCGCCCGTTCCGGCCGGCCGGCCGAGCGCAGGGCGTTGCCGAGCATCACGGCGGTCAGGTAGCCGGGGGCCAACCGGTGGGCCCGATCGGCGAGTTCGACGGCGCGGTCGGTGTCGCCGAGCCGGCGGGTCAGGCCGGAGGCCATCGCCAGCAGCGGCACGTGGTCCTCGTGCCGGGCCAGGACGGCCCGCACGAAGTCGTGGAACGGCCGTACGGCTTCGGCCGGTTCGGCCGGGAGCGGGTCGGGCAGCGCGCCGGTGGCGCGGGCCACCGCCTGGGCGACGGCGTCCGGGTCGACCAGGCCGGGCAGGTCCTCGCGGGCGAGCCAGGCGGCGTGCGCCCAGGGGCGGGCCGGCTCGTGCTGGACGGCGGAGGCGAGCAGGCCGACGGCGGTGTCCCAGTCCCCGGCGGCGGCCTCCACGTGGGCCCGGCAGGCCACCGTGCCGAGATACACCTGGCCGTCCAGCGGGAACAGCGCGCGGGCCGCGGCCGGTCCGCCCGCCGCCGCGCACAACTCGGCCAGTGCCTCGTGCAGTTCGGGCAGCTGGGGGTCGGCGAGGATCGCGTCGCCGAGGTGGTCGGCGGCGTGGGCCAGGTCGCCGGAGTCGATCGCCAGCCGGGCGAGGGCGACCTCGCCCTCGGCGGCCAGGCGCTCGTCGCCCGTGTCGTCGGTGTGCCCGCTCATTCGCCCCTGCTCCCCGTTCCCCCGGTGGTGCCGTCCCGCTCGGAAGGAGGCTATCCGGTGCGACCGACAGCCCGGTGGGCCCCCGCCGACGGGCGGCGTCCAGCGACCGGACCGGATACGACCCGTACGAGTGGTTTAGACCTCTGATGGCCATATTTGACGTTTTCCGACCATGAGGATGGCGAAGGCTCTTCGCACGCGAAATGCCAATCCCGCCACCGGAATCGAGGAGATCGATGAAGCTCTCGCGCACCCTGTCCCTGGCGGCCTCCGCCGCCGTGCTGAGCACCCTCGCCGTCGCCGGCCAGACCGCCCCGGCCTCCGCCGCCGGGTCCTTCGTGGTCAGCGAGGCCCAGTTCAACAAGATGTTCCCGAACCGGAACTCCTTCTACAGCTACCAGGGCCTCACCGACGCCCTGGGCGCCTTCCCCAGGTTCACCACCACCGGCGACACCGCCACCCGCAAGCGCGAAGCGGCCGCCTTCCTGGCCAACGTCAGCCACGAGACCGGCGGCCTGCGGTACGTCGTCGAACAGAACACCGCCAACTACCCGCACTACTGCGACAGTTCGCAGTCGTACGGCTGTCCGGCCGGGCAGTCCGCGTACTACGGGCGCGGGCCGCTCCAGCTGAGCTGGAACTTCAACTACAAGGCGGCTGGCGACGCCCTGCACATCGACCTGCTGCACGACCCGTACCAGGTCGAGAAGAACCCGGCGACGTCCTGGAAGACCGCCCTCTGGTTCTGGAACACCCAGAGCGGCGCCGGGCGGATGACCGCGCACGACGCCGTCGTCAACAACAAGGGCTTCGGCGAGACCATCCGCACCATCAACGGCGCGCTGGAGTGCGACGGCAAGAACCCGGACCAGCGCAACGATCGGATCAACCTCTACAAGCAGTTCGTCGGCGTGCTGGGCACCGACGCCGGCGGCGGCAACATCTCCTGCTGACGGGCGCTTCGGCCACTCGGTGCGCGGTGTCCCAACCCCACCCCGGGCCACGTCCACCAGACCCGGCTCATCGTCAACTGGGGCGGGAACGTGGGCGTCACGTGGAGCCCCGAGCTGACCGCCTGACGCCTCCGGGCCGTCGCGGAGCGGGAAGTCGGCCGGGCCGACTTCCCGCTCCTTGTCGCTGCCGCCCCCGCCGGACGCGGGCGGGCGACGGCCGGCGGCCGCACCGCCGGACGCGCCGGTCGCGGCCCTGTCAGCGCGGCACCGGGGTGGCGCCGGTCGCGGCCAGCGAGAGTTCCCAGAGGCGGGCCGCCCCGTCCGGGTCGAGGGCGTACGGGCGGACGCCGCCGTCGTCCATCGGGGTGTCCGGGCCGCTGACGCGGGCCACCTCGCAGTCCTCCAGGTAGAGCCCGCCGCGGCCGTCGAGCAGTGGGGAGGTGGCCGCCCACAGGCCGGTGGCCGCGCCCTGGGAAGGGGACTTGAAGTCCGCGCCGATCACGTTTCCCCGGTCGTCCACCCAGCCGCGCTCGACCTGCTCCCGCCGGGTCATCTCCCGCTGGAGCCCGGTGATGATCTTCCCGGGGTGGAGCGCGAACGCCCGGACGCCGTCGCCCCTGCCGAGCGCGTCGAGGTGCACGGCGAACAGGGCGCTGGCGGTCTTGGACTGGCCGTACGCCAGCCACTTGTCGTAGCCGGTGCGGAAGTGCGGGTCGTGCCGGCGGATGTCGGTCAGGGCGTGCCCGGCGGAGCTGTTGACGACGACGCGCGCGCCGTCCGGGGCGGCGGCCAGCAGCGGGTACAGCTCGCAGACGAGGAGGAAGTGCCCCAGGTGGTTGGTGGCGAACTGCCCCTCCCAGCCCGGCCCCACGCGCCGCTCGGGGGTGGCCATGACGCCGGCGACGGCCAGCAGCAGGTCGAGGCGGTCCGTGGCCTCGCGGATCAGCCCGGCGGCGGCACGGACGCTCACGGGGTCGGCGAGGTCCATGGGGACGACCCGGCCGCCGGTTCCGGCGAGGGCGGCACGGGCGACGTCCGGGCGGCGGGCCGGGACGATCACGGTGGCCCCGGCGGCGGTCAGCGCCCGGGTGGTCTCCAGGCCGAGGCCGGAGTAGCCGCCGGTCACGACGGTGGTGCGGCCGGAGAGGTCGAGGCCCGCCAGGACGTCCTCGGCGGTGCTGGCGGCGGAGAAGGGCGAGCCGGTCGGCTGCTGGTCGACGACGGCCTTGTTGGTGGTGGTCATGGCGACGACGGTAGGAAGTGGAGCGCGGTCTAGATCAAGCCCCGCGGGCCTCGCCGCTCCTATGCTCTGACGCCATGACGGAACTCAGCATCGGCGAAGTGGCCGAGCGCACCGGGCTCAGCGTGCACGCCCTGCGCTTCTACGAGCGCGAGGGCCTGTTGGTCGGCCCGGTGCGGCGCACGGCGGGCGGACGCCGGCGGTACGCCGTGCTCGACGTGCAGTGGCTGGAGATCTGCATCAGGCTGCGCGAGTCCGGCATGCCGCTCGCCGACCTCCGCCGCTTCGCCGACCTGGTGCGGCAGGGCCCGGGCAACGAGGCCGAACGGCTGCGGCTACTGGACGCCCACCGGCAACGGGTCGACGAGCGGATCCGGGAGCTGGAGGAGTGCCGCTCGCTGATCGCCTGGAAGACCGCCGTCTACGCCGACCACCTGGCGCGCGGCGAGGCCGCCGGGCTCTGGGACCCGACGGCGGGCTCGCCGTCGGATCCCGGTCAGTCGTCCTCGCTCTCGTCGAGGTCGTAGGGCGGGACGGTCCAGCGCAGGACCGTGCCGCCGGCGCCGTCGGCTTCGAGGGTGACCGGGAAGACCTGGCCGCAGTCCCGCCCACCGTGGTGCCGGACGGCATGGTCGCCCGGGTCCCAGTCGATCCCGAGCACCTGGCAGCCGCCGACCTCGATCGCGCCCACGTGCAGCGGGTGGTGCAGGCCGGCCCGCCGGAAGCGGAGGTAGTCGACGTGCTTCTCCACCATGGTGGCCACTCCCCTGCCGCGCAGGCCGCCCTGCCAGGTGCTGATCTCGGCCTCCAGCGCGACCGCCTCCGCGACCGGGAGGTCGAGCCACCCGTACGGCCCCTCGTCGCCGCCGTGCGGGGGGAGCTGCTCGCCGCCGAACCGCTCGTGCGCGTCCTTCCCGTACCGGCCCCAGTAGGAGAGGTCGGCGAGTCCGTCGGCCGGTTCGTGCTCCAGCCCCGTCCACGCGTCCAGCCCCACGGCGTCGCCGACCGCCATGCCGCCCCGGTCGACCGGCAGGTCCCCGAGCAGCACCGGCACCGCCGGGTCCGCGCCCGCGGGCCAGGGCAGGCCGAGCTCGACCTCCAGGGTCGCGATCGTCGGCTCCTCGTCGAACACCGACGGCGCGGTGGTGGCCCGCACCGCCAGCGGCCGGTCGGCGGCGGCCGGGACGGCGACCGCCTCGTACTCCCACTCCTGGAGGTGCCCGCCACCCGCCCGCGCCGCCGCCGCGGCCCGCACCGACAGCGGCTCGCCCACCCTCGGCCACTCGTCGATCCAGCTGGCCATGGCCAGCACCACCACCCCGGAGGGCGCCGTGACGAATCCCAGGTCAACGAAGGTTTCGGACATCCGCCGATGATGTCAGGGCAGGCCGACACCGCCTGAACGGGGTGCCGGTTGCGCCCCGGCCGAGGATCCGGGGCGATCCACTGCCGGAACCCGACGTCATCGCATAGCCTGCCCTGGTGAATCTCGACGATCTCGCGTGGCAGCGGCAGTTCGACGGCGGCATCGACGTTCGCATGGCGGAACACTTCGCCGGACACGGGCAGTTGGAGCTCCTGATAAAGACCGCCGTGGACCGCGGTGAGTGGTTCTGCGCCGAGGTGGCGGTCCGTGAGCTGTGCGCGGTGGGGGAGTTCGAGCGGGCCCTGACGGTCCTGGAGCCGTTCGTCGCGGTCGGCTGGCCGTTCGCCGTGCGGAAGTCCGCGGAGATCACGATCCGGCAGGGCCGGATCGAGGAGGGGCTGGCGCTGGTACGCCCGGACGCGGCGGCCGGCCTGGAGTCGGCGTTCGAGTGCCGGTGGTTCGCCGAAGCGCTGGTGCTGGCCGGACGGGTGGACGAGGCCATCGACGTGCTCACCCCCCACCTCGGCGAGCCCTGGATCCTGGAGTCCCTGGTCGATCTGACCGACGGGGGGAACCGGGACGCCCGCGTCCTGGAGCTGCTCGCCCCCTGCGACGAGCAGGCCCGGGGCGGCACGGCGGACTGCCGCTGCTCGGCGGCCGGGGGCCGGCGCGGGTGCCGACACCAGCCGTCGGAGGTGCTGGTGCTGTACACCCGGGTCCTGGAACGCATGGGTCGGGCGGACGAGGCGATCCGGATGCTGGGCCCGGTCGTGCCCGTCATCCCGCAGGTGGCCTGGCTGTACGCGGAACTCCTCGCCGGCCAGGGCCGGATCGAGCAGCTGCGCGAGCTGGCCACCGGCGAGCACGCGCAGCTCGCCCGGACCCAGTGCGCGGCGGTGCTGGAGGAGCAGGGGCGGGTCCGGGAGGCCGAAGCCGTCCTGCACGAGGCCCTCGAAGCGGACGGCCGGCACGCCCGTCGGCGCCTCATGGCCTTCCTGGCCCGCCGGGGACGCCTCGACGAGGCCGTCGACGTCGGACGGCCCACGTACGAGCACGACGAGGGGAACCTCCTCCATGAGGTGATCGAACTGCTGATCGGGGCGAGCCGCCCGGAACGGGCGCTGGAACTCCTGGACGGCCTCGGCACCGCGTACATCGACGCGCATTCCGATGTGCTGAGCCACACCCGGTTGCGCCTGCTCGGGAAGGCCGGGCGCTACGCCGAGGGCATCGCGCAGGCGCGGGCCCTGAGCGAGCGGGAGCCCGGCCAGTGGGACACCACGGTGGCCTGGCTGCTGGATCTGGACGGCCGGACGGACGAGGCCCTCGACCTGCTCCGGTCGTCCACCGAGTACGGGGCCTACCGAGCGGTTGCCGAGATCCTGAGCAGGCACGGCCGCTACGCCGAGGCCGTCGCCGCCATCCCCACGGTGTCCGCCCAGCGCGAGGCGTGGGAGCGGCGCTGAGGCGGGAGGCCGCCGACTGGCTCGCCCCGATGTTTTAGTGAGTGAAATATTCAGGTGCCCGAAGGCGTTCCGTCAGGCGTTGGCGCGGGAGGTCCGCGCAAGGCTGGAGGGAGTGCGCCGTGCGCGTGGAGATCTGGAGCGACATCAACTGCCCGTGGTGCTACATCGGCAAGGCCCGGTTCGAGCAGGCACTGGCGGCGTTCCCGCACCGCGAGGAGGTGGAGGTCGTCCACCGCTCCTTCGAGCTGGATCCGCGCGCACCGCAGGAGGCCCACCCGGTGCTGCCGCTGCTCGCCGCCAAGTACGGGATGAGCCTGGAGCAGGCCGAGGCGGCGGAGGCCCGGATCGCCGAGAACGCGCACGCCGAGGGCCTGCCCTACCTGCGCGAGGGGCGGGACGCCGCGAACTCCTTCGACATGCACCGGCTGCTGCACTTCGCCGACGAGCAGGGCCGGCAGGGTCAGCTGCTGGACGCGCTGTACCGGGCGAACTTCGCCGAGGAGCAGTCGGCCTTCGACGCGGGCCGGCTGGTCGAGCTGGCGGTCGGGGCGGGGCTGGACGGCGAGGCGGCCGCGGCCGTCCTGGCCGACCCGGAGGCGTACGCGGAGGCGGTGCGCGAGGACGAGGCCACGGCGAGCGCCATGGGCGCGACGGGCGTGCCGTTCTTCGTCCTGGACCGGCGGCTGGGCGTCTCGGGCGCTCAGCCCGCGGAGACGTTCACCCGGGCGCTGGATCAGGCCTGGGAGAGCCGGGCCGCCCCGCCGCTGACCGCGCTCGCGCCCAAGGACTGAGCGGTGGCGGAGTGGGAAGTCGGCCCGGCCGACTTCCCGCTCCTGACGGCCCGCCCCTCGCCCGGAGCCCTGGCGGGCGCCGGACGGTCCGAGCGATCACCCGCGCCCCTGACTCCCCACGCCCCCGACGGGACGGGGACCGACCCGAGGGAGCGTCACCGGCGGTCGAGGGACTCCAGGAACTCCGGCCGCAGCCGCCAAGGGCTGCCGTCCTCCGTCTCGACCTGGTACACGGGCCCGACGTGGCCACCGTCGCGGTCATCGGCCTCGACGACGCATGCGAGGACCACGCCCCGGGTGCCGAGGATCTCGCCGCCGAGGTGGCCGAGTTCGGGGCGCGGCGGGTCCGGGGTGGTCAGCGCCACCCGCTCCCCGCGGGAGAACGTCGCCTCGGCGGGCCAGGGAGTCGTCACACCCCCAGGTTACGTGCCCTGCCGGCCCGGCCCCGGCGGCCGCGACCGGGCGGCTGCGACCGGGCGGCGCAGGACCTACCCCCGCACGAAGCCGTGGCTCCGCTCCACCTTCGCCACGTGCAGCGTGTAGCGCTCGTACCACTCGGCCTGCCCGCGCCGCTGCGCCGCGCGGTGCTCGGCGTTGGTCCGCCACTCGGTGAGGGCCTCGGCGTCACGGAAGTACCCGACGGTGACGGACAACCCGCCGGGAGTCTGCGCGTGGTCCATCCCCAGGTACCCCGGGATGTCCTTCACCAGCTCTTCCATGCGGTCGCTGGTCTCGCTGTAGCCGGTCCGGTCCTGGGTCGGCACCGCGGTGAAGACCGCCGCGTAGTAGGGGGGTTCATAGGCCTCGACGGGCACGACGGGCGCATTCGCATCATTGCTCACGGCGTCACCGTAGGGCCGGACGCGCCCGGCGTACCAGCGTCTTTGCCGAACGGGATCCACAAGGGATCCAGTTCTTTGCCAACCGTCCCGGCCGGTGGTGCCGCATCAGTCGTAGAAGAACTGACGGAGGTCCTCGGCCGAGCCCGGACCGAACAGGAAGGCCTCGAATCCGGCCAGCACACGCCGAGGTGGCGGCCCGTCAGCGGCCAACCGTCGCAGCCAGATCTCCCCCTGCTCGCCCACCGCGTGGACGGCGGACAGCAGTTCGGCCATCCCGGCAGGGCGGGGCGGGGTCACGCCGGTGACGGGGTGCAGCTCCCAGCCCCCGGCCCGGGCGGCGAGCCGAAGCGCGCCCGCCCAGGTGGCGATGCGGGAGAGCCGGTTGCGCAGGGGCAGTTCGACGGACGGATCCAGGTACCCGAGCCCTACGGTCGCGGCGGCGAGGTCGTCCATCACCTGGCGCTCGACCGGGGTGCGGACCCAGTGGCCCTCCTGCGCGTCCTCGACGGCGGCGTCCCACCACTCCCAGGCGCTGTCGAGACGGGACTCGGGCCCGGTCGGCGGGGGAGGTCCCGGCGTGCCGGCCCGCGGCCGGTGCAGGTGGAACAGTTCCGGATCGCCCTCGTCGAGGCCGTGGACAAGACCGACCGGCTGCCACCCGGCCCCGTGCAGCAGCCGCCGCATCGGATGGTTGGAGACGTTGGTCGAGGTGAACAGCTTCGGGGTTTCGCAGGAGTCCGCCGCGGCATCCAGCAGCCGACGGCCGACGCCCCTGCCACGGGCGGGCGGCGAAACCATCAGCATCGTCACGAAGCCCTGATCGAAGAAGGTGTACTCGACCACGCAGTAACCGAGCGGGCCGGACCCGCCGTCCGCCACGAAGACCGGGCCCGGACCCTGCCGGCACCACCGTCGGATGCTCGCCGCCCGCTCCTCGTCGCCGGCGGCCGCGACCGTGTCGATGCCGACCAGCGCGTCCGCGTCCGACTCCCTGCCGCGGCGCACGACGAACTCGCCCGGGTCCTCTGCGTCCATGGGGACATGCTGCCAGTTCGCGCCGATCAGTTCGTGCCGATGCCCTCACCTACCGCAGGCGGGCGCGTTCGTCTGCGAGGGGATGCAGGCGGGTGGCCTGCCAGGGCGAGTTGCGGCCGGCGGCCTCGCGGTAGGCGATGCGCTGGACGGCGAAGAGCAGGCGGTAGAGGTTGAGGGCGGTGTCGGAGTCGTCGGCCGCGAAGCCCAGGTGGTGGACGAAGTCTTCGAGCGCGGGCCAGTCGAAGTCGTCGGGGACGGGCGGGGCGACGGGGACACCGAAGACACTGTTGAAGGCGGCGGCCACCGCGTAGTTGGCCGCGGCGAGGGCGTTGACGACGCCGGGATCGGCGGCCGGGTCGGGGGCGGACATCTCAGGGCTCCTCTTCATCGGGCTTTGCAATGTTGAGCGCGGTGGTCACCGGCGCTCGGGGTGGCCGGCGTCGAAGAGGAGGGTGAGGAGGTTGAAGAGGGTGGACGCGGGAGCGGTGTTGAAGCGGACGAGGACCCGGCCGTCGAGGGTCTGGTCCGTGGTCGCGGACGGGAAGATCAGGCCGAACTCACGACCGCGCTCCTGGAGTTCACCGAGGAGGCTGCGGACCTGGTCGTCGGTGTAGGCCCGGATGCGGGGGTCGGTGGGCTGCATGGGGTAGCGGCGCTTCACGCGGCAGCCTCCTTCATCAGCTCGAACCAGACGACCTTGCCCTGCTTGCGGGGCTCGGCGCCGAAGCGGTGGGCGAGGGCCTGGACGAGGAACAGGCCCCGGCCGGAGGGGGCGAGCAGGTCGCCGGGGAGGCGGGGCTCGGGGAGGACCGGGCTGTTGTCCGAGACCGAGACCCGCAGCCGGTGTCCGGCGAGGGCCAGCACGACCAGGGGAGCAAGGGTGTCCCCGTGCCTCCAGGCGTTGAAGAAGAGTTCGTGGAGGGCGAGTTCGGCGTCGGAGATGACGGCGGGTCGCCACCCGGCGGAGGTGAGGAGGTCGGAGAGCTCGGTACGAGCGCTGGACCAGTCGGGAGGGTTGCAAGCACGCATGAGAGACCCCAGGGGAGGAGGAGGGGAATCGAGAAAGGCGGACACTCCGTCACGTGATCGGTGCAACACTGAGAGTAGGGCGATAGGTGTTACGCGTGCAACCAGATCGCCGAGATACCTCGCCCAGCTTGGCCAAGCTCACTCGTGTGGGTGGAGACTGGCCCAACACGGAAGGAATCCCCCTTGGCACTCAGGACCCAAATCAGCGAGCGACAGCGGCGGTTCGGCGCTGAGCTGAGGAGGTTGCGCGAGGCAGCGGGCTTGGCGGTCAAGGACGCCGGCGCCCTCATCGGCATGGCAGGCCCTCAGCTCAGCCACATCGAGGCCGCACGAACGGCGCTCGACCCGGAACGGCTCTCGGTCTTGCTCGAAGGCTACGGGTGCACGGATGAGACCTACGTGCAGCTGCTACATGCCCTCGGAGCCAGCGATGGGAAGGGCTGGTGGACCAGCTTCAAGGGCCAAGTCCCTGCCCTGGCACTCGACCTGGCGGAGTCCGAAAACCGGGCGATCCGACTCGACAACTACGAGACACTTCACATCCCGGGCATCCTTCAGCTGCCTGCCTACACCGCAGCGGTCTACGCCGATGGCACTGGCAGGTGGGACACTGCACTACAGATCGAGTTCCGCATGGAACGACAGCAGATCCTGACCGACGAGAGGCAGCGGCAGTTCCGCTTCGTCATCCATGAAGCAGCGCTGCGCATGCGGTTCGCAGGAGATGAGGTCATGCGCGCTCAACTGATCCATCTGATGGAGATCGCGGAGCTTCCCAACGTCGAGCTCCAGGTCATGCCCTTCGCTGCACCGAAGCGAGCGCCGTTCTCCGCCTCGTTCATGCTCTGCGACCCCGGCTGCCCTGAACTCGCGACCGTCATCCTGGACGGCCCGAAGCGGGCAGAGCACATCGCTGATCAGACTGAACTGACGGCCTACAGCCAGATGTTCCAGCAGCTCAGTGCTCATGCCCTACCGGTTGCAGACCGGGAGACGGCGTTGCGTGGACTCCCCAACCGCGACTCCTGGGGGCTCCTGCATCATCTTCTCTATCTGCTTCAGTCGTGAAAGGCGCATGATGTCCCACCCCTCCTGGCAGAAGTCGTCATACAGCAACGCCGAAGGAGGCAATAACTGCCTTGAGCTGGCTGCTGGTACCGGCGGCCTCTGCCATCTCCGCGAATCTGACGCCCCCGAGACGATCATCGCGACCACAACTGTCGGGCTTCGCGCCTTCCTCCTGGGCGCCAAGGCCGGCGAGTTCGACCACCTCGCCTGAAGCCTCGCTCGCTCGCCACCACGGCGAGCGAGCGAGAGGGCCGTCCCCAAACGCGAAGAACCCCCATCCGGATCCCGGATGGGGGTTCTTCTGAAGAATTGTTCGGCGGCGTCCTACTCTCCCACAGGGTCCCCCCTGCAGTA
>NZ_JBVJBI010000021.1:0-147113 GCF_055589745.1 Kitasatospora sp. NPDC041917 | reverse complement strand
CCGACCTGCCCGGAAGGTTGGCGCTGCGCTTCCAAACGGCAAGGGGGTGGGGGGGGAGACGAAGCTGTTTGGGGGGGGGGGTGGGGTGTTCCCGGCGGCCTGGTCCCCCCGCCACCGCCCCGTCAACTACCGGTTGGTAGCGGCGCGGTGCGGTTGTCGGATCATTCCTCCTGTGGAACAACTGATGAGTTGACGTCGACTCAGGAGGACTCGCATGAGAGCTCTGACCCGCCTCGCGCCGTCTCTGTTACTCACCACCGCACTGGTCTGGTCCGGCGTCGGGCCGGCCGGCGCCGCGGCCCCGCCGTCGAAGGCGCCGGAGGCGGTGGGCTGGGGCGGTGCGGTGGCCACCGTCGACGCCGACGCCACCGCCGCCGGCATCGAGGTGCTGCGCAAGGGCGGCAACGCGGTCGACGCGGCCGTCGCCGCCGCCGCGGCCCTCGGGGTCACCGAGCCGTACTCCTCCGGCGTCGGCGGCGGCGGGTACTTCGTCTACTACGACCACGCCACCGGACGGGTGCACACCATCGACGGCCGCGAGACGGCCGGCCGCACCGCCGACAGCGGCCTGTTCCTGGAGGACGGCAAACCGCTGGCCTTCGCCGACGCCGTCACCAGCGGACTGTCCGTCGGAGTGCCCGGCACCCCCGCCACCTGGGACGCCGCGCTGCGCCACTGGGGCACCCGCTCGCTCGCCCAGAACCTCGAACCGGCCGAGCGGATCGCCGACAACGGCTTCGTCGTGGACGACACCTTCCGCAACCAGACCGCCGACAACTACGCCCGGTTCAAGGACTTCCCGGCCACCGCCAAGCTCTACCTGCCGAACGGCAAACCCCCCGAGACCGGCAGCCTGCTGCGCAACCCCGACCTCGCCGCCACCTACCGGCTGCTCGCCAAGGACGGCGTCAAGGCCTTCTACCAGGGCGAGTTGGCCGGGGACATCGTCAACACCGTGCAGCACCCGCCGGTCGACCCGGCCTCCGGCCGCAACGCCCGTCCCGGCCGGGTCGACACCACCGACCTCGCCGACTACCGGGTCCGCGACCAGGCGCCCACCCACGTCTCCCACGGCGCCTACGACGTCTACGCGATGGCCCCCTCCAGCTCCGGCGGCACCACCGTCGGCGAGGCGCTCAACATCCTGGAGGACGGCGGCGACGTCTCCGCGTACAGCAGCACCCAGTACTACCACCACTTCCTGGAGGCCTCCCGGATCGCCTTCGCCGACCGCAACCGCTGGGTCGGCGACCCGGCCTTCAACGACGTCCCCACCAAACAGCTGCTCTCCGAGCGCTACGCCGCCTCCCGGGCCTGCCTGATCAGCCCGGACCACGCGCTCACCGGCCCGCTCGCCCCCGGCGACCCGCGCCACCCGGCCCCCTGCGCCGACACCGGCCAGGCCGTCGCCGAGCCGTACGAGGGCCCCAACACCACCCACCTGACGGTCGCCGACCGCTGGGGCGACATCGTCTCCTACACGCTCACCATCGAGCAGACCGGCGGCAGCGGCATCACCGTCCCCGGCCGGGGTTTCCTGCTCAACAACGAGCTGACCGACTTCGACTTCACCCCGCTCGCGCCCGGCGTCCCCGACCCCAACCTGCCGGGCCCGGGCAAGCGGCCGCGCTCCTCGATGTCCCCGACGATCGTGCTGCGCGACGGCGAGCCGGTGCTCGCGACCGGCAGCCCCGGCGGCGCGACCATCATCACCACCACCCTCCAGGTGCTGCTCGGGCGGCTCGACCGCGGCCTGAGCCTGGAACAGGCCATCGCCGCGCCGCGCGCCAGCCAGCGCAACGGCGCCACGACCCAGGCCGAGCCCGGCTTCCTGGCGCTGCCCGAGCGGGCAGCGCTGGAGGGCCTCGGACAGAGCTTCGTCAACGGCGGCGAGATCGGCGCCGCCACCGGCGTGGAACGGCTGCCGGACGGCCGCTGGGTGGCCGCCGCCGAACCCGTGCGGCGCGGCGGCGGCTCGGCCGCGGTGGTCCGGCCCGCGCGCTGATCGGGCCGGACTGTCGGTGCCGGACGGTATGTTCGGGGTGGGCCTCCCGCGCGAGGGGCGGCCCACCCCGTCCGCATGCCCGTCCGCACCGAACCACCGGGAAGGCCGCCCGCCGTGACCGTCCGCATCGCCACCTGGAACATCAACTCCGTCACCGCGCGGCTGCCCAAGCTCCTGGAGTGGCTGGAGAGCGCCAAGCCCGACGTGCTCTGCCTCCAGGAGCTCAAGTGCGCGGCCGACGCCTTCCCGTACGAGGCGGTGCGCGAGCTCGGCTACGAGACGGCCGCGCACGGCAACGGCCGCTGGAACGGCGTCGCGATCGTCTCCCGGATCGGCCTGGACGACGTCGTGCGCGGCCTGCCCGACCAGCCCGGCTACCTCGCCGACGGCGCCCTGCTGCCCGAGGTCGAGCCGCGCGCCGTCGCCGCCACCTGCGGCCCGGTCCGGGTCTGGTCGGTCTACGTGCCCAACGGCCGCGAGGTCGGCCACCCGCACTACGAGTACAAGCTGGAGTGGCTGGAGGCGCTGCGCAAGGCCGCCACCGAGGACGCCGCGGGCTCCCGCCCGTTCGCCGTCCTCGGGGACTTCAACATCGCCCCCACCGACGAGGACGTCTTCGACGCCGCCGCCTTCGAGGGCCTCACCCACGTCACCCCGGTCGAGCGCGCCGCGCTGACGTCCCTCGGCGAGATCGGCCTCCAGGACGTGCTGCCCCGCCCGCTCAAGTACGACCGCCCCTACACCTACTGGGACTACCGCCAGCTGGCCTTCCCGAAGAACCGGGGCATGCGGATCGACCTCACCTACGCCAACAAGCCCTTCGCCGACGCCGTCACCGACAGCTACGTGGACCGCGAGGCCCGCAAGGGCAAAGGAACCTCGGACCACGCGCCGGTCGTGGTGGACCTGGACCTCGACGTCTGAGCCGCGCCGCGGGCGTCACGCCGGGTCACGGGCCGTAACCCGAACGGTCGTGAGCGCTGGCCGAACGCGGGGCGGGTGCCTACCGTCGGTGAATGACCGGGTGCAGTCGCTCGACCACGTGGACATGGGAGTCCCCGGCTGCGCCCGAGAATCCCGGAGGTTCCGGCATGCGCCCCACGCGTACGGCCGCCGCCGTCCTGATCGGCGCGACGGCGCTGACCGGCCTGACGGCCCCCCTCGCATCCGCCAGGGACGGCTCGGCCTCGGTCAGCCCGTCCCAGGCCGCACCGGGCCAGACCGTGACGGTCACGGTCTCCTGCGAGAAGTCGGACAAGCCCGACGCCAAGACCATCACCGCCCGCTCCGCCGCCTTCGAGGGCGGTCCGGCGACCCTCACCCTGGGCCCCGACGGCAAGCACAGCGGCTCCGCCCGACTGGCCGGCCAGCACGCCGGGGACAGCAAGGTCGACGGCACCTGCCCGGACGGCGGCGCCTTCGCGACCACCGTCACGGTCGCCACCGTGGCCTCCACCACCCCGGACCGGAGCACCGACAAGGACGCCCGGACGAACCCCGACAAGAGCCTCGGCGAATGGGGCGAGGCCGCGGGGGAGTGGGCCGGTTCGCTCGGGCAGTCCGGCGCCGGCAGCCAGCAGGTCGCCCCGCACGGCGCGGTGCGGACCGGCCTCGGCGGCTCGGTCGCGGCGAACCCGGCGGAGCTGGCCGGCGGCCTCGCGCTGGTCGCCGGCGGTGTCGGCGGCTTCTGGCTGCTGCGGCGGCGCGGTGCCTGACGGCCCCGCCGCCGCGTGCCCGCGCGCCCCTGCGCCGCACCGCCGGACCCCGACGGGACCGGCGGCGCGGCGGCGGGTCAGACGGTTCGCGGCTCGGCGCCGCCGTTGCCCCAGGTGCCCCCAGTGCCCCCAGTGCTCCCGGTGCTCCCGGTGCCCTCGACGCCCTCGCGGTGCAGCCGGTCCTGGTGCCGGAGGGTGCCGTCGGCCAGCAGGTACTGGGCCAGCACATAGGTCGCCATGATCCAGAACTGATGGCCCGGCAGCTCCCGCCACTTCGCCAGCTGGGTGGCGATCAGCGTGTCGGAGAGCAGGAACAGCGCCCCGCCCAGCCCGGTCCGCCAGCCCAGCCCGGCCGAGGTGACGGCCGTCGAGGCGAGCAGCAGGCTGTAGCCCGCCACCGGGACGCGCAGGTCCCCGAGGTCCGGCCAGAGCTGCCCGACCAGGGTCACCCAGGCCGTCGCGTACGCGGCCGCGACCATCAGTGCCCGTCGGCGGTCGGTGAGCGCGCCGCGCTTGACGAACATCGTCACGTAGCAGACGTGCGCCGCCGCGAACGAGCCCATGCCCGCGAGGAACGCGGGATCGTTCTTCAGCTGGAGCAGCACGTCCCCGCCCGCGCTCAGCAGCAGGGCCGGCGCCAGCAGCTTCGGCGCCTCCTGCCCGGCCTTCCTGGCCGCCGCCACGCTCTGGGCCGCCAGCAACGGCATCAGGGCCGGCTTGGTGGCGTTCTGGAGCACCGAGGCGCCGGAGACGATCGCGCCCAGGTGCGCCGCCGAGGTGGCCGCGAAGCCGCCCAGCAGGCCGGTGGCCGAGCGCAGGCGTGCCCCGAGGCCGGCGCGGTCGGTGGTACGGACAGTCATGCGTGCGCCTCTCGGTGATCCGCTGCTCTTCAGACCGACCCTAGAGGAGCCGGACCGGCGGCGGAAGGGCGGGTTACCGGCGCGTAACCCCGGTGGGCGGAGCCGGATGACGGGGCGGCCGGCAGGCGGAGCGCGGGCGACCGCTTCGAGGGCTCCTGCGGAGAGTTCCCCAGGAGGGCGGTTGCTGCCGACGGGTGGCCCGGGCACCGTCTAGTCTGGACCCCGACATGGATCAGCAGGACTACGCGGTCGGCGCCACCCGGGTGGCCGGCAGGCCGGACGGACGCGCGGGCGGGGCAGGACGGGGAACCGCCCACGCCGTCCTCGCCGTACACGAAGCCGGTCCTGACGGCGGTCCCGCTGCCGGCTCCGCCACCGGTTCCGCCGGCGCTCCTGGAACCGGCCCCGCTGACAGGGGACCTGGGACGGGCGCGGCGAGCGGTGCTGACGACGTGCGGGTGACCGACCCCCCGGCCGCCGGCGTGACGCTCTCGCCCGATCCGGGGCTGCTGCGCCTGGCCCACTGGTTCGCCGCCGCCGCCCCCGGCACCGCCGACGACCTCTGCGCCGCCTCCTTCGGCCTCTACCCCGCCCGCCACCTCGGCGCCGCCGCCGAGCCCGCCGCCGATCCCGGCGTCAGCTGGTGGCACGGCCCCACCGCGCACTCCGCCACGCCGGCGCGCCTCCGGGAGGACCGCACCGAGGGCGGCCTGCGCCGCGCCCGGCGCGACGACGCCGCGCTGCCCGTCGTCCGGTCAGGTGCCAAGCCGGGCAGGCCGGGCCGGCACCGCAGGCCCGAGCCCACGCGGGTGACGCCGCCCACCGTCGTGGCCCAGGACCGCTCCGGCGAGGAGCTCCCCTCGGCCGAACGCCGGATCGCCGCCCGGCTGTTGCTCGCCCATCCGCTGGTCACCGCCTCCGGTCCGCACGCCGACGGCTTCCCGCTGATCCGCCGTCACCGGGACTGGCTGGCCGAGCGGTTCGACACCCTGCTCGGCTACCGCCTCGTCGTCGGCCCCTGGCACGCCCGGCTCTGCAAGGCCGGCCTCGGCCCCGACGCCGCCCGCCGCCTCGAACACCCCGTCACCGGGGCGCCGTTCACCCCGGCAGGGTACGCCCAACTCGCCCTCGCACTGGCCCTGTTGGTCGATGCCCCGGAGGAGCTGGACTACCGGCGGCTGCTCGACGCGATGGGTGCCGCCGCCCCCGAACTCACCGCCGAACCGGCCGACCTCGCCATGGCGCTGGCCGCGCTGGCCGGCTGGCAGGTGCTCGGCGAGCTGCCGCCCGACCCGGCCGACGGCTCCTTCGTGCTGACCGTGGACCGCGAACTCGCCCGTGCCGTCCCGGCCGGCCCGCCCGCCCTCGCCGACGACGCCGCCGACCTGATCCGCCGCGCCGCCGACGCCGAGCCCGCCACCGCCGTCCGCCGGCTGCTCGCCGAGACACCCGCCGTCCTGGCCGCCGACCTCCCCGAGGACCACCGGGCCTGGCTGCAGGACCACCGGCTCAGCGGCCCGGCGGCGCTCGCCGAGTTCCTCGGCCTGGAGGCCGAGCTGCGGGCCGAGGGCGTCGCCCTGCTCGACCCGGCCGCCGAACTCACCGACCTCGCCCTCCCCGGTGCCGACACCGTCGCCCAGGCCGCCCTGCTGCTGGTCGAGCGCCTGGTCGAGGAGGTCCGCCCGCTGCCCGGCGAGGCGGTGGCCGGAGACGTTCCGATCCCGGACGCGCTGATAGACGGCGTCCTCGGCGACATCGCCGACGAGTACGGGCTGCCCGCCCGGTACCTCGCCGACCGCACCGCCCTGCGGCGCGACGCCCTCGACCTGCTCCACCGCCTCGCCCTGATGGCCCCCACTCCCCACCCGACCCGGCCCCCGGCCTGGCGCCTGCGCCCCCCGGCCGCCCGCTACGCCCCGGCTCCCGACCTCCACCCCACCCCCGGCAACGGCCGCCACTCGCGCCCCGGCCCGCTGGTCCCGCCCCCGGCCGGCCCCCGCGCCGAGCAGCGGGCGTAGCGGGGGACGCCGCTCTCCGGCGGCGGGGCCCGGCTCGGGCGGAAGGCGCGACGGGCTCGGGCCGGGAAGCATGGTGGCTCCGGGCCGGGGAACGTGGTGGTTCCGGGCCGGGAGAGCAAGAAGCACCGGGTCCGGGACGGGACCGCGGTGCCGGGCGGGGCGGTTGCTACTTGCTGGCGGAGGCGCTGGCCAAGGGGCCGTGTTCGACGGTTTCCACGGTGGCGCCGACGCCCAGGGTGCCGAGGGCGATGGAGACGAGGACGGCGGTGGCGGCGAGCAGCCGGCGGTGCCGTTGGGGCAGGGGGAAGCGCGGTTCCTGGTGGGGCGCCTGAGGGTTGGCGTTCATGACAGGGAGGTTTCCAGGGCGGCGTGAACGGTCGGTACGCGCGGGTGAAGTCCCGACGGGGGTTTGGCGTCGGTTGGCCGCACACGCCCCAACCGTCGCCGGCCGGGGCGTATGCGCAGGTCAGCGGCGCGTTCCGGACTCGCCGACGGCCTCCCGGACGGCGTCCCGCAGGCCGTGCGGCGGGCGGAAGCGGGAGGGCGCGGCGGCCGGGTCCTCGCGGAGCTCCTTCACCAGCGAGACGCACAGCAGCAGCATCACCACCACGAACGGCAGCGCGACCAGGATCGTCGCGTTCTGCAGCGCGGTCAGCCCGCCGGCCAGCAGCAGGGCCGCCGCGACCCCGCCCATCAGCACGCCCCAGACCACCACCAGCCAGGTCCGCGGATGCAGCGAGCCCCGGCTGGAGAGCGAGCCGAGCACCAGCGAGGCCGAGTCGGCGCTGGTGATGAAGAAGGTCATCACCAGCAGCACCGCGACCACGCTGGTCACCGAGCCGAGCGGCAGCGAGCGCAGCATCTCGAACAGGGAGGCCTCCGGGCCCTGCGGGATGGTCGCGACCAGGTCGGCCGCACCGGTGGTGACCAGCCGGATCGCGGTGCCGCCCATCACGCAGAACCAGACGACCGTCGCCCCGCTGGGCACCAGCAGCACGCCGAGCAGGAACTGCCGGACGGTGCGGCCGCGCGAGATCCGGGCGATGAAGGTGCCGACGAAGGGCGCCCAGGAGAGCCACCAGGCCCAGTAGAAGATCGTCCAGGAGCCGAGCCAGCCCTCGTCGGTGAAGGCGCCGGTCTGGGTGGACATGGCGAGCAGGTCGGAGAGGTAGCCGCCGACCGAGGACGGAATCGCGTCCAGCACGAACACGGTCGGACCGACCACGAAGACGAAGACCATGATCAGCGAGGCGAGCACGACGTTCGCCGTGGAGAGCCACTTCACGCCCTTGTGGACCCCGGAGAACGCGGAGACCACGAACGCGGCGCTCAGCGAGGCGATGATGATCAGCTGGGCGTTCTGGGTGTTGCGGACGGACGAGATGTAGCCGAGCCCGTCGGCGACCTGGAGCGCGCCGAGGCCGAGGCTGGTCGCGGAGCCGAAGACGGTGGCGAACACGGCCAGCAGGTCGATCGTCCGACCGGCCCAGCCGTCCGCGCCGCGCTGTCCGATCAGCGGGACGAAGGCGGCGGAGATCCGGTTGCCCCGGCCCTTGCGGAAGGTGGTGTAGGCGAGGGCCAGGCCGCCGACCGCGTAGATCGCCCACGGGTGCAGGGTCCAGTGGAAGAGCGAGAACTCCAGGGCCTGCTGGGCGGCGGCCGAGCTCTGCGGCTCCACGCCGGAGCCGGGCTGCGGGGTGGCGAAGAGCTGGAGCGGCTCGCCGACGCCGTAGAACATCAGGCCGATGCCCATGCCGGCGCTGAACATCATGGCGATCCAGGCGACGGTGGAGAACTCGGGCTCGTCGTCGTCGCGGCCGAGCCGGATCCGGCCGAAGCGGCTGAACGCGAGCAGCAGGGCGACGACGAGGAAGACGTCGGCGGCCACCACGAACAGCCAGCCGAAGTTGTGCAGCACCCAGTCGAGCGCCGTGCCGGAGGTGCGGCCGAGCGAGTCCTCGGCGAAGACGCCCCACGCGACCACCGCCAGGACCAGGACGGCGCCGATGCCGAACACCGCCCGGTCGACCGGAAGGGTCGCGGCGGGTTCGTCGGGCTCCTTCGCGGGCGGGTCGGGCTGGGGCGGCTGGCTGCTCATCGGATGGACCTCTCGACATACTCGGCGCGTCCGGAACGCTCGGACTGTCGGAACGCTCGGAACGCTCGGAACGCTCGGGATCAAGCTGTATGTCGCACTATGTCCAGTTCACTCCGCCGGTGGCGGGACGGCGCGCCGGGGGAGCGCCGGGTCGGGACCTACGTCCCGTCAGGCCGCCCGCCCCTCGCCGTAGCCGCGCCCGTGACCGGAGTCGCGCGCGGTGGCGAGGTCGTGGGAGAGCGCCCGGCTGCTGCGGGAGAGGCCCTCGATCCGCGAGTCCAGGTCGGCGAGCCTCGGGTGGGCGAGTTCTCCGATGCGCATGACCTGGCGAACGACGCCGCTCGCCGGGGTGTCCCCCCCCCCCCGGGGGGCGGTCATCCCTTGAGGAACTCCAGTACCACGTCGCGCAGTTCGCACGTCGGCGTGGGCGGCCGGCCGGGAGATCCGGGCGAGCGGGGTGGCTGACATCGGGTGCTCCTTCGCGGGCCGGGGTTTCGCCGACAGCGGGAACGGTAGGTGTTCACACCAGTGAGAAGGTCAAGCCGGAGAGCGGGAGCCCGCCCGGGACAGCCTTCGGGTCCCCGGCTCTGGTCGCGCGCACCGGCGAACCGTCCACGCCGACACGGAAGGAACGCCGTTCATGGACGACGAGGTCCGTACCCCGGACGAAGCAGCCCCGACGCAGGCCGCCGGGACCGCGGCCACCCCGACGCAGGACGCCCCGACGCAGGACCCCCC
This sequence comes from Kitasatospora sp. NPDC041917, assembly GCF_055589745.1. Taxonomy (NCBI): domain Bacteria; kingdom Bacillati; phylum Actinomycetota; class Actinomycetes; order Kitasatosporales; family Streptomycetaceae; genus Kitasatospora; species Kitasatospora sp. NPDC041917. Next base: position 137,679 of record NZ_JBVJBI010000021.1, on the reverse strand, counting down.
GGAGCAGGCCGGCCCGGCGCAGCCCGTCCGCGACGACGGGGTGGACCGCCGGACGGTGCTGCGGATGGTCTCCGCCGCCGGGGTGCTCGTCGCGCCCGTCCCGGCCGCCCCGCTGCCCGCCGCGGGCCGGGCGGCCGCCGAGGAGGTGCCCGCGCCCGGCCCCCTGCCCGGGGCGGTGCCCGTGCCCGTGCCCGTGCCCGGGCCCGTGCCCGGGATCGTCAAACCGCTGCCCGCCGAGTGGTTCGTGCCGCGCGGCACCAACGCCGAGACGCGCTGGGACGCCTTCCGCGACGCCGACGGCCGTGCCGTCGTCCACCGGCACGTGCCGGTGGAGCGGTTCTTCGTCCGCAACCACACCAGCACCCCGCTGATCGACCCCGGCACCTGGCGCCTCAGGCTCTTCGGCAGCGGTCTGCGCGGTGCCCCGACGGCCGGGCGCCCGGTCGAGTTCGGCCTGGACGACCTGCGGGAGCTGCCGTCCACCCGGATCAGCGCGCTGATCGAGTGCGCCGGCAACGCCCGCAGCTACTACCCCGGCCAGCAGAACCAGCCCGTCCCGGGTACGCCGTGGACCCTCGGCGGCGTCGGCTCGGCGAGCTGGCGTGGCGTCCGGCTGGCCGAGGTGCTGCGGGCCGCGGGGCTGACCGGGGCGGCGGTGGACGTGCTGCCCACCGGCCTGGACCCGGACTTCGTCGCCGGCGGCACCAACTACGGACCGGTGCGCCGCCCGCTGCCGATCGCCAAGGCGCTGGACGACGTGCTGCTCGCGTACGAGATGAACGGCGAGCCGCTGACCCCGGACCACGGCGCCCCGGCCCGCCTGGTGGTGCCCGGCTGGGTGGGCATCGCCTCGATCAAGTGGGTGGGCAGCGTGGAGGTCGCCGACCACCGGCTGTACTCGCCGTGGAACACCGACTTCTACCGGATGTTCGGCCCGGAGTACCCGCCGGGCGGCGGCGACCCGCTCACCGAGCAGGTGGTCAAGAGCGCCTTCGAGCTGGCCGCCGGTGCGCGGCTGGCGGCGGGGCGCGAGCACCGGCTGCACGGGCGCTCGTGGTCCGGGGCGGCGGCGGTGCGCCGGGTCGAGGTGAGTGCCGACGGCGGCCGGACCTGGCGGCGCGCCGAACTGCGCGACGAGCCGCGGGCCGACGGCTGGACGCGCTGGAGCGTCGACTGGCGCCCCGAGCGGCCCGGTCCGTACGAGCTGCGCGCCCGCGCGACGGACCGCCGGGGCAACACCCAGCCCGAGCGGGCGGTGTTCAACCGGGAGGGCTACCTGTTCGGTGCGGTGGTGGCCCACCCGGTGACGGTGGTCTGAGCCGCGGCAGTGGTCCGAGCCCAAGCGGTGGTCCGCGCCGCGCCGGTGGTCCGCGCCCGTCGGCCCACCGGCCGGCGGGCGCGGACCCCCGGCGGGCGCTCAGCCGGTGGACTGGACCTCGTACGGGGCCGGGTACCGCGTCTCGTACGGGGTCAGCACCAGCCGCACCACGTCCTCCAGGCGCCGCCGGGCGTCCCCGAGGGTGGTGCGGCCGGTCACCCAGGCGGTCAGCTCGCCCTGCCAGGCGTGGGCGACGATGTGCCGCACCAGGTCGCTCGCGGCGGCCGGCACCTCGGTCGTCACGGCTTGCAGGGCGGTGCTGTCGGCCCGGGCCATGCCTTGCAGGGCCTCGCTGGCGAACGGATCGGTGGAGGCGGCCACGGCCACCCTCAGCCGGGCGAGTTCGGGCTGCCGCTGGTAGGCCCGCATCCCGCCCCGGACGAACCGGACCGCCCGGTCGGTGGCCCCCGGCCCGGCTCTCGGCCCGCGCAGCTCGGCCACCAGGTCGGCCAGCAGGAGGCGATGCCACTCGGCGATCGCCGCCGCCAGGAGGTGGTCCTTGGAGGAGAAGTAGCGGTACGCCGTCCCCAGGGCGACTCCGGACCGCTCGCAGACCTGCTTCATCTGCATCCGCTCGACGCCGATCTCGTTCACCAGGGCGAGCGCGGCCGCGATCAGGCTTTCGCGGCGTTCGAGCTGACGCGGAGACATCGCCTCCACCGGCCGTGGTGACAGGTCAACCTTGGTCACCCGCACCATGATACGGGCCGGGGCCGCTCAGGAGTATGACGCCGTCCGGCCGCCTTCCGTTCGTCCTGGGGTCACCGGGGTACCGGGAGTGCCGGGTGTCACGAGGGGTCGCGGATCAGCGCCTCCTGGACGGCGGAGGCGACCAGTCGGCCGTCCAGGTCGTAGAACTCGCCGAGCGCCAGACCCCGGCCGTCCGAGGAGGACGGGCTGCGCTGGGCGAACAGCAGCCACTCGTCGGCCCGGAACGGGCGGTGGAACCACATCGCGTGGTCCAGCGAGGCCATCAGCAGCCGGGGCGGTTCGGTGCGCTGGAAGAAGTTCGGCTGCATGTTCAGCCCGGCGGTGGAGGCCAGGGTGAGGTCGGACAGGTAGGTCAGCGCGCCGGCGTGCAGCAGCGGGTCCCCGTCCGGCAGCGGCGAGGCGGTGCGCATCCAGACGAACTGCTGCAGCAGTCCGGGGACGGCCGCCGGCAGCCCCGGGGTGTCCGCCGGGACGAAGCGCACGTCGAGGTCGCGGAAGCCGCCGTCCGCGGCGAGCGCCCGGCGGACCTGCTCGGGCAGCCCGGCGACGGAGTTCGGCAGCGACTCCGGGTGGGGCAGCGTCGGGACCTCGCGCTGGCGGTCGGCGGCCGGCTCGGGGTGCTTGAAGGAGACCGAGAGGGTGAAGACCTCGTGCTCCTGCTGGAGCGCCGTCACCCGGCGGGTGGTGTAGGACGTGCCCTCGCGGACCCGCTCGACCAGGTAGTCGATCGGCCGGGCGGGGGAGCCCGGCCGCAGGAAGTAGCCGTGCAGCGAGTGCACCGGGCGCCGGTCCGCGCAGGTGCGGCCGGCGGCGACGAGCGCCTGCGCGGCGACGTGGCCGCCGAAGGCGCGCATCGGGGCGCCGGCGTGGCAGCGACCCCGGAACGTGTTCTCGTTCAGCTGCTCGATCTCCAGCAGCCCGGCGAACGAGGTGGCCGGGCTGGGCTCCTGTTCGGCCGGGATGCGCTGTTCAGTCAGGTCTGTCACGGGCCAATAGTGGCAGAAGCCAACCGTGTGGCGATGTGACCCGGGTAACGTCCGGGTGCTCGGAAATCGAATAGAACACGTTTCATTTAAGCCAGTGGCCCACAGATCTGTCAGTGCCCTCACCTAGCGTGCCCGGCATGACGCAATCCGCACACGCGTACGCCTATCTGCGCCCGTCGGCCGTCCTGGACGGCGCCGACGGACGCAGCCTCGACCTGGCCACCTCCGGCGGCGCCACCCCGCTCGGATCCGCCGCCAACCCGCGCTTCTTCGCGGGCTTCCTGGCCGATCCGGCGCCGGCCGCCGCCGCGCTGCTCGCGGTCGCGGACGTCGCCGCCGCGCGCTACTACCAGCCGCAGCTGCGCGCCTCGCTCGACCCGGTGGTCACCGCCAACGGGGACCGGCTGCGCTTCGAGTCCTTCTCGGGCTGCTGCGGCGTCTACGCCCGGCTCGACGTGCTCCGGGCCGGGCTCGACGGGGACGAGATCGGCCACGGCACCACCAACGTGGACGTCAACAACCCGCTGCGGGAGGCGCTGACCAGGATCGGCCCCGCCGACCCGCTGCACCTCGCGGTCGGGCCGGACGCGCTGGAGGTCACCAGCTTCGACGGGCCGCTGGTCGAGAAGAAGGTCCCGCTGCCGGAGCGCTGGCTGCGCGGCTTCGCCGAGACCCAGGTCGTCGCCGCCGGCTTCGAGCCGCGCGCCGAGCTGCCCGCCGCCGAGGCGGTCCGGTTCCTTCGCTCGCTGCCGCGCGCCGGGCGCGGCGGGCGGGCCGGCGCCGGCTGGGTCGTCCCGGCCGGGACGACGCTGCGGCCGACCACCCGGCCGGTGCCCGGCGCGGTCTGCCTGCCCGGGCCCGAGCGGCTGGTGGCGCTCCAGCGGGTGCTGCGGCACGCGCTCGCCCTGCGGGTGTACGGGCCGGTCGCGGCCGGGGAGCCGACCGCCTCCGCCTGGGAGGCGGTGCTGCCCGGCATGCGGCTGACCCTGACGCTCTCACCCGACGCCTCCCGGGGCTTCTCCGGCGAGGGCGGGGTGCTCGACTCGCTCGCCACCGGGACGGCCGAGCGGGACGCCGAACTGATCGCGGTGCTGCTCGCCTGGGAGCCCCGGATCGAGGTCGGGGACCTCGCCGCCCAGTCCGGGCTGAGCCCCGAGCGGGTCCGCGCCGCGCTCACCCGGCTGGGCACCGCCGGGCAGATCGGCTACGACACCGCCGAGGCCGCCTACTTCCACCGGCAGCTCCCGTACGCCGCCGGGCGGGCCGAGGCGGCCAACCCCCGGCTGCGGGCCGCCCGGGCCCTGGTCGAGGCGGGCGCGGTCCGGCTGGAGGAGGGCGGGGCGACGGCCGTCGTCACGGTGGACGACCACATCCAGCGGGTGCGGACGGACGCGTCGGGGCGGCTCAGCTGCACCTGCCTGTGGTGGGGCAAGTACCGGGGCGGACGCGGGCCGTGCAAGCACGCGCTGGCGGTCGGGATGGTGCGGGAGTCGGCCGCGGGGGCGAAGGGGGCCGGAGCGTGAGCACGACGGCGGGTGCCGGCCGGCAGGGGCCGGTCGACGAACTGCTGACGGCCGTCCGGTCCGGACGGCTCGCGCGGATACCGGAGCTGCTGGCCGCCCTGGACCCGGCCCAGCGGCGGTCCGGCCTGGCCGCCCTCAAGGAGCTGCGCAAGGAGTTGCGGCAGGACTGGTCGCGGGAGGCGGCCGAGGCCAGGGGGCGACTGCTGGTGGCCGGGGCCGGCTGCCACGCCGGCCCGGCCGGCGCCGCCGTCTGGCTGGCCGGCAGCGACTTCGCCGACCGCCCGTGGGCCCGCAACTCCGTGCTGCACCAGGTCGTCGAGGCGCAGCCGGTGGAGTGGCAGGTCGAGGTGGTCACCCGGCTCGCCGCCCGGCCGGCGCGCAACCAGGGCTGGTCGATGTACCCGGTGATGGAGGCCGTGGTCCGGCGCACCGGCTGCGAGGTGCCGCGCGGCGAGACCTTCGTCCGGGGCTGGATGGACCGCGTGAACGACTTCGGCAGCGGCGGCGCGCGCCCGACGCTGGCCGAGAAGCTGCGCCAGGACGCCTTCACCCCGGTGCTGCTGCCCGAGCTGCTCGAACTCGCTGACATCAGCTGGCCGCTGACGTTCCGGCACAGCCCGCGCCCCGGCGACATCTGGACCGAGGCGATCGGCGAACTGGCCGCGGCCGGCGTGGTCGACCGGACCGAACTGCTCGACCGCTGCCTGGCCCGGCTGCTGCGCGGCGGCAAACCGGGCGACCAGCGGGCCTTCCTGGAGGTGCTGCGGGCGCTCGACCCGACGCCGGCCGAGTACGCGGCCCGGGTGCGCGACCTGGTGGCGCTGCTGGACGGCCAGTCGGTACTCGCCGGGCACGCCCAGGAGGTGCTCGCCGGGCTGGACGAGGCCGGCCTGATCGAGCCCGACGTACTCCCCGAGGCCTCGGCGGTGGTGCTGTTCCGGACCGAGAAGAAGCTGGTCCGCGCCCAGCTGGCCTGGCTGGACAAGGCGGCCCGGCGCGCGCCCGACCGCTCCGGCCCGGTGGTGCTGGCCGCGGCCGAGGCCTTCGGGCACCCCGACGCGGCCCTCCAGGAACGGGCACTGAACGTGGTGGCCCGGCACCTGAAGGCGGCGGGGGAGGCGGTGGTGGCGGAGCTGCGGACCGCCGCCGAGGTCCTGAACCCGGCCCACCACCGGCGCGCGGGCGACCTGCTCGGCGCGCCGGTCGGGGGTGACGAGGACGACCCGGACGCCGGGTGGAACGCCTTCCTCCCGCCGGCCCCCGAACCGCGCCCGCTCGGCGCCCCGATCGGCTCGGCGGTGGAACTCGCGGAGGAGCTGTCCGCCCTGCTCGCCTCGGGCGAGCCCGCCGTGGCGGACTTCGAGCGGGTGCTGGACGGGCTGGTCCGGCTCACCCACCTGGACCGGAAGGCGCTGGCCGAGGCGGTGGAGCCGGTCCGCCGGGTGCACCCGTGGCGCGGCACCAACAGTGGGGGTGACTGCATGCCCCGGGAGATCCTCTACGTGGTGGCCGCGGTGGCCGGAGAGACGCCGCCGTGGAAGGTCTGGGACTACCTCGGCCGCAAGGGCCGCTCCGTGCTGCGCGGAGCCCACACCACCGTGCACGGGGCCGTCCTCGCCGCCCGCTTGGAGGAGGCCGCCTGGCAGGTTGACCGGGCCCGGCTGCCGTACCTGCTCGCGACGCCGACCGACGCCACCGGCGCGATGGACGCGGCCGTGCTGGTCGAGCGGATCGCCGGGTACGAGGCGGCGGGCGTCACGCCGGGAAAGGCCGACCTGTCCCAGGCCCTGCTGCGGGTCGACGTGCGGGTGGAGGAGGCGGTGCTGAAGGCCGCCGAGGCGCTCACCTCCCCGGCCGGGCGGTGGCTGGCGCACTGGCTGCGCACCGGCGGCCTGCCCGGGCAGCCGTCCGAGCGGGTGCTGTTCGCGCCCGGCAAGGGGGTGCGGCGCACCAACGCGTACGGGGACCGCTGGTGGGAGGACGTCGAGCGGATCGCCGTCGCCCAGCCGGGCATCGGCGCCGGACCGAAGGGGCCGGGTGGCGAGCGGCTCACGGCCGAGCCGCTCGCCCTGCTGGACGGCACCGAGCCCAGCGTCGCCCGGGCCCGCAAGATGTACGGCTGGACCTGGCGGCCCGTCGCGCACTGGTTCGCGATGCTCCCCTGGCACCGGGAGGAGCTGGCCGCGCGCTGGCTCGACCCCTTCGCCGAGGGCGCCGACCGGGACGAGCGCGGCGCCGCCCGCTACCTCCCGCTGCTCGCCGAGGCCGGCGGCCCGGCCGGGCTCGCGCTGCACCTCGCGCTGGCGTACGGCCTGGGCGCCCGGCACGCCGAGGACCGGACGGCGGCGGTGGACGCCCTGCTGGTGCTCGCCGCGCGCGGCGACCTGAACGGCGCGCTGCTCGGCCGTGAGCTGGGTGCCCTGGTGGCCTGCGGCACGGTGATGGCCGGCCGGCTCGGGGCGGCGCTCACCACGGCAGCGGAGACCGGCGCCCGGGCGACGGTCTGGTCGGTGCTCGCGGCGGCCCTGCCGGGCCTGCTGGGGGAGGCCGACCCGTCGACGCGCGGGCTGGGTGACCTGATCGCGCTGGCCACCGACTGCGCCCGGCGCACCGGGGCCCGCGGGCCGGTCGCCGAGGTGACGGCGACGGCCGAGCGCGGGGGATCGGGCCGGGTGGTCAAGGAGGCCCGGGCGCTGCGGGACGTGCTCGCGGGCTGAGGGGGTGGATGCCGGCCGGCGGTGGACGGGTGTCGGCTGCTGGCGGACAGATGTCGGCTGACAACTTTCAGCGAACAGATTTTGAAATCTGTTCGCTGAAAGTTGTCGTCTGTTCGCGCGCCTCGGCCGCCCCCGTGGCCGCCTCCTCCTGCTGCCGTTCGCCGGCCAGGGGCGGGATGCCGCGCGGTGCGGCGACGGCGCGCCACCACAGGCGCAGGGCGGGCGGGGCGGCGGGCTCGAAGGGCTTGCCGGGACGGGGCACGGCGAGCCGGGCGCCGAGCGCCTGGGCCGCGGTGACCACCCGCTCGGCCGGCTCGTCCCAGGGGTGCAGCGCGAGGTTGAAGGTGCACCAGTGGATCGGCAGCAGCAGTTCGCCGCCCACGTCCAGGTGCGCCCGCACGCCCTCCTCGGGGGTCATGTGCACCTCGGGCCAGAACTCGCTGTACGCGCCGACCTGCATCATCGTCGCGTCGAACGGGCCGAGCCGGCGGCCGATCTCGGCGAAGCCGGGGAAGTAGCCGGTGTCCCCGCTGTGGAAGATCCGCCGCCCGCCACCGGCGACCACCCAGGACGCCCACAGGAACAGCGTGCTGGTGCGCGGCCCCCGGCTGCAGTAGTGCCGGGCCGGCGTGGCGGTCAGCGTCAGCCCGGCGACCTCGGCCGACTCCCACCAGTCCAGTTCGACGATCCGTGCGGCCGGTACGCCCCAGTGCTCCAGGTGCGCCCCGACCCCGAGCGGGACGGCGAACACCGCGCCCGTCCCGATCAGCGCCCGGACGGTGCCCATGTCGAGGTGGTCGTAGTGGTCGTGGGAGACCACCACCACGTCCACCGGCCCGAGTTCGGACAGCGGCAGCGGCACCGGGTGCAGCCGCTTGGGGCCGGTCCAGGAGAAGGGGGAGCAGCGCTCGCCCCAGACCGGGTCGAGCAGGACCCGCCGTCCGCCGATCTCGGCCAGGACCGTGGCGTGCCCCAGCCAGGTCAGCCGCAGCCCGGACTCCGGCGGCGCGGCGAGGTCGCCCGGGAGCAGCCGGTGCACCGGCACGGCGGCGGTCGGCGCGCGGCGGGTCTTGTCCCCGGCCAGCTGGGCGCGGGTGATCTCCAGCGGGCTGCGCTCATACACCAGGCGGCGGGTGGGCACCGGGTTGCGGAAGGCGCCGTCGGCGAACTGCGGGGACCGGCGGATGCGGGCCAGCCGCTCGCCCCGGGGCTCGGCGCCGAAGGCGTCGGTCCTGATCCGGTGCCAGGCGGCCCGGGGCAGTCCGGCCAGCCCGGGGACGGCGCGCTCGGCGGCGGGGTCGGCGGACGGCGGGGCGAACAGTGCGGACAGACCGGCGAGGCGGGAGAACCACGGGGCGGGGCGGGGCACGGCTCCTCCAGGGACGGTCACGGCTACCGGGCGGGCCGGGGCGCGCAGCGCAGTGGCGGGTGGGGCTGCTGCGATACGACAACCATCTCGTCGGAGATTACTCGCCATGGGCCGTCCGGACCTGGTGGAGAGCCCGGCGCGGTCCAATCGGCGTACCCGGGAGGGCGGCGCGGGCCGGTGCCCGGGCGCCGCCCCGCGCTCGCCCCCGGGGGGGACTTCCTCGGCCCCGACCCCGGCCCGGTGACGGCCCCGACCCCGGCCCGGTGACGGCCCGGGCCCCGGTCCGGGTCAGGCGTAGAAGCGGGTGATCGTCTCCGCGACGCAGTGCGGCTTGGCGCTCCGCTCGCTGGTCACGGTGAACCGCACCACCGCCTGGATCCCGCCCGGCACCTCGGTGGCCGAGAGCAGCTCGGCGGTGGCCCGGATCGCCGTGCCCACCGGCACCGGCGCCGGGAACCGCACCTTGTCGGAGCCGTAGTTCAGCGCCATCCGCACGCCCTCGACGGCATAGCACTCCTTCGCCAGCACCGGGATCATCGACTGGGTCAGGTAGCCGTGCGCGATGGTCGAGCCGAACTGGCTCTCCTTGGCCCGCTCCGGGTCCACGTGGATCCACTGGTGGTCACCGGTCGCCTCGGCGAACAGGTCGATCCGCCGCTGCTCGATGGTGTGCCACTGACTGGTGCCCAGCTCGGTGCCGACGGCGGCGGTCAGCTCGGCGAGGGAGGCGAAGGTCGTCACGGTGCGCTCCTGGTGGGGACGGGCCCGGGGAGGGGTCAGGACGCCGGAAGCGTATGCCTACCCATCGGTATCTGTCAGGAGCCGAACGGAAAACCGGTGTTCACGGGCCCGGCGCTCACCGGCCCGGCGCTCACCGGCCCGTTGCTCGGCTGCCGGCGCGTCCGGCGCCCCGGGACTCCCGGCCCGGTCGGGAACAGCCGGCGGCCGCTGACCAGTTCCGGGACCAGCGCGACGAACAGCGGCTCCGGATCGCCCACCCACGGCCGCAGACCGGACCGCAGCACCCGTCTGACCTGCTCGGGATCGCTCACCACGTCGGCCCGCCCGTGCACCAGGACGCTCCACCCGGTGCGGGTGACCGGGTCCAGCAGATCCGCCTGGAAGGCCACCACCGTGCCGTCAAGCCCGCGCGCGGTGGCACTTCCCCGGCGTACGGCGAGCACCAGCCGCCCGTCCAGGACCTCGAAGGAGACCGGCAGGACGGCCGGCAGCGCGTGCTCGGTGTACACCACGCGCCCGACGGGCACGGTGCTGAGCAGCCGCAGGCACTCGGCCTCGCTCAGGGTCTCCACACGGTCCTCACGCTCCATGCGTCCGATCGTCCTCGGTCGGTGCGCGCACCGATAGGGCCCATGGTCCCTGAGCGGACGGGTCGGGAGCCCCGTCGGCGACCGTTCGGGGCGGTAGCCTGCCCGGCGGGTGGAGAAATGGTGCAGGAGGGGGACGGCCGGATGGCGGGCGGGGTCGATCTGGTGGTGATCGGGGCGGACGGCGGGCCCGACCGGGCCTTCGGGGGTGCGGCGCTCGCGGCGGACGGCGCCCGGCTGCTCGCCGACGTGCTGCCCGGGATGTGCTTCGACACCGGCGCGGCCGGCTGCCGGGTCACCACGGTGCCGCCGGACGCGGACGCCAACGCGATGCTCACCGCCGTCCGGGACGCCGCCCAGCACCCCGGCCGCTGGCTGCTGGTCTGCCTGGTCGGCCAGCTGGTGGTCGATCCGCGCGGGCGCCGGCTGGCCCTGGTCACCGCCGGCAGCACCGCCGACAACGCCTACCGCCGGGGCCTGGCCTGGGACTGGGTGGTCAGTGCGATGGTGCACGGGGACCAGGAGGAGGCGCTGCTGCTGGTCGACGCGGTGGTCGACCGCGACGCCTGGGCGGCGCTGGAGCGCGGCGAGGACGGCGCGGGCGAACTGCTGAGCTACTCAAGGGTTCCGCTGTGGGGCCGGATCGGCCGCCACTCCCCGGGCAGCCGCTACGCCCCGGGCAGACGCGGCCGGGACGCCGTCCTGCCGGGCGGGGAGGGCTCGTTCAGCCGGGCCCTGACCGCCGTCCTGCGCCAGGGCGTCCCGGGTGCCCCCGCGGCCGTCGCCCCGCTCGATCTCCAGCCGGCCGTGGCCGCGCTGACGGACGGTGGGGAAGCGTCCGGTAGTTCGGGTGCGCCTGGCGCGCGCCTGCTCGTTCCGCCGCACGCCGGGCGGCTCCTGATGCGCAATCGGGCCGCGGTTCGGGGCGCATTGGCCGGATTGTCGCTTTCCGAGGAACTGTTGGCCGTTCTGTGGCGGGAAAGCGCCCCGACGGAACCTCCTTCCGCGTAAGGTCAGGGGGCCTGAGGTGTTGCCGTGATGGGGTGGGTTGGCGAAGAATCGATCCCCAGCGGAAACACCGGTGGGACGGCGGAATTCTCCTGGCGGCCGTGGATCACGGATCAGGTCGGTCGCAACGAGGTGGGGCCATGCGGCAGCGCGGAAATGTGTTGCACCCTGGGGCGGTTGGAGTCGGTGGGGCGGTTCTGGTGTTGCTGCTCGGTGCTTGTGCGAGCGGTGGTGCGGGCGGTTCCGTCGATCGCATCGGGTCGGCCGCGCCCACTGTCGCGGGAGTGGACCCGCTAACTCCTTCGGGTGGTTCGGTAAACGGCTCGATCGCGCCGACCAGCGGTCCGGAAGGGGCCATGGGACGGCTGGCCCTGAAGACCTATCAGGACTGGTGGCAGGCCCAGGCCCAGGTCTTCGGACATTCGGATTCGGACGGTTACGCACTTGAGCAGTACTCTTCCGGGCGCGCCCTGTCCGACAGCCTGGTCGGCCTCCGGCAACTGCGCGACGCCAAAGTGGTGATGACCGGGACGCCGCGCAATTCCGCGGTGGTCAAGGCCATTGATCTGAAAGCCGATCCGCAGACCGCCGTGATCGAGGACTGCGTCGACCTGTCCGGCTGGCACCGCGTCGACGCCGTCACCGGGGCCGCCAAGGATCCCGGAGCACGTCTGAACCGGTACGTCGGAACCGCTTCCCTGCGCTGGTTCCAGGCACATTGGTTGATCTACGACTTCAAACGGGAGGTGGACCGGACATGCTGAACGCGCGGAAACCGGCCCGGCGAATCGCGATCGCCGCGTCGATGTCGGCCGGGTTGCTGCTGACCTCGGCGGTCAACGCGACCGCGGACGAACCGCCGAGCGGCGGCGCCGAGCAGTGCTACCCGAACGTCATCTGCATAGACGTCAATTCCGGCGGATCGACCACGTCGCCCGGCGGACCGAAGCCCGGCGGTGGCGGCGGTTCGGACACCGGCCCGCAGCTGTGCAGCTACCACGAGGTCGCGTGGGCCTGCCACGACCCCCAGCTGGGCTGGTTCAACAGCGACAAGGGGTGCTACTTCCGCGCCCTGGACAACCCGCCGCCCGCGGGCGACCCGGCGTGGGACGGCCACGACCCGAAGGACGGCTCCCTCTACACCAAGGTCTGTCCGCAGACCGACGGCGGCCAGGGCGGCGCCGAGATCGTCTTCGAGGCCACCGCACCGGGCGGGCAGAACGTCAACGCGGAGGCCATGGCCATCCAGCGGGCCTACGACCAGGTCCGCTTCCGGCCGCCGGTGGGCCGCGCCGCGCCGCAGACCACGGCGGTGGTCAACGCCCCGGTCTGGCTCTGGGCGGACGACGCCGCGCTGCCCGCACCGGGCAGCGCGTCGGTCGGGGGCATCTCGGTCACCGTCACGCCCCGGCTGTTGAAGGCGGACTGGAGCTTCGGCGCGCACCTCCAGACCTCCTGCACCACGACCGGAACGCCGTACGACCCCAAGTACGGCGACGCGAAGTCCCCGGACTGCGGCTACGAGTTCAGGACCAGCTCGGCCGGTGAGAAGAACAGCGTTTTCAGCGCCACGGTGACGATGCACTGGGAGGCCGCGGTGGTGGTCACCGGAGGGCCGAACCCGCGGAAGTTCACGATCCCGGGCATCAACCAGAGCAGCAAGCCCTTCGAGCTCAGGGTCGCCGAGATGCAGGTGCTCAACTGAGCGCGGTCCGGCGACCGAGCTCCGGTGATCACCCGCAAGTGATCGCCCGCAAGTGACCGCACACAAGTGACCGTGCCGGTACGGCGATTCGCACACCGACCAGCCGGACGAGCCAGAGACGAACGAGGGAAGGGCGGAACCCGGTGGAGAACCGTACGTTCGCGACGCCGGGATCCGGCACCTCCGCGGGCGCGGCGGCGTCCGTGGCGCTCCCGGAGCAGCCGGAGCAGACAGGTCCGGGCAAGGGCCGGGGCCGGGCGGCGCCGCACGCGCCCGGGCGGACCATGGGGGCGCGCCGGCGGCGCCCGGCGGTGCTGGCGATGGCGGTCGCGCTGATCGCGGCCGGCGGGCTGGGCGGGGCCGTGCTCTACAACAGCACCGGCCAGCGGGTCGCGGTGCTGGCGCTGGCCCGGGACGTGCCGTGGGGGCAGGTGATCACCGAGGACGACCTGGTGGTCGCCCGGATCGCGGGGGACCCGGCGCTGCGCCCGGTGTCGGCCCAGGACCGCGCGAAGGCGGTCGGCATGCGGGCCGCGACCGACCTCAAGCGCGGTGCGATGCTCACCGGTTCCGACCTCGCGCAGGGCCTGTCGGTGCAGCCCGGGCAGATCGTGGTCGGGGTGTCGGCCAAGCGCACCCAGCTGCCCGCCAGCCGGCTCCAGCCCGGTGTGCAGCTGGTCGTCGTCTTCACCCCCGACAACGGCCGGGCCGACTCGCTGCCGGCCACGGTGATCACCGTCGGCCGGGTGGACACCGACGGCAGCCAGGTGATCGACGTGGCGGTCGGTACCGCGGACGGGCCCCGGCTGGCGCAGTGGGTGGCGAGCGGGCGGATCCAGGTGCTGCTCGCGCCGCGCGGTGCGGCGGGTGCCCCCGGCGGCGGCACCGCGCCGGTCCCGGCGCCGAGCGGTGCCCCCTCGGCCGCCGCCACCGCACCCGGGGGCGCGGCGCCCGGGGCCACGACGCCGGGCCCCGGCGGCGCCGCCTCCGGGGTCCCGGCCGCGACGGGCGGCGCCTGATGGCCGTGATCGCGGTGGTCGGCGGCCCGGGCGCACCGGGAGCGACCACCACCGCCCTGGCGCTGCTGCTGTCGTGGCCGCTGTCGCCCGGCCGGCGGATCCTGCTGGTCGAGGCCGACCCGGACGGCGGCGCGGTGCTCGCCGGCGCCCTGGAGGGCCGGGTCGAGGCGGTGTACGGGCTGCGCAACCTGGCCGTCGCCGACCGGCGCGGACTGCTCACGCAGACCATCTGGGAGCAGCTGATCGACCTCTCGCCCGAGGGCAACGCCGAACGGCTGCTGCTGCCCGGGCTGACCGACCCCACCCAGGCGCCCGGCCTCGCCTACACCTGGGAACCGCTCGCCGAACTGCTGCACGGCGTGGAACGGCAGGGCTACGACGTCATCGTGGACCTCGGCCGCTCCGGGGCCACCGGCCACAGCGCGGTGCTCGCCCGCCGTGCCGACGCGGTGGTGGCGACGGTGCGCACCACGCTGCGCGGGCTGAGCTCGGTCCGGCCCCGGCTCGCCGCCCTGACCGAGGACCTGGCCACCGCCGGTACCGGGTCGGACGCGCTCGGGCTGCTGCTGGTCGCCGAGGGGCCGTACACGAGGGCGGAGGTGACCCGCGAGCTCGGGCTGCCGGTGCTCGGGGTGCTGCCGCACGCCACCCGGACGGCGAAGGTGCTCTCCGACGGCGGGGACACCGGCGACCGGCGGTTCATCCGCTCGGAGCTGATGCGCACGGCGCGGTCGGCGGCGGACGAGGTGCAGCTGCTGATCCGCCGTCGGCGCCAGCGGCTCGCGCCGGGAGCGGCGCAGGACGCGGCGCCGGCCCGGCTGACGGCGGGCGGCCCGGCGGCGGCCCCGGTCGCGGCGGCGGTGCCGATGCCGCCGGTCCCGACGGCTCCGGTGCCGGCCCCGCCGATACCGGCCCCGCCCGTGCCGATGGCGCCGCAGCCGTCGGTGTCCGTGCCCGTTCCCGGGACCGGGCCCGTGCCGTCGTCCGGGCCCGTGACGTCGCCCGGGGCGGGGCCGTCGTCCGGGGTGGGGCCGGTTCCTCCGCCCGCGTCCGCGCCGGGCCCGTACGGGCAGTCGGCCTACGGGACGGGCGGCCAGTCCGACCACGGGCAGCCGGGGTACGCCCAGCCGGGATACGGTCCGGGCGGCCACGGCCCGTCGCCGTACCCGCCGGGAGGGTACGGCACGGCGGCCCACGGCCGGTCCGTGCACGGCCGGTCCGGCTACGGGACGGCGGAGGGCGAGCAGCCTTCGTACACTCCGCCGCAGCCCGTCCCGCCGGTGATCACCACCGGCCCGGTGGCGCCGCTGGCCGGGCTGGCGCCGCAGCCGGCCGCGCCGGCACCCTTCCCGGCACACGTCCGGTCCGCCCCGTACGGCGAACCGGAAGACCAGTACCCGCTCCAGCAGCCGACAGTGACGAACAGTCAGGACGACATGGGCGGGCCGTACCCGAACAACCCCGGGGAGGTGCTCCGTGCGCGGTAGCCCCCTGCACCAGCGTCCCGCCTCCGATCCGGCCGCGCTGCCCTGGGCCGCGCCGCCGCCCGGACCGGTCGTCCCGCCGCACGGGTACCGGCCGGGACCGGTCGCGCCCCAGCCCGCCCCGGCGCAGCCCGTCGTGCCCCAGCCCGTTCCGCCCGGCGCGGCCGGGCCCGCCGCCGTGCCCTCCCAGCTGCCCTCGCTGGACCTGCGCGGCTCCGCCACCCGGCCCGCCGTCGACCCGCAGGTCGCCCGGGAGCTCAAGCGCCAGGTCGCGGCCGAACTGCACCAGCAGATCACCCGGTTGACCGCCGCCTCCGGCTCCGATCCGGACCGCGCCACCCGCCGTCAGCGCGGCCGGGCGCTGATCGAGGAGGCCGTCGCCCGGTGGTCCGACGCCTATGCGCAGACCCACGGCATCCCGCCCACCCGCGAGCAGGACCGCGCCCTCGCCGAGGCCGTCTTCGACCTGCTGTTCCGGGCCGGCCGGCTCCAGCCCTACCTGGACGACCCGGAGATCGAGAACATCCTGATCAACGGCTGCGACGACGTCTGGGTCTCCAAGGTGCACCAACCCCTGCGCCAGGTACCGCCGGTGGCCGAGAACGACGCCGAACTCATCGAACTGCTCCAGGACCTGGCCCGCCAGCACGGCGGCGGCGAGCGCAGCCTCTCCACCGCCAGCCCGACCCTCGCGCTGCGCCTGGAGGGCGGCATGCGCCTCCAGGCGCTCACCGAGGTGACGCCCCGCCCGTACATCGCGATCCGGCGCCACCGGGTGGCCTCGGCGACGCTGCCCGAGATGGTCGAACTCGGCACCCTGGACGCCACCCTGGCCGCCTTCCTGGCCTCCGCGATCCGGGCCCGGAAGAACGTGATGATCACCGGTACCCAGGGCGTCGGCAAGACCAGCCTGCTGCGCGCGATGGCCGCCGAGATCCCGCCGGACGAGCGGATCGGCACCCTGGAGTCGGAGTTCGAACTCTGGCTGCACACCCTCGGCCACCTGCGCCAGGTCGTCCCGATGGAGGCCCGCGAGGGCAACGGCGAGCGCGTCGAGGGGCGCCTGGCCGGGGAGTTGACCATCGGCGACCTCATTCCGGCCGCGCTGCGCATGACGCTCTCCCGGATCATCGTCGGGGAGGTCCGCTCCGGCGAGGTCGTCCCGATGCTGCGGGTGATGACCAACGGCGAGGGCGGCTCGATGTGCACCCTGCACGCCCGTGGCCCGCACATGGTCGTCGACCGCATCGCCGAACTCTGCCTGGAGTACGGCTCGCACATGACCGACTCGCTCGCCTACCGGCTCACCGCCAACGCCCTGGACCTCATCGTGCACGTCACCATGGTCGACGAGACCGCCGTCGGCGGCCGCCGGCACCGCTTCGTCTCCCACGTCCTGGAGGTCACCGGCCTCGGGGAGAGCGGCCGGCCCGCACTGAACACCGTCTTCGGTCCCCGGCCGGACCTCGGCGAGCCGCGGGCCGTCCCGCACACCCCGCCGCAGTGCCTGGACGACCTGCGCCGGGCCGGCTTCGACGCCTCGCTGCTCGGCTCCCGGTACGGGAGTTGGGCCACCCCGCTCCAGCTGCGGATCGGCGGTGGCGCGCGGTGATGCTGCTCTTCGCCCTCTGCGGGCTGGCGGTCGCGGGTGGCCTGGTCGCCCTGGTGGCCTGGGCCCGCGGCAGCGAGCCCGGCGCCGAGGACGGGGCCGAGCGGGAGCCCAACCCGCTGGCCGGCCGGATCCACGTGTTCTGGTACGGCGCCCCCGGGACGGCCGCGCACCGGATGGTGCGGATGCGCCGCGTCCAGCTGCCGCTCGCGCTCGCCGGCGCGCCGCTGGCCTGGCTGTTCACCGGCATCCCGCTGACCTCGCTGCTGGTGCCGCTGGCCGTCTTCGGCCTGCCCTGGCTGTTCGACACCACCCGCCCGGACACCCACCGGATCGAGCGGCTGGAGGCGCTCTCCGAGTGGACCCAGCGGATCGCCGACGTGCTGCTGCTCGGCGTCGGCCTCAACCAGGCCATCGTCACCAGCCGCCGCACCGCCCCGGCCGCCCTGGAGGACGAGATCGGCGAGCTGGCCGCCCGGCTGCAGGCCCGCTGGCGGCCCGAGGAGGCGCTGCGCGCCTTCGCCGACAGCCTCGCCGACGCCACCGCCGACAAGGTGCTCGCCGCGCTCGTGCTGCGGGCCGGGGACAGTGGCCCCGGCCTGGCCCGCACGCTCTCCGACATGGCCGACTCGGTGCGCGAGGAGGTCCGCCAGCGCCGCGCCATCGAGGCGGACCGGGCCAAGCACCGGACCACCATCCGCTGGCTGGTCGGCATCATCGTGCTGGTCGTCACCGTCGGCTCCTTCAACACCGAGTACACCCGGCCGTACGGGACCTTCCTCGGTCAGGTGGTGCTCGCCGTGGTCGCCGCCCTGTTCGTGGCGATCATCGCCTGGATGCGGGCGCTGGCCTCCCACCCGCCGGTGCCCCGGCTGCTGACGCCGGACCGGCGCAGCAGGAGCGGGCGCCGGTCCGCCGCACCGGCGGCCGCGCCGGAGCCGGCCGAGCAGCTCGGGGAGGTCCGGTGATCTCGCCCTGGTCCGTGCTGGCCGGCGCCTTCGCGGCCGGCGGCCTCGCCCTCCTGGTCGCCGAACTGCGGCCGGCGCCACCGGACCTGCGCCAGGCGCTGGACCGGCTGCACGCCACCCCCGCCGACCGCGAGCAGGACCCGGACGAGCGGCCCCGCTGGTACGACCGGATCGGCGAGCGGTCCGTCCACCTGCGCGGGGTCTCCGTACCGCGCCGTGAACTCGCCCTGATCGGCCGCACCCCGGCCCGGTTCATGGTGCACAAGCTGCTGTTCGCCGCGCTCGGCCTGCTGCTGCCCGCCTACCTGGGGGCGATGGCCGTGCTGATGGACACCGGCCTGCCGTTCGCGCTGCCGCTGGTCGCCGGGCCGCTGCTGGCCGGGCTGCTCTGGTTCGTCCCGGACGCCGTGGTGCGCGGCGAGGCCAAGGAGGCGCGCACCGAATACCTGCACGGCATCGCCGCCTACCTGGAACTCGTCGCGATGGAGCGGGCCGCCGACTGCGGCCCCGCCGAGGCGCTGCGCCGGGCCGCCGCGGTCGGGCAGGGCACGGTGTTCCGGCGGATCCGCGACGCCCTGGAGCGCGCGGCCACCGACCGGCTCCCGCCGTGGGCCGGACTCGACGCGCTGGCCGAGGAACTGGGGCTCAGCCCGCTCCAGGACGTGGCCGACATCATGCGGCTGTCCGGCACCGACGGCGCCGCCGTCTACGACACCCTGCGGGCCCGCGCCAAGGGCCTGCGCGGGGAACTGCTCGCCGAGGACCTCGCCCGGGCGAACGCCGACAGCGAACGGATGGTCGCGCCCGGGGCCGCGCTGACCCTGCTGATGACCGTCCTGATCGTCTTCCCCGCCCTGCACCAGATGCTCAACTGACCGTGTTCCACGGCCGCGTACCGTCCCCGACGAGACCTCGCAAGCCCGACCCGCCCGTTCAGAGCAGCCGGCACCACCACACCACACCGCCACATCCCCGGGAGAACCCGATGACCGCACGAATCGCCCACCTGGCAGACCGGGTGCTGCGACCCGCCCTGCTACCGGTCCAGTTCGCACTGATGCTGTTCACCCTGCGGCTCGGCCGGCTGCGGGCCGCCCGGGCGCGCGGCGACCGCGGTGCGATCAGCATCGAACTCGCCCTCGCCATCATCGCGTTGGTCTTCGTCGCCGGTGCCGTGGCGACGGCGCTCTACCTGCTGAAGGACAAGGTCGTCAAGAAGGTCGAGCAGGACCCGAACATGCCGGGCGGCGCGGGCGCGGGCGGCGCCACCCAGTGATGCGTCCTG
This sequence comes from Kitasatospora sp. NPDC041917, assembly GCF_055589745.1. NCBI lineage: Bacteria > Bacillati > Actinomycetota > Actinomycetes > Kitasatosporales > Streptomycetaceae > Kitasatospora > Kitasatospora sp. NPDC041917. Next base: position 118,589 of record NZ_JBVJBI010000021.1, on the reverse strand, counting down.
CTCTCCGCCGCAGGGGCGACCGGGGGTCGATGAGCGTGAGCCTCGCCATCGTCTTCCCGGTCGTCCTGCTGCTCCTGCTGCTCGTCGTCCAGGCCGCGCTGCTCTGGTACGACCGGCAGGTCGCGCTCACCGCGGCCCGCGAGGGTGTGGACGCCGGACGGGTGCAGAGCGGCGCGACGGACGGCGAGAAGAACGAGGCGGCCCAGCGGCAGGCCCGGGACTTCCTCGACCGGCAGGGTGTGCGCGGGTACGTGGTGCGGACCGACGGCAGCACGGCCCAGACCGTCCGGGTCACCGTGGAGCTGACCCCGCCGCTGCTGATACCCGGGCTCAGGGCGCCCACCGTCACCCAGTTCGCCGAGGCGCCGCGCGAGCGCTTCGTGGCGCCGGTGGCGAAGCCGTGAGGAGTGAACCGCGGGCACCCGGCGGGTGGCGGCGGCCATCGCGGCCGCCGCGGCGGCGGTTCTGGTCGCGGCGGCGTAGGCGGGACCGCGGCGGGATCGCGATCGAGGCGGCGATCGTCGTGCCGGGGGTCGTCGGGCTGGTCCTGGTGGCCATCGCCGCCGGTCGGGTGCAGACCACGGCCGGTACCGTGGAGGCCGCCGCCCGGGCCGGGGCCCGGACCGCCTCCCTGCAGCGCAGCGTGGACGGGATGGACCAGCCGGCCAGGGAGTCCGCCCTCGCCACCCTGCGCCAGCAGGGCGTGTCCTGCCGCAACGGGGACGTGCGGGTCGGCAAGGGGGAGTTGAACCTGCCGGGCGGACCGGCCACGACCGTCACCGTCACGGTGATCTGCGACGTGGAACTGGCCGACCTGCTCGGCGGACCGTCCGGGGTACCCGTGACGAAGCACCTCGTCGGCGAGTTCACCTCGGTGGTGGACCGTTACCGGGGCACATGACGGTGCGCGGCGCCGTCGCCGGGAAGACGGGGGATTGGAGACGGCCCGTGCGGGGGAGACGCAAGCGGAGAGCGCCCGGGGGATGACACAGCGGTACCGAGTGGCGCCCGGTGGGGGCCGGTGGGGAGAGCAGCGTGCGAAGTGGGGGGAGGGGACGGGAGTGGTGAGCCGTCTGCGGCGACGGCTGTCGGCGCGCCGGTCCGACCGGGGCGCGGTGGCCCTCTTCGTGGCGATCTGCGCGGCCTACGTCGTGCTCGTCATCGCCCTGGTGATCGACGCCGGCGGCCGGCTGCGGGTCGCCGAGCGGACCGACGCCTACGCTCTGGAGGCCGCGCGGGTCGGCGGCCAGCAGCTCGACCGGGCGGCCGTCCTGCAGGGCAAGGGCTTCAAGGTCCAGGAGAAAGACGTCCGGGACGCCGCCGACGCCTATCTGCGCCTGTACGGCCTGCACGCGGGCGACATCGAGTTCTCCGGTGACGGCAAGGTCGTCACCGTCACCGTGCAGGCCGACTACCGCCCGGTCCTGCTGGGCGCCCTCGGGCAACGGAAGGTAACGGGCAAGGGCAGTGCGACCCTCGTCCACGGAGTCGAGAAAGCGGAGACCGACTGATGGCCGCGCCACGTGCCAAGGACCAGGCCCGTACCGCCCAGGCCCGCAACGGCCGGGCCGGGACGTCCCATCGCGCCGGCGGCGCCCGAAGGCCCGCCGCCCCGGCGCCCCGACCACCCCGCGGGCGCGGCCGTGCCGTGATCACCGCGCTCGGCGCGCTGGTCGCCCTGCTCGCCCTGCTGTTGGGCGTCCCCGCACTGCTGCTGTACGGCACCCAGGCGGTCGCCGGGATGGGTGAGGTCGCCTCGGGCGGGGTGGGCGAGGCGCTCACCAGCCCGGACGACGGAAGCCTGTTCCTGTGGGCGCTGGTGGTGGTCGGCTGGCTCGCCTGGGCCTGCTTCGCGCTCTCCGTCCTGCTGGAGATCCCCGCCCAGCTGCGCGGCCGGATCGCCCGCCGCATCCCGGCCTTCGGCTGGAGCCAGCGGATCGCGGCCGGACTGGTCGGCTCGGTGCTCGCCCTGCTGCCGGTGGCCGGCTCGGCCTTCGCGGCCGTCCCCGACGCCGCCCACGGCCCGGTCGTCCAGGCGCAGTTGACGCCGGGCGTGCAGCGCGCCGCACTGCCCGCCGCGCCGGCCGCGCCGGCCCCGACCCCGGCCGCCGAACAGCAGAGCACCTACACGGTGCGCGACGCCCGGCCGGCCGACAGCCTGTGGTCCATCGCCGAGCGCCAACTGGGCTCGGGCGAGCGGTGGATGGAGATCGCCAAGCTCAACGAGGGCCGGGTGATGGGTGATTCGGGCGTCCGCTTCGACGCCGAGCGGCCGATCCAGCCCGGCTGGGAACTGCTGATGCCGGCGGACGCCAAGCCGGACGAGGCGAGGACACCGGCTCCGGCTCCCGCACCGGCTCCCTCCGGGGACGCGGCGCAGGGCACCCCGCAGGGGACGCCGCAGGGTGCCCCGCAGAACGTTCCGCAGTCCGGGACGGAGGCCGGGGGGCCCGGTGGTGCCGGTGGTGCGGGCGGATCGGGCGGGCAGCGGACCGTCACCGTCCAGGCCGGGGACAGCCTGTCGGCCATCGCCCAGCGGGAGCTGGGGGACGGGGAGCAGTGGCCGAAGCTGTTCGAGGCGAACAAGGGGGCGCAGGCCCCGGACGGGGAGCAGCTGACGGACCCGGACGTGGTGGTGCCGGGGATGGTGCTCACGGTGCCGGGGGCGGGCGGTGCCGCACCGGCGCCGGCGCCCGCACCGGCTCCTGCCGACCAGGTCCCGGCACCCGCCGACCAGGCCCCGGCGCAGGGCGCTCCCCCGCAGGGCGCACCCGCGCAGGGCACGCCGCAGTCGGCCCCGGCGCCCGCGCCCACGCCCGCACCGGCCCACGCGCCCGCCCCCGCCGCGCACGCCGACCCGGCCCCCAGCGACGACTACACCGTCGCGCTCTCGGCCTCCACCGTCGGCGTCCTGCTCGCCGCCATCATGGTCGGCGCCGTCGCCCACAAGCGCGGCGGCCAGCAGCGCGCCCGCCGCCCCCGGCACCGCATCGCGATGCCCGACGCCGAGGCCGCCGCCTTCGAGAACGAGCTGATGGCCCGGCAGGACCAGGCCGGACTGGAACTGCTGGACCGCGCCCTGCGCACCATGGCCCGCAACACCGTGCGCGGCGGCAAGCGGCTGCCCGCCATCGTCGCCGCCCGGATCACCCAGGGCCAGACCATCGAGCTGCACCTGTCCGGCCCGGCCACCCCGATCGCGCCGTTCCGCGCCGCGCACGCCGCCAACGTGTGGTGGTGCAGCGCCGACTCGGGCGACCTGCTCAGCCCCGGCCAGGCCCGGCGGACCGCCGCGCCGTACCCCGCGCTGGTCACCCTCGGCACCTCGCCGGACGGCTCGGTGGTCCTCGCCGACCTGGAGGCCGTCCGGCTGCTCCACCTGTCCGGCCACCCGGACGACGCCCGGGACGTGCTGCGCACCCTCGCCATCGAACTGGCCCACAGCCCGCTGGCCGACCGGCTCCACCTGCACCTGGTGGACCTCGCCGAGGAAATGCCGATCAGCGGACCGGCCGCCGAACGGGTGCACCGCCACCCCACCCTGGAGGCCGCGCTCGCCGCCCTCGGCCCGCGCACCGCCAAGGCCCGCGCCACCCTGGTCGCCGCCGAGGCCACCAGCCCGCGCGAGGCCCGCAGCCGGGGCCAGGCCGACGAGTCCTGGACGCCCGAGATCGTGCTCTGCGCACACCAGCCCGGCGGGGACGTCCCGGCCGAGCTCGGACGCCTGCTCGATGCCCGCCCGCGCACCTGCGTCGCCGTCATCACCCGCGCCCCCGAGCGCGGCACCGGCCCGGTCGCCCGCTGGACCCTGCCGACCTCCGGCCAGGCCGCGATCCCGGGCCTGCACCTCACGGTCGAGCTCCAGCGGCTCAGCGGCCACCAGTACGACCAGGTCGCCGAGCTGCTCCGGGCCGCCGACGACACCACCCAGCACCCGGCCCCGGCCTGGACCCTGGACGGGCCGGAGGACGACCCCGACACCGCCGAACTGCCGGCCGCCGTACCGGTGCTGGCCGCCGTCGGGGCTTCGGTCGGCGGGTTGTCGGTCGGTGGGGCCTCGGCCGTCGGGGCGGAGGAGGGCGCGGACGCGGCCGCCGGTCCGCGGCTGCTCGCCCGGGTCATCGGCACCGGGGCCAGCCCGTTCGCGGGCACCGATCCGGTGACGCCCGCTCCGGGTCCCGCCGCCCTGCCGCCCGCGGCTTCGGCTGCGGTCCCGGCTCCGGCCCCAGCGCCGGTTCCGGCCGGTCCGGCGCGGTTCGTCGTCAACGGGCAGGGGAGGCAGGCGGCCACCGACGAGACCACCCGGGACCTGCGGCGCCCGGGCCTGCCGGAGGGCGAGGGGGCGGACGAGTCGGGGGACACCTCCTCGGAGTCCACGGCGACGGTCGTGCTCGCCGTCCAGCCGGTCGTCCCGAAGCCCGTCGTCCCGAAGCCCGTCGTCCCGACGTCCGTCGTTCCGCAGTCCGTGGTGTCGCCTCCCGTGGTGGCGGAGCCGGGGACGGCGGAGCCGACCGCGCCGGAGCGGGCCGAGGAGTCGGCGCCGTCGGCCGCGTCCGCCGCGGTGCCCGCCGTCGCCGCCGGGACCGGTCCGGCCGGGACCGCGGAAACGGCCGGGACCGCCGAGACGGTCGGGACCGCGGACCCCGCAGGTGCGGGGGAGTTCGAGCCCGCCGTCGAACCGGGCCCCGCCGCCGTCGCCCCGGTCGCCCGGACCACCCCCGGGCGCAGCGACAGCGACGACCTGCTCGCCATTCTCCGCTCCCCGGAGGCGCACGCCGCCCGCAACGCCCCCCGGATCCGGCTGCTCGGCCCGGTGGACGTCGCGGGGGTCCTCGGCACCGTCGTCCCCGGCGCGCTGCCCCGGCTCACCGAGCTGGCCGTCTACCTGGCGCTGCGTCCGGGGTCGGACCGCCACGCGCTCGACCACGATCTGCACCCCGGCGCGGCGCACCTCGACCCGCACCCCACCTCGGCCGACGCCCAGAGCCCGGTGGTGGCCAAACTCGGCGACCTGGCCGCCTGGTTCGGCACCTCCCCGGAGGGCCGCGCCTTCCTGCCCACCGAGGGCACCGAAGGGTACTCCTTCGCCCCGGCGGTCACCTGCGACTGGGACGAGTTCCGCGGCCTCTACCGGCGCGGCATGCGCAGCACCAGTGCCACCGCCGACGCGGCCCTCGCCCACGCCCTGGCCCTGGTCCGCGGGGCGCCGTTCGCGGAGGCCCCGCCGGCCTCGTACGGCTGGGCCGAGGCCGAGCGGCAGGACATGATCGCGGCGATCGTCGACACGGCCCACGAACTGGCCGCCCGGCGTCTGCAGTACGGCGACCACCGCAGCGCCGAGGCCGCCGTCTTCCGCGGCCTCGCCGTCGCCCCGGACGTCGAACTGCTGCACCGGGACCTCTTCTACGCCTACGCCTCGGCCGGCGCCCGCGACCAACTCCTACGCGCCGTCAACCGGTTGGACGCGCTCAGCCGCCGGACCGGCCGGGACCTGGACGCCGACACCGTCGCCCTGCTGCGGGACCTGCTCGCGGGATCCTGAGGTGGATCGCCGACTGCCCGGCCACTCCCACGGGGGTGGCCGGGCAGTCGTGTTGACGGGCCGACGGCGAATGTGGCGGTCGTGTGGACATTCGGTACGGATGCGGTCGGCGGATCGGTCGGTGGGCCGATCCGTGGAGCGGCGGTCCGGAGGATCGGCGGATCGGCGGATCGGCGGGCCGGTGGCCGGTCAGACCGCCCGCAGCCAGGCGTCCAGGGCGGTGAAGTCCGCCTCGGTGAGCCCGCGTCGGGGATCCACCCGGTGGAGCAGGGTGCGGGCGGGGGAGTGGGCGGCGACCCAGCGGCGGTCGGGCTCGGTGATCTCGTCGTCCACCCAGGCGAACGGCCGCCCGTCCGCCCATGCGACCAGCGCACGGGTCTTCCAGTGCAGGCCGTCCGGCCCGTCCGGCCAGTTCGTGATGTCCGGCGGGTCCGTCGTCGCAGGGGCGTCCGGGGCGTCCATGGCACCCGTGTCGTCCACCGGCCAGTCCACGACGGGGAGTCGGGGCAGGCCGAGCCAGGGCGCGAGGCACTCGTTGGCGTCCTCCAGCCAGGTGGTGGCCCACACCGGCTCGCCCGGCAGACTCAGCAGCCGCGGCCCCAACTCCGGGTTCACGCGGGCGATCAGCGGATTCCCGCCCATCGCCGTGCCGGGCGGGACGTACGGGCTGCGGTAGGTGGGGTAGCCGCCGGGGGGAGGGTCGCCGAAGGGGATCAGCGGGCCGTCCACGTCGAGGAAGAGCAAGGGGCGATCGGCATCGACCATGACGGCACCTTAGCGGGGCGGCGCGGGTGGTGTGGTGCACCGATCGGCCACCCGGCCTGGAACGGGTGAGCCGGGATCTCGTAGGGTGGCGCGCACGGAGTGTGGTGGCAGGCGCCACACAGGCGAGGGCATCAGACGCCGCGGGAGCGGCGGGGCGGGGCGGTGACCAGGAGATGGCGGAGACGACAGCGGTTTCCGGAGGTCCCGACCCGGCCGGCGGCTCGGGGCCCTGGGACGCCGTACCGCCGCCCCCGCGCCTCCCGGCCGAGGAGCATCCGCCCGGCCCCGCAGCGCTGTACGAGCCGCCGCCGCCCCCGGCCGCCCCTGCCCCCGCCCCTGCCCCCGCTCCGGTCGCCGCTTCCGTACCGGGTGTTCCTCCGGGGGCCGTACCTGCTTCCGGGGCGGGCACGCAGGGGGGCGTGCAGCCGGTCGGACAGGCGCCCATGCCGCCGCCCGCGCCCCCGGCCGCACCGCCCGTTCCGCCCACCGGGTGGACCCTCACCGGCCTGCCCACCGCCGGGTTCGCCTCCTCGGCGACCCCGCCGCCGTTCCCGGTCCAGAGCGCGACGCCGGCCACCGTCGGCGGTGCGGGCGGGCTCGGCGCGGGCGGCATCGGTGCGGGTGGCCTCGGTGCCGCGCCGCGCGGGCGGATCCTGGTGATCGAGGGCGGGTACGGCAACTCCGGCCGCCGCACCTGGGGCCGCGGCGGACCGGCCCAGGCGCCGGTGCTCTCGGCGATGCTCGCCGCCGTCTCGCCGCAGGTGCTGCTCGCGGCGGACGCGGTGGACGCCGTCCACCTCCCCGGCGCCGGTGACCCGCACACCGTCCTCGCCCACCTGCGCGCCGCCTCCCGCCACCCGGGACCGCTGCTGGTCCACCTGGGCGGCCACATCGTCGCCGACAAGCGCGGCGGGCAGCTCCAGCTGACCCTGCGCGACGCCAAGCAGGACGGCCTCCCCTGGCAGTCCGTCGCCGCCGAGCTGAGCCACCGTCCGGCGGAGTGGCAGACCCTCGTCATCGCCGACCTGAGTGCCGACCAGAACGCCTGGCCGTACCTCCAGGGCACCGTCTCCCCGCTCAGCGAGGGCATCCCGCTGTGGGCGGTGGTCAGCCCGGACCCGGAGCAGATCGGCACCTTCACCCGCGCGCTGATCGAGGCGCTGCACGGCGGACGGCCCGGCGCGGGCGAGGTGCTCGCGCCCGAGCAGTTGCGGCAGCAGGTGTACTCGGTGCTGCGGCCGGACGTGATCGTCCTGGCCACCCACGCCCCGGACCGGCCGTTCTTCCGCAACACCGCCCGTCGCGGCGAGGGCCTGCCGGCCGACGTGCCGCCGGTGCCGGCCGCCGGCGTGGCGCTCTCCGACCTGCCGCCGCCCCTGGCGTCGCCGCTGCCGCGTCCGACGGAACCGCGGGACGCCGCCCCGGGGTGGCCGTCGCCGGTACCGGCCGCGATGCCCGAGCCGTCGACCGCGGCCGTCGGCTCCCCGGCGACCGCGGGTGGTCCGGTCAGCCTGGTCAAGCCGGGCGTCCCGCCCACTCCGCCGCGGCCGGCCCGCCCGGTGAGCCTGCTGAAGGCGGGCGGAACGGCCGAGGCGCCGGGCGTGACCCTGCGCAAGCCCGCCCCGGCCGACGCCGTGCCCGTGGACGACGGCACGCCCCCGGCGGGCGTCACGCTCCTCAAGCCCCGGCCGGAGCCCGCGGACGTCGTGGTCGCCGAGCCCGAACTCCCCCAGGAGGAAGCCGTGGTGGCCTCCGAGACCGCGGTGGAGGCGGTCGAGGGGACGGCTGCGGAGACGACGGCGGAGACGACGGCGGAGACGGCCGGAGCGGCGGGCGGGGACGCGACCGGGGAGGCCGTCGCGGAGGAGTCCGAGGCTGCGGAGGGGCCCGGGGCCGAAGAGGCCCCCGCGGTCACGGAGCAGCCCAGGGACGCCGTCCCGGAGGCGCGCGCGGGGGCGGAGGAGGCGCCCGCCGAAGTGGCTCCCGCCGCCGCCGTTCCGGCCGACGAGGCGCGGACGGAGGAGGAGCCTGCTGACGCCGTCCCGGCCGACGAGCAGCCCGCTGACGAGGCACCGGTCGACGCCGTACCGCAGGGTGATGGACCGGGCGGCGAGGGACCGGCAGGCGAGGGACCGGGCGGCGAGGGACCGGCAGGCGAGGGACCGGGCGGCGAGGGACCGGCCGGCGAAGCTCCCGCCGACGCGCCGCCCGCCCAGGCCGACGCCCCGGCCGACAGCCCGGCCGGCACCGCTGCCGAAGCGTCGGCCGACGAGGCCGCTGCGGCCAGGCCGCCCCGGGCGGACTACCGCGAGGTCATCGGACGGATCGTCCGCAGCGCCGACGCCGGGGACCACGCCGCCGCCACCGACCTGGCCTTCGCCCTCGAACTGGAGGCGATCGCCGAGCACGGTGCCGTCTCCGAGCCGGTGCTGCAGGTCCGGCAGGTCCGGGCGCACGTCTGCCGGCTCGCGGGCCGGTCGGCCGAGGCCGCGGAGATCTACCGCGAGGTGGCCCTGACGCTGCTCCGTTCCCAGGGGCCGGACCATCCGGAGACCCAGCGGGCGGCCACCAACGCCGAGGCCTGCTGGCGCGCGATCACCGACCGCGCGGAGGCCATCCGGATCGCCCCGGAGATCATCGAACTGCGCGCCCACCTCCCGGGCCCCGACGGCCGCAAGCTCCGTGCCGCCGAGCGCTACCTCGCCCAGTTGGCCGCTGCCGCCACCGGCTGACAGTCGGCGTCCGCCGGGACCGCCGTCCGCCGGCCGCCACCGCGGCCGCTGTTCCCCGCCGTCCGCCGACCGGCGGGGAACGGCGGACGGCGGACGGACGACAGCAGACGGAAAACAGCGAACAGCTGACAGATTTCGAAATCTGTCAGCTGTTCGCTGTCACCTGTTACCGGTCACCTGTCACTCGCGACCCGGCGACCGGGCGGCTCACCGACCGGCGATGGCGTGCACGAACTTCGCGCCGTCGATGGTGCCCAGGCCGCTGGCGAGGTCGTAGCCCTCGGCGGCGTTGTAACCGGTGACGCCGTTCCAGCCGTTGTCGCCCTGCTTGACGTCCACGATGCCGCTCCACTTGCTCGGCAGCAGGTTCATGCCGTAGAGGCGCCAGTTGAGCTGGCCGAGGCGGTGGCCGGCGAGCTGGTCGGCGAGCGCGACGACGCCCGAGAACAGCGGGGTGGCCTCGCTGGTGCCGCCGGTGAGGTGCCAGCCGACCGAGGTCGGGTCGTAGGACTCGTAGGTCCAGGCGGCGCCGTCCACGGCCGCGCTCATGCTGATGTCCGGGGTGCCGCGGTGGTTGCCGGTGACGTTGGCGACGCCGGCCTGGTACCACGGGCGCTCGAAGATGCCCGAGACGCCACCGCCGCCGGCGCCGGACTTGTCGTGCCACACCTTGTCGGGCGCGGTGCGGTTGCCGGAGTCGTCCAGGGTGAGCTGGGTGCCGCCGATGGAGGTGACCAGCGGGTCCGAGGACGGCCAGGAGTTGACCTTGTACGGGTACAGGTCGCTGCCGTTCTCCTGGGCGTCGGTGGCGCCGTTGTCGCCGGAGGCGGCGAGCACGGTCACGTTGTGGTCGGCGGCGGCCTGGAAGGCGTACCGCAGATCGGTGAGCGACTTGAAGTCGCCCTTGTCGTAGCCCGGGAAGGTGTTCTCGGTGGCGCCGAAGCTCTGCGAGATGACGTCGGCGCGGCCGGCCTTGATGAGGGCCTTCTCGGCGTCCATCATCTCGGGCAGGCCGGTGGTGCCCTCGGTCTCGGCGACGCCGGTCTCGACCAGGATGATGTGGGCGTCGGGGGCGATCGCGTGGGCGTACTCGACGTCCAGGGTGGTCTCGCCGGCCCAGCCGGTGTGGTCGGGGTTCTTCGGGTCCCAGGTGGGGACGTTGCCCCACTTGACCACCTCGACGTTGGTGTCCGGGATGCCCCACTGCTTGTCGAAGACCTCCAGGTCGTGCTGGATGGTCGGCGAGCCGAAGGAGTCGACGATGACGATCGTGCGGCCCTTGCCGGTGATGCCCTCCTGGTACAGCGGGTTCAGGTTGTAGGCGGCCCGGTACTGGAGCGGCGAGTAGCAGTGGATGCCGACCTGGCTGACGCACTGGGTGGTGCTCAGCGGGGCGGGGCGGCCCTGGGCGCTGTGCTGCCCGAAGGAGGCGGGGCGGACGTGGACGCCCGTGAGGTCGTGGGCAGGGGAGGCGATCGCGGTACCGGCGGCCGGTACGGCGACGGTGCCGGCCGTGAGGGCGGTGGCCCCCACGGCGAGAAGGGCCAGGGCGCGGCGGAGGGTGGCGGGGCTGCCCATGGGGCTCCTTGGGGCGCAGGGCCTGACCTGGTTCGGTCGGGTCGGTCCGGCCATCCCATCGAGAGCCGCATGATCATGCCATAGTCAATTGGTGGGGTCGTATGATCAAGGGCATGGTCATGCTCGGCCACGCGAAAAGGTAAAGGTCGTCCCAGGGGAAAGTAACTCCCCACCTGGGACGACCTGGTGACGATGCGTCAGGAAGGCGGCTAGCGCGCCCCGCCGTTGACGTACAGCGTCTGCCCGCTGACGTAGGAGGCCTCTTCGCTGGCCAGGAAGGCGACGACCGAGGCGATCTCCTCCGGCTGCCCGACCCGGCGCAGCGGCGTCCGGGCGGCGACCTCGCCCTGGTGGTCCTCGGCGCTGCTGCCGACCCGTTCGGCGGTGGCCGCGGTCATCGCGGTGGCGATGTACCCGGGCGCGACGGCGTTGACGTTGATGTTGAACGGGCCCAGCTCGATCGCCAGGGTCGCGGTGAGGCCCTGGATACCGGCCTTGGCGGCCGCGTAGTTGGCCTGGCCCCGGTTGCCGAGGGCGGAGCGCGAGCTGAGCGAGACGATCTTCCCGTACTTCTGCGCCACCATGTACTTCTGTGCCACGTGGCTGCAGTTGTACGCGCTGGTCAGGTTGACCGTCAGCACCGCGTCCCAGTCGGCCTTGGGCATCCGGAAGAACAGGTTGTCCCGGGTGATCCCGGCGTTGTTGACCAGGATGTGCAGCCCGCCGAGGTCCGCCGCGACCTGGGCGAACACCGCCTCCACGGCGTCGTAGTCGGCCACGTCGCAGCCGTACGCCCGTGCGGTGCCGCCCTTGGCGGTGATCTCGGCGACCGTCCCGGCCGCCCGCTCGGCGGTGAGGTCGACGACGGCGACCGCCGCGCCCTCCTCCGCCAGCCGGCGGGCGGTGGCCGCCCCGATGCCCTGCGCCGCGCCGGTCACCACGGCGACCTTGTCCGCGAACCGCGTCATGTGAACTCCTCGGTGGTGGGGATCGACAGTCGACAAGTCGACGGTCGACAAGCGGTGGACCACGGATGGTCAGACGTTCTCGACCAGCACGGCCGTTCCCTGCCCCACACCCACGCACATGGTGGCCAGGCCGCGCCGGGCACCGGTACGGCGCATCCGGTGCAGCAGGGTGGTGAGGATGCGCGCGCCGGAGCCGCCCAGGGGGTGGCCGAGCGCGATCGCCCCGCCGCTGGGGTTGACCACCTCCTCGGCCTGCTCCGGTCCGAAACCGATGCCGTCGGCGGAGGCCAGCGCCTGGGCGGCGAAGGCCTCGTTCAGTTCGGCGGTGTCCAGATCGGCGAGCGACCAGCCGGCCCGCGCGAGCACCTTCGCCGTGGCCGGCACCGGACCGATGCCCATGACGTCCGGGTGCACCCCGGCCGAGGCGCCGGCCACGTACCGGCCGAGCGGCTGGAGCCCGAGGTCGCGCAGCGCCTCCTCGCCGACCAGGACGAGCCCGGCCGCGCCGTCGTTCATCGGCGAGGCGTTCCCGGCGGTGACCGTGCCCCCGACGCGGAACACCGGCTTGAGGCCGGCGAGCTTCGCCAGGCTGGTGTCCTCGCGGATGCCCTCGTCCCGGCTCACCGTCACCCCGTCCGGCCGCTCGACCGGGACCAGTTCGGCGTCGAAGTGCCCGTCCTTGCGGGCGGCGCCGGCCCGTCGGTGGCTGCGCAGCGCGAAGGCGTCCTGGCGCTCCCGGCCGATGCCGTACCGGGCGGCCACCTCCTCGGCGGTCTCGCCCATGCCGAGCACGCCGTGCAGTTCGGCCATCCGCGGGTTGGTGAGCCGCCAGCCGAGCCGGGTGTCGAAGGTCTCCATCCGGTGCGGCAGCGCCTCGTCCGGGCGGGGCAGGACGAAGGGGGCGCGGGTCATCGACTCGCAGCCGCCGGCCAGCACCACGTCCGCCTCGCCGGAGCCGATGGCCCGGGCGGCGAGGGTGACGGCCTCCAGGCCGGAGGCGCAGAGCCGGTTGACGGTGGCTCCGGGGACGGTCTCCGGCAGGCCGGCCAGCAGGACGGCCATCCGGGCGGCGTTGCGGTTGTCCTCGCCGGCCTGGTTGGCGGCGCCCCAGTAGACGTCGTCGATCCGGGCGGGGTCGAGCGCGGGGACGTCGGCGAGCAGGGCGCGCAGCACGGTGGCCGAGAGGTCGTCCGGGCGGACCGTGGCGAGCGCGCCGCGCAGCCGGCCGATGGGTGTGCGGCGGGCGGCGGCGAAGTAGACGGGACGCACGTCGTCGGGCTCCTTGTCGGGTGGCGGGGCGGGGGTGTCCGTGGCGGGTTCAGAAGGCGTTGACGCCGGTCAGGGCGCGTCCGATGAGCAACTGGTGGATCTGGCTGGTGCCCTCGTAGAGCGTCATCACCCGCGCGTCGCGCAGGTACTTGCCGACCGGGTACTCGTCGATGAAGCCGTAGCCGCCGAAGACCTGGAGCGCGTTGTTGGCGGCCCGCACGGCTGCCTCGCTGGCGTACAGCTTGGCGACGGAGGACTCGGTGGCGAACGGCAGGCCGCGCTCGATGTGGTCGGCGACCTTCCAGGTGAGCAGCCGGGCCGCCTCGACGTCCACGGCGATGCCGGCCAGCAGTTCCTGGACGAGCTGGTGCGCGGCGATCGGCTTGCCGAACTGCTCGCGCTCGCCCGCGTAGCGGACGGCGGCCTCCAGGCAGGCCCGGGCGATGCCGACGCAGCCGGCCGCCACCGACATCCGGCCCTTGGCCAGCGCGGCCATCGCCACCGTGAAGCCCTTGCCGACCTCGCCGAGCCGGGCGGTGTCCGGCACCCGGACATCCTCGAAGGAGAGCCCGGCGGTGGCCTGGCCGCGCAGGCCGAGCTTGCCGTGGATCTCGGTGCGGGTGAAGCCGGGCAGGTCGGTGGGGACCAGGAAGGCGGTGATGCCCCGGTGGCCGCGCTCCTGCGGTCCGTCGCCGCCGGTGCGGGCGAAGACCAGCGCGACGTCGGCCCAGGTGCCGTTGGTGATGAACGTCTTGGCGCCGCTGATCAGCCAGTGGTCGCCGTCCCGGACGGCCCGGGTGGTGAGGTCGGCGGCGTCCGATCCGGTGCCCGGCTCGGTGAGCGCGAAGCAGGCGAGGGACTCGCCGGAGGTGAGCCGGGGCAGCCAGTGCCGCTTCTGCTCCTCGGTGCCGAAGGCGTTGACGGACTTGCCGACCAGACCGAGCGAGACCGAGACGATCCCGCGCACGGCCGAGTCGCCGCGCCCGAGCTCCTCCAGCACGAGGCAGTACGCGAGGTGGTCGCCGCCGCTGCCGCCGTACTCCTCCGGGATGGTCAGTCCGAGGAAGCCGACCTTCGCCAGCTTGCCGACGATCGCCCGGTCGACGGACTCGGCGCGGTCCCACTCGGCGGCGTACGGGACGATCTCGCGGTCGGTGAAGGCGGCGGCGAGGTCACGGACGGCGCTCTGCTCCTCGGACAGCTCCAGGTTCACGGCGGCTCCCGAATCCGGTGTCCTGGGCCCGGTGCGGGGTCCGGGCCGATTAAACTAGCGCTGCAAGTTTTATGGGGGCGACTGTAGCCCCGCCCGGCCCGCGCTGGGAAGGGGCGCCTGCCAGAATCGGTCCCCGACACACCCGACCGGAGGAACCGGAGGAACCCGCCGCGATGGCCCGTCCACGCACCCCGCTGCTCAGCCGCGAGCGCATCGTCGCCGCCGCACTGCGGCTGATCGACGACGAGGGGCTGGACGCCCTCTCCACCCGCCGGCTCGCCACCGAGCTGTCCGTCAGCGGGCCCTCGCTCTACAACCACTTCGCCACCAAGGACGACCTGCTGGACGCGGTGGTGGACAGCGTCATCGGCGAGGTCGACCTGTCGATGTTCGGGGCCGCCGCCGGGGCCGCGGGAGCTGCTGGGAGCACCGGGAGCACCGGGGGCGCCTGGCCGCAGGCGCTGCGCGACTGGGCGCGCTCCTACCGCGCCGCGCTGGCCGCCCACCCCAACATCGTCCCGGTCCTGGCCCAGGGCCCCGGGCGCCGGCCGAACGCGCTGCGGCTGGCCGACGCGGTCTTCGGCCACCTGGTCGAGTCCGGGTGGCCCCGCGGACAGGCCACCAGGATCGGCGCGCTGATGCGCTACTTCGTCACGGGCTCGGCGCTCGCCTCCTTCGCGGCCGGCTTCCCGGCGGACGCCGAGGTCTACGACGCGGCCGACTACCCGCACCTCGGTGAGGCGCACCGGCTGGCCGGGCACCGCGGGACGGTGGACGAGGGCGCCTTCGAGACCGGGCTGGAGGCGCTGCTCGACGGGCTCGCCCTGCGCTACGCCAGGCTCGCCGAGCGGCCCTGACCCGTCGAGACGCCCCGCCGCGCGGCGCCTCGCCCGGCCTCGCCCGTTCGTCGCGCGATGCCTCGCCGGACTTCCCCCTTCGCCGTGCGGGCCTGCTTCGCCGCGCGGGCCCGGCCCCGCGGAAACGACGCGGCCCCCGCGCCTCCGCGCCGATCGCGCGGGGGTGCGGGGGCCGGGAGGCCGAGGGGCGGCGGATCAGCCCATGTCCTCCAGCCGGACACCCTTGGTCTCCTTCATGAACTTCGCCACGAAGAGGACGGACAGCGCCGCGAAGGCGGCGTAGACCAGGTAGGTCGCCGACAGGTTCCAGCGCGACATGGACGGGAACGAGACGGTGATCACCCAGTTCGCGATCCACTGCGCGGAGGCGGCGACGGAGAGGGCGGCGGCGCGGATCCGGTTCGGGAACATCTCGCCGAGCATCACCCAGACGACCACGCCCCAGGACATCGCGAAGAACAGCACGAAGGCGTTGGCGGCGACCAGCGCGACGGTGCCCTGGAGGTCGGGCAGGGTGAGGTTGTCCCCGCTGCCGGTGGCCGAGGAGAAGGCCCAGCCGGCGGTGCCGAGCGCGACCGCCATGCCGACCGAGCCGATCAGGGCGAGCGGCTTGCGGCCGATCCGGTCGACCAGCACGATCGCGATCACGGTGCCGAGGATGTTGATCACCGAGCCGACGAAGCTGATCAGCAGCGAGTTGCTCTGGTCGATGCCGACCGACTGCCACAGGATCGACGAGTAGTAGAAGATCACGTTGATGCCGACCAACTGCTGGAAGACCGACAGGCCGATGCCGACCCAGACGACGGGGAGCAGGCCGAACCGGCCGCCGAGCAGGTCGCGGAAGCGCGGGCGGTGGTCGGAGGCGATCAGCGACTGGATCTCGGCGATCCGGGCGTCGGTGTCCGTTCCCTCGCCCTCGACCTCGGCGAGCACCTTGCGGGCGTCGTCCAGGCGCTCGGCCTGGATCAGGTAGCGCGGGGACTCGGGGATGACCGAGGAGAGCACGAAGTAGACCGCGGCCGGGACGATGCAGATGCCGAGCATCCACTGCCAGGCCTCCAGCCCGAGCAGCTGGCCGCGGGTGTCGCCGCCGGCCGCCTGCGCCAGCACCCAGTTGACCAGCTGGGATATCGCGATGCCGAGCACGATGGCGGCCTGCTGGAAGGAGGCCAGCCGGCCCCGGTACTTGGTCGGCGCGACCTCGGCGATGTAGGTCGGGGCGATCACCGAGGCGATGCCGATGGCCGCGCCGCCGAGGACGCGCCAGAGGGCGAGGTCCCAGGCGGAGAACGGCAGCATCGAGCCGACCGCGCTGATCGCGAAGAGCAGCGCGCCCGCCTTCATGACCTTGATGCGGCCGTACCGGTCGGCGAACCGTCCGGCGAACGCGGCGCCGACCGCCGAGCCCAGCAGCGCGGAGGAGACGATCAGGCCGGTCACGCCGCTGCCGACGCCGAACTTCTCCTGGATCCCGGAGACGGCGCCGTTGATCACGGAGCTGTCGTAGCCGAAGAGGAAGCCGCCGAGGGCCGCTGCCGCGGTGATGAAGACGACGAAGCCGAGGCGGCCGGGCGCGGGGGCCTCGACCGCCCCGGAGGGCTTCTGGGTGACGCTCACGATCTGACTCCTGGTACTCAACGCTGAGCTCGGTAGCCGAGATCGTAACCCCTATTCGTTTAAGTCTTGTACACCTGGACCCTCAAGTTTCGCTCTGAGAATTCGTAAGGTGAACAAGCAAATTGGGCCGCCCGGGTGCGCCGGTCAGGCCGGCGAGGCGAGGGAGAGCCCGAACCGGCCCCGGGGGTCGGTCCACCAGTGGCTCAGTCGCAGCCCGGCCGCCGACAGCTCCCGGGTCACCCGTTCCCGGCGGAACTTGGCCGAGACCTCGGTGCGCAGCTCCTCGCCCCGGGCGAAGTGCACCGGCAGGTCCAGGGTCGGGATCTTCACGGTCTGCGAGCGCAGCGAGCGCAGCCGCATCTCGATCCACTCCTGCTCGGCGTCCCAGAGCGCGACGTGCTCGAAGGCCTCCGGGTCGAAGTCGGCGCCCAGCTCGCGGTTGAGCACGTTCAGCACGTTCCGGTTGAACTCGGCGGTCACCCCGGCGGCGTCGTCGTAGGCGGCGACCAGCACCGCCGGGTCCTTGACCAGGTCGGTGCCGAGCAGCAGGAAGTCGCCCGGGTCGAGGGTGGCGCGCAGGCCGCGCAGGAAGGCGGCGCGCTCCTGGGGCAGCAGGTTGCCGAGGGTGCCGCCGAGGAAGGCGACCAGGCGCGGGCCGCCCTCCGGCGGCAGCCCGAGCCGGGTGGTGAAGTCGGCGAGCACGCCGTGCACCGCGAGCCCGGGATACTCGGCGGCGAGCGCGGCGCCGGCCGCGGTCAGGGCGCTCTCGCTGACGTCCACCGGGACGTACGTCTCCAGGGTGCCGAGCGCGCGCAGGGCGTCCAGCAGCAGCCGGGTCTTCTCGGAGGAGCCGGAGCCCAGTTCGACCAGGGTGCGGGCCCCGGTGGCGGCCGCGATCTCGCCGGCCCGGGCGGTCAGGATGGCCCGCTCCGCGCGGGTCGGGTAGTACTCGGGCAGTCGGGTGATCTCCTCGAACAGCTCGCTGCCCCGCGCGTCGTAGAACCACTTCGGCGGCAGCCACTTGGGCTGCGAGGTCAGTCCGTGCCGCACGTCATGGCGCAGCGCGGTGCTGAAGTGGTCGGAGGGCAGCAGTCGGACGAGATCGAATGTGTCCATGACAGGGTGGTTCCTCTGTTCAGAAGATGAAGGGAGAGTGGGGGTCAGTCGCGGCCGGGGAGGCGGTTCACGGCGATGCCGCGCGCGTCCACCAGCAGCAGCGAGCCGTCCGGGACGGGCGTCCAGCCGGGCGCGTCGTCGTACGGCTCGGAAGCCACCACCGTGCCGAGGCCCGGCAGCGTGCGGTGGTACAGGGTGTCGCCCCAGGTGGTCGCGGCGATCGCGGTGCCGTCGGTGAGCAGCAGGTTGAGCCGGCCGGTGGTGTGCGCGGCGACGTCCGCCACCGTGCCCGCCAGCGCCTCACCGAGCCCCGCGCCGGCCCGCAGCCGGTGCAGGGCGAGCGCCCACAACAGCGCCGAGTCGGTGCGCGCCTGCAGGTCCAGCAGCTCGGCCGGGGGCAACAGGGCGGCCAGGGCGTCCAGCTTGCCGGGCCAGCCGGCCACCGCGCCGTTGTGGCTGAACAGCCAGCGCTCGGCGGCGAACGGCGCGGCCGCGCCCTCGCCCGGTGCGCAGCCCTCGGTGGCGGAGCGGACGGCGGCCAGCAGCGCCCGGGTGCGGACCACCCGGGCGAGGTCGGCGAAGGTCTCGTCCGCCCAGATCGGACCGGTCCGGCGGTAGCGGGCGGGTACTTCGTCGCCGTCCGCGTACCAGCCGAGGCCGAAGCCGTCCGCGTTGACCGTGCCGTACTGCTGGACCCGGGGGGCCCAGGACTGCCGGTACAGGCCGTACGGCGGGTGCACCAGAAGTTCCCTAGGGGTCAACGGCTTGCCCAGATAGGCGATGTGACGGCACATCAGGCCGACTCCAGGTCGCGCGCGGTGCGGAACCCGGCGAAGATCTGCCGCCGGATCGGGTAGTCCCAGTTGCGGAAGGTGCCCCGGCAGGCCACCGACGCCACCGCGAAGCAGCCGCCGCGCAGCACCTTGTACTCGGGGCCGAAGAACACCTCCGAGTACTCCCGGTACGGCCAGGCCAGGAACCCCGGGTAGGAGCGGAAGTCGCTGGCCGTCCACTCCCACACGTCGCCGATCAACTGGCGTACCCCGTACGGGGACTGCCCCTTCGGGTAGCTGCCCGCACCGGCCGGGCGCAGATGGCGCTGGCCGAGGTTGGCGTGCTCCGGGCCGGGCGGCCCGTCGCCCCAGGGGTAGCGGCGGGAGCGGCCGGTGGCCGGATCGTGCCGGGCCGCCTTCTCCCACTCGGCCTCGGTCGGCAGCCGTCGTCCGGCCCACCGGGCGTACGCGTCCGCCTCGTACCAACTGACGTGCAGGACCGGCTCGTCCGGCTCGACCGGCGCGACCGCGCCGAAGCGCCGGCGCAGCCACTGGCCGTCCAGGTGGCGCCAGAAGAGCGGGGCGGTCAGGTCGGCGCGCCGGCGGTGCTCCCAGCCCTCCGGCGTCCACCAACGCGGGTCGTCGTAGCCGCCGTCCGCGATGAACCGCTGGTAGGCCGCGTTGGTGACCGGGGTGGTGTCCAGCAGGAAGGCCGGCAGGTCGACGGTGTGCGCCGGGCGCTCGTTGTCCAGCGCCCACGGCTCGGTGTCCGTTCCCATGGTGAACGGCCCTGCGGGGATGAGGACTTCCGCGGGCAGGGTGGCCGCGTCGGCGGGCGCGGGCGGCGGTGGGGGAGCGGCCAGGGCCGGCTCGCCGGTGCGCAGCTGGTGGGTGATCAGCATGGTCTCGTCGTGCTGCTGCTCGTGCTGGGCGATCATCCCGAACGCGAACCCGGCCTCCAGCAGCGGCGCGCCCTCCAGCGGGCTGGCGGCCAGCAGGTCCAGCACCCGGCCGCGCACCTCGTGGGCGTAGGCGCGGGCCTCGGCCGGCGGCAGCAACGGCAGGGCGGGGCGCTCGGCGCGGGGGTGCTGGAAGGCGTCGTAGAGCGGATCGATCTCCGGGTGCATCGGGTCGCGGCCGCCGACGTTGCGCAGCAGCCAGAGCTCCTCCTGGTTGCCGATGTGCGCGAGGTCCCAGACCAGCGGGGACATCAGCGGGGAGTGCTGGGCGGTGAGATCGCTGTCCTCGACGCAGTCGGTCAGGGCGGCGGTGCGGGCGCGGGCGGCCAGCAGCTCGGTGGCGATGCTCTCGCGCAGTGCCTCGGTACCGGCGGTACCGGCGGTGCCGAGGTCGTCGAGGCCGTCGGTGGTGCCGGTGCTGCCGGTTCCAGCTGTGGCGTCGGTGCGGTCCGTGCTGCCTGCCCCGGCATCCCCGTGGGGTCGGACGTCGGTCATGATGCGGCCTCCTCCGGGGGAGTGCGTCGGGTGCCGGAGCGCAGGGCGTCCAGCTGGTCGTCGGCCGGGCAGCGGCCGCGCGCGGGGTAGCGCTCGGCGAACTCGGCGACGGTGGTGCGCAGCCGCCCGGCACCGGGCAGGCGGCCCAGTGCGGCGTCGGCGGCGGCGAAGCAGGCGAGGGCGGCGCGGCGCAGCTCGGGGTCGGCCGTCGCCAGGGTGGCGGCGCGGCGCCAGACCCCGCTGCGCGGCGGTCGCGGACCGTCCGCCCCCTCCCGCCGGTCGATGACGTCCAGCGGCTCCAGCGCGGCCAGTGCGGCATCGGCGGCCAGCGCGTCCTCCAGCAGTGCGGTGACCAGCGCGGTGACCACCACCCAGCCGTCCCCGGGCTGGGCGTCGATCATCCGCAGCTCCAGGTGGCCACGCGGGCGCACCGGCGGGAAGAGGGTGGTGCGGTGGTAGTCCAAGTCGTCGAGGGTGGGCGGGCGTTCGCCCGCGCCGCGGATCCAGTCGCGGAACGTCAGACCGGCCGGGGCCGTCCAGGGCAGGCCCTCGGGCCGTCGCACGCACAACACCCGGGCGTCCAGCACGTACTGCGCCCACGCCTCGCGCGGATCGCCGTGGTCCGGCTCGGGGGCCAGCGTGCGGGTCGGGTCCATCCGGGACCAGACGGTCTGCCGGGTGGACCGGTGACCGGTCGGACTGCCGTCCAGGATCGGCGAGTTGGCGAAGGCGGCGACCAGCACCGGGCCCAGCAGATGGGCCAGTCGCCAGCGGCGCTCCACCGCGTGCGGACCGTCCGTGTCGCCGGCGTCCAGGCACACCTGCACCGATGCGGTACCGGTCATCATGATTCGGCCCCAGGGCCCCGCGGAGTCGAAGAAGCGCTCCATCGCGAGGTAGCGGGGGTGGTCCAGCACCATCGGTCGGGGACGGGCCAGCGGGTCCGTTCCGGTGCCGGTGAGTCGAAGGCCCTGCGCCGCGAAGGCGGCCCGCAGGGCGGTCAGATCACGTCGGGTGTCCTCGACGCAGGCCAGGAGGCCGGTGGCGGGCGGGGAGCTGAGCTCGACCTGTCCGCCGGGTTCGAGCGTGAGGCGCGAACCGGAGGGGAGGGAGTCGCCGTCCGGGCCGCCGAGGGGCAGCGAATCCAGTGCGGCGTGGAGCAGTTCCGGCCGTACGGGCCGGGTGGGACATTGATCGTCATGGACGAACCACTCGACCTCCACCCCCACGAGGCGGGGCGGTCCGATCTTGAAGCAGACGCCCGACACGTGGCTGCGCGCCCCCGATTCGGTCAACGGGGTCACCCCCGACGGGGGGAGTGGCGTGCTCTGCCGTTCGGGCGGAGTGGTGCGGGATACCGGTATCACCGGACTCACCATCCTCGGGATCACGATTGCGGCCCGGTCTACCCTGCCCAGTCTGCTACGGAGCATGCGGGGGCGCCCCGCAAAATTCGCGTGAACGTTCTTTTTTGCAGGTCAGGGGCGTGGCGAACGGGTGAGGGCGGGATTTTCCGGCCGACCGGCGGGCGGGGCCCGGGCCCGATCCGGCCGGGGCATGTGCCGGGGTCACAGGCGCTCCAGCCGCTCCAGGACGGTCATCAGGACCGGCCCCGGCAGGGCGTAGTTCAGCCGCAGCGAACCCCGGCCGCCGGAGCCGAACTCGGCGCCGTCGGAGGCCTCCAGGCCGCAGCGCTCCAGCAGGGCCCGGCGGGCGTCGGCGGGCGGCAGGCCGAGCGCGGCGGCGTCCAGCCAGAGCAGGTAGGAGGCGTGCGGGGCGGAGCGGACGGCGGGTCCGAGCCGGTCGGTCAGCCGGGTGCGGGCGGCGGCCAGGTGGGCGAGCAGCGCGTCCAGCCAGGGGCCGCCCTCGCGCAGTGCCGCCTGCTGCACGGTCTGCTCCAGCAGGCCGCCCTCCCAGAGGCCGTAGCCGGCCAGCGCCTCGGCGAACCGGGCGCGCAGCCCGGCATCGGGGACGAGGGCGAAACCGCTGGGGATGCCGGAGCAGTTGAAGGTCTTGCCGACGGAGTTGAGGGTGACGACGTGGCGCAGGTGCGCCGGGTCGGCGGTGGCGACGGCGACGGGGTGGGCGCGGCCGGGATGGGTGAGGTCGCCGTGCACCTCGTCCGAGACCAGCAGCGCGCCGCTCTCGGCCGCCCACGCGGCGAGACCGCGCACCGCGTCGAGGGGCCACACGGTGCCGGAGGGGTTGTGCGGGTTGCTCAGCAGCACGGCGCCGGCGGGTCGGGGGAGCGGGCCGTGCGGGAGCCGGTAGCCGTCCGGGCCCAGGTGCAGCGGCAGCGCGTGGTGCGGGAGGCCGGCCGCGCGGCAGAGCTGGGCGAAACCGCCCCACTCGGGGGTGGGGAAGAGGACGGGGGCCTGCGGCCGTACGGTCTCCAGCAGGACGCGCAGCGCGGTGCGCGGGCCGCAGGGCAGCAGCAGGACCCAGTCCGGGTCCACCGCGGCGCCGTGCCGGGCGCGGTACCAGTCGGCCACCAGGGTGCGGCCGGCCGGGTCGCACACCGTGTAGCCGTACGCGCGGTGGCGGGCGCGCCGCTCCAGCGCCTCGGCGACGGCGGGCGGGCCGGGCAGGTCCATGTCGGCGAGGCTCATCGGGATCACCCCGGGGGCGTCCGCGCGGGCCCACTTGCTGCTGCCGGTGCCGGTCCGGTCGAAGGGGGCGTCGAACCCGAAGTCGGGGGCGGGGGCGGAGCCGGGGGCGCCGCGAACAGATGACAGATTTCGAAATCTGTCATCTGTTCGCTGAAAGCTGTCGTCCGTCATCTGTTCGCCGTCACCCGCCGCTCGTCGTCCGTCGTCCGTCGTCCGCCGCCCGCCAGATGGGCAGCGAGCCCCCGCCGCCCCCGGCGCATCATCACCGCGTGGTTGGCCCGGAACAGCGGGTGCAGCGGCAGGGCGAGCCGGCGCAGCAAGGGCTTGCCGGGCCGGGTGTCCTCCTCGAACAGCACCCGGCTGCCCGCGCTGCCCTGGCTGCCCGCGCCGCCGGCGGAGTCCGGCGTCACCGTGAACCGCGTCCACCCGGTCAGGTCGCCCCGCATGATCACCTCCAGTACCCCGGCGGCCGGGTCGCGCCGGCTCGCCACCAGGCCGATCACCAGCCGGTACGGCAGCAGCGCGCGCACCACCACGTCCCCGCGGTCCTCGCCGGTCGGCCGGACCTCGCGGATCTCCGGCCACCACAGCGGGTAGCTCCGCACGTCCTCCAGTGCCGCGTACACGGCGGGCGCCGGAGCCGCGAGCCGCCAGACGCCCCGGAATCGGTAGTGGTTGGGGTCCACCACCCCACCCTAGTGCGGCCCGGCCGGCCCGAGGGGCGAACGCCGGTGGACCGTCGTCGAGTTGGTCCCCGGTGCGGACCCGCGCCGGAGGGCGGGCGTTCCGGAGGTGTCCGTCCTTCGGGAAGGGCGCATTCCGCTTGCACCCGTTCGGGGTGCGGGGGAGGATCTTGTGTGCTTGTAGTCTCAACAGTCACAGCAGCATCCCCAGGGTGCTGCCACCCCAGAACCGGAGTGAAGGAGTCACAGGCATGCGGCGACCGAGCTGGGTACCGGAGGGTACGGACCTGGACAAACCGAACGCCGCGCGGGTCTACGACTACTACCTCGGGGGCTCCCACAACTTCGAGGTCGACCGGGAGATGGCCCGCAAGGCGATGGCCCTGTGGCCGGAGCTGCCGCAGATCATGCGCTCCAACCGCGCCTTCCTGCGCCGCGCCGTGACCTTCCTCGCCGAGCAGGGCGTCAGCCGCTTCCTGGACATCGGCTCCGGCATCCCGACCTTCAGCGCGGTGCACGAGATCGCCCGCGAGATCCGCCCCGGGGCGAAGGTCGTCTACGTGGACCGCGACCCGGTCGCCGTCGCGCACAGCCGTCTGCTGCTGGAGGACGACCGGGACAGCGCCGTCGTCCAGGCCGACCTGCGCGACGTGGCCGACCTGCTGGCCCGCCCCGAGGTCGGCGAGCTGCTGGCGGCCGGCGAGCCGGTGGCCGTGCTGCTGGTCGCCGTCGCCCACTTCGTCAGCGACGAGGAGGACCCGTGGAAGCTGATCGGCGTGATCCGCGACGCCCTCCCGCCCGGCAGCGCGCTGGTGCTCTCGCACGCCTCCCTGGAGGGCCGCCCGGACCAGGCGGAGGACCACCAGAAGCTGTACCGGATGACGCCGACCCCGCTGACCATGCGCACCCACGAGCAGATCACCGCGATGTTCTCCGGCTTCGAGCTGGTCGAGCCGGGCGTGGTCTACCTGCCGCAGTGGCGCCCGGACCAGCCCGGTACGGTCGGTGAGCACCCCGAGCGGATGACCGGGGTGGCGGGCGTGGGGTTCCGCCCTTGATCGGACGCGACGGACGAGGCACCGACGGCCGTGCGCCCCGCGCGGCGGCCGCCGGAAGCGCGGTGCCGGGCCCGGGCGGCAGCACGACCCGGGGCAACGGGAGCGGCCGAGCGGCCGTCGCCGGGCCCGCCGCAACCGGCGCGCACAGCAGAGGAACCAGGTTCAGCAGATGAGTACCACCCCGGTGCGCGGCAACGCGGAGCGCTTCCACGAGGACTGGGCCCGGCTGCTCTCCGCCGACCACGGCATCGCCGTCCACCCCGGCCTGCTCGGCCGGCTGGTCGCGCGCACCGCCGCGCTGCTGCACCGCGCCCAGGAGGGCGACCCGTTCGAGCCGCGGCTGGCCGCGCAGGCCGGCGCCGAACTGGTCGACGCGCACTTCACCGACCCGGTGCTGCTGGCCCGGGCGGTCGAGCTGCTCCAGGCGCAGCCCGTCCACGACGACCGCGGCCCGGCCCTGACCGGCGCCTTCGCGGCCGGCTGGGCGGGCGCCCTGCGCGAGCGCACGCTGATCGAGCAGGAGGCGATCCGCACCGCCGCCGACGCCGCCCGCAAGGAGGCCGAGCGGGCGCTGCGCGCGTCCGAGGCCCGGTTCCGGGCGCTGTTCGAGAGCGCCGCGATCGGCATCGGCATCGGCGACACCGACGGCAACATCATGGCGGTCAACAAGGCCCTCCAGGACCTGTTCGGCGCGGGCCCGGAGGACATGATCGGGCGCCGGGTCGGCGACCTCGTGCACCCCGAGGACACCCCGGGCGTGTGGGAGGCGTACGAGGAGCTGATCAGCGGAAAGCGGGACTACTTCCAGTTCGACAAGCCGTACTACCGCCAGGACGGCGAGGTGATCTGGACCCACCTGACCGTCTCGCTGATCCGCGACGACGACGGCATCCCGCAGTACCAGGTCGCGATGCTGGAGGACGTCACCGACCGCTACCGGCTCCAGGAGCGGCTGCGCCACCAGGCCACCCACGACCCGCTGACCGGCCTGCCCAACCGCGCGGCCTTCTTCGAGCGGCTGGAGAAGCTGTTCGAGGAGCCCGAGCCGGGTGCCCGCTTCGGCCTCTGCTACGTCGACCTCGACGGTTTCAAGGTGGTCAACGACAGCCTCGGCCACGACATGGGCGACCAGCTGCTGGCCGCCGTCGGTGCCCGGCTGAAGGCCGCCCTCAGTCCGCTGGGCCACCTGGTCGCCCGGCTCGGCGGCGACGAGTTCGTCGTCCTGCTGGAGCGCTGCCGGGGCGAGCAGGAGGCGGTGGCCGCCGCGAAGACCGTGCTCAAGGCGCTCGCCGGGCCGGTGCTGATCGGCGACCACAAGCTCGCCGTCGGTGCCAGCGTCGGCGTGCTGGAGCGGCGGGTGTCCACCACCACCCCGGGCGCGGCCGTCCGCGCCGCCGACCTCACGCTGTACCGTGCCAAGGAGGCCGGCCGCGGCCGCTGGACGCTGTTCGATCCCAAGGAGAACGCCCGCGCGGTCAGCCGCTACGCGGTGTCGGTGCGGATGCCCGCAGCCCTCGACCGCGGCGAGTTCTTCATCGACTACCAGCCGCTCTACCGCCTCGCGGACGGCCGGCTGGCCGCCGTGGAGGCGCTGGTGCGCTGGCGCCACCCGCAGCTCGGCGTGCTCGGCCCGGACGAGTTCGTCACCACCGCCGAGGAGACCGGGCTGATCATGCCGCTCGGCCGCTGGGTGCTGGAGCAGGCCTGCGGCCAGGCCGCGAACTGGATCAAGCGGTACGGCGACGCCGCTCCGCAGCTGAACGTCAACCTGGCGGTCCGGCAGGCCCGCAGCGCCGCCCTGGTCACCGACCTCGGCCGGATCCTCGACGGCACCGGACTGGACCCGGCCCGGCTGCAGCTGGAGATCACCGAGTCGACCGTGGTCGGGCCCGAGGACGAGGCGCTGCGCACCCTGCACGGGCTGGTCGACCTCGGGGTGTCGCTGGCCGTGGACGACTTCGGCACCGGCTGGTCCAACCTCGCCTACCTGCGCGACCTGCCGGTCTCCGGGCTGAAGATCGCCGGTTCCTTCGTCGGCGACCTGCACGAACCGGGGAAGGACGAGTCCACCGGGTGGCGGATCGTCAGCGGACTGGTGTCGATGGCGCACGCGCTCGGGCTGAACGTCACCGCCGAGGGCGTGGAGACCCACCGGGACGCGGAGCGGCTGCGGACCATGGGCTGCGACTGGGCGCAGGGGTGGCACTTCGGGCGCCCGGTGCGGCCCGACGAGATCGCCCGGCGGATCGTGGAGGAGCCGACGGGGCGCCCGGTCGGGGAGCACTGAGGGCCGACGGCGCCCGGTTCCGCGTCGCGGGAGGCGCTTGCGTACCGGTCCTGCGACGGGTCGGTCCTGATCCGGAAAAGCGCCCGACACCCGCGCCCGCCGTGCGGGATGATGACGCGTCACAATCCACCCCGGCACCGGTGCGCCCGCGGTCACGACCCCGCGCCGGTCCGGGCTGCGGGGGAGGGAAACGTCGCATGGGCACGACGGAGGACGCGGATCCGGCCGAGGGCGAACGGCGCGGGCCGAGGCCCCGGTCGGCCGCCGGAGCCGAGCCGGGGAATCCGCCGGGGAGCAGGGTGGAGCGGTGGTCGCGGGGGCGTTGGCGGGGCTCCGAAGCCGCCTCTGACCGGCCCTCCCGGCTCGGGTCGGTGCCGCCCGGGTCGGCGCCTTCAGGGTCGGCGCCTTCAGGGTCGGTGCCTTCAGGGTCGGTGCCGCCCGGGGTGGATCCGCCGACCCGGGTGGACCCGCGCGCCGCGACCCGTCGGGCGCCCGCCGTCCCGCCGCGCTTCGACCCGGAGGCGGCGACGCGTCGGACGTCCCGCGCCGAGCCGCGGTTCGACCCGGAGGCGGCCACCCGCCGCAGGCCGGACGCCGGGCGGGGGTCCGATCCGGACGCGCTGACGGAGGTCCGGCCGGGGAGGCCGGGGCATCCGACGTACCCGGGACATTCGGGCGGCGCCGACCCGGAGGCGGTCACCGAGGTCGTCCGGCCCAGGTCCGGGGCGGGAGGCGGAGGCGGCTCGCCGTCCTGGCAGGACGGCATCGGGCCCGGCGGTCCCGCTCCGGCCGGAGGCCCCGGCGGACGCCCGGGCTCCGACGGCCCGTTCGAGGGCGCCTTCCCGGACGCCCTGCGCGGCCGCTTCATCCCGCTGGGCCGGGCCGGGGCCGGTTCCGAGGGCACCGTCTGGTACGTCCGGCGCACCGACGGAGGCGGTGACGCGGCCGTCAAGGTGGCCGTCGCCGGCCACCCGATGGACCACGACCTGCTCGCCCACCTGCGCAACGACGGCTTCCGCCGGCACGTCCCGCACCTGATCGACTTCGGCCGGGTCGGCCACCACGGCGCCCAGGTGGACTGGGTGGCCATGGAGTACCTGCCGGTCACCCTCGCCGCGCACGTCGCCGGGCTGTGGCGGGAGGGCGGTCACGGCGACCGGCGGACCGCCGAGCAGATCGTCTACGAGCTCGTCGCCCTGCTCGACTTCTGGCAGCAGCGGATCAAGCGCAACCCGCTGGACTTCAAGCCCGCCAACATCCTGGTGCGCCCCGGCAGCGGGTCCGGGGAGTTCGTGATCGCCGACTTCGGCGGCGTCGACCGGCTCACCGACAGCCGCCGGTTCACCTCCGCGATGATGGTCACCGTCGCCTACATGGCCCCCGAGCAGCTGGCCGGCAAGAACCACCAGGCCGGGCCCTGGTGGGGGCTCGGCAACGTGCTGTACGAGCTGTTCGTCGGCCGCCCGCGCTTCATCGGCGCGGACGGCGAGCGCCCGGCCGACCAGGAGCTGGAACTGGAACTGGTCATGGGTGAGGAGGTGGACCTCTCAGCCGTCCGCGACCCGCGCCAACTGCTGCTCCTCCAGGGGCTGTTCACCAAGAAGCCGGAGGACCGCTGGACCGCGCCGCAGGTCCGCGGCTGGCTGGCCGGCGGCACCCCCGAGGTGATCCGCCGCCGGCCGCAGGCGCAGGCCCGGGCGCACCGGCCGGTCACCTTCCTCGGCAACCCGTTCACCGACCCGGTCCGGCTCACCGAGGCGCTGCTCAAGAACTCCGGCGCGGCGGCCCGCTGGCTCTCCACCGGGGGAGCGGAACGGGTGCGCGACTGGCTGCGGGACGAGGTCGAGGACACCGTCTTCGACCTGCACTACCTCTCCGACGTGGCCCGGGCGCCCGGCTCCCGGCGCGAGTCCGTGGCGGCGGTCGCGGTGCTCGCCCTGGGCGCCGCCTTCGCCCCGGGCACCGTCCCGCACTACCGCGACCGCCCGATCGACACCACCGGCCTGGAACGCGTCGTCACCGAACCGGACGGCGCCGAGTTCATCGACGAACTGGTCCGGGGCGGGGCGCCGACCGTGGTCGCCCGCTACGACTGCTTCCACCCCGAATGCGCGGGCGAGCACTGCTCCCGGCTGCTCGCGCTGGCCGGACTGCCGGAAGTGCTGGCCGAGGTGGACCGGCTGGCGCGCACCGTCGGCGGCGGCCGGCGCGGCGGCGACGGGCTCAGCCCCGAGGAACGCGAAGAGGCGCACCGGCAGGCGGTCTGGCTGAGCATCCGGCCCGAGGAGCGCGCACGGCTGCTCGGCCGGCTCTCGCCGCTGCCCGCCGCCCTGCACCGGCTGCCGCTGCCCGAGCGGGTGTCCGAGCTCGCGGCCGTGGTGGCCGCCACGGTGGTGGACGGCGCGCTGGCGGTGGACGCGGGCGCCCGCACCGCCGCACGGGCGGCGGCCCGCAGGCCGGCGCCGGACCCGGCGGCGGCCACCGCCCGGGACGTGGTGCGGCGCCGCTGGTCCGCGCTGCGGCGCCGGGCGGTGGGCGCCGACCCGGCGCAGCCGGGCGGGCGGGCGGCCCTGATCGCGGCGGAGGCACTGCGGCGGCGCGGCCGGGGACGGTCCGAGCAGCGCGAGCGGCCCGAGCCGGAGGCCGGGGTACGACAGGAAGGGCGGGTGGCCCGGCTGTGGCACAACCGGCGCCGGCGGCCCCCGGTGGACCGGCGGGCCCGACTGGCGGCCTGGTGGCCCTACGCCCGCGCCGCGCTGCCGCGCCGCGCCGGGGCGGTCCTGCTGCTGCTCCTCGCCTTCGGACTGCTGCTGTGGGCGGGAGCGGTGCTCCGTTACCCGGTCGAGGCGGGCGACAAGCTCGACCTCTCGCCCGCGGGCGCCTTCGGCGGACACCTGCGCAACGCCGGCGACCACGCGGCCCGGCAGGTGGTCGGACAGCTCGGTGCGGGGCTCGTGGCGGCCGCCGTGATCGCCTTCTTCCCCGCCCGGGTGGGCATCGGCACGGCGCTGCTGACCGGGGCCGGGGCCCTCGCCATCGGCTACCTGCGGCTCGGGCCGCCGATGACCGCGCCGGCGACGCCGCAGTCGGTGGCCGACCGGGTGGTCGTGTTCGAGGGCGGGATGGGGAGCTGGGCCGGCATCGCGGCGGTGGTGGCGATCGTGGTCTCGCTCGTCCTGGTGGAACGGGCCTCCAACCGGCTGCTGAAGCCCGCCCAGGAGGCACGCACCCAGGTCCTGGCGGCCTGGCGGCGGCTGGACGGGCGGAGCGCGGAGCAATCGCCCGGGGCCGCCGGCGGCGAACGGGTGTGGAGCGCGCCGTCCGGGCGGTGGCGGACGGGCGGCGCGGGGACCCGCGACCGGGTGCGGTTCGCGCTCGGGACGACGGCGGTGCTGGTGCTGCTGCTGTGGGGGGCGGTCGAGGTCAGGCTCGCGGCCACCGGGGTGCACCGGACGCCCGGCTCCTGGGGGACGGGACAGAGCGGCGCGGCCTACCAGGCCGGGTTCGTCCTGCTGCTGGCAGTGGTGTCGCTGGTGAGCGCCCTCGGGACTCCGGCCACCGCCCGGGGGCTGTTCGCGCTCTGGGTCCCGGCCACCCTGTTCCTGGGGGCCTGGCCCGGGCCGCTGGGACCGGTCGAGGCACTGCGGATACCGGTGTTCGAGGGGCTGTTCAGGTCGATCGCCGGGCTGTGGGGGCACGGGGCCTTCTGGGCCGCCCTGCTGGTGATGCTGCCACTGGCGGCGTACGGGGGGCTGCGGACGGTCCGGGGACGGGCGGGGCGCAGCTGAGGGGCGACGACTGACAGCTGGCAGCGGACAGATGACAGATGACGAGTGACGGATGACAGCTGACAGATTTCGAAATCTGTCAGCTGTCATCCGTCATCTGTTCCGTGTTCCCTGTTCCCTGTTCGCTGCGGCCCGTTCTCTGCCGGCGCTCAGCCGACCAGTCGGGAGAGCTCGATCGAGTGTCCCGTCCGCTCCACCTTCGCTCGCAGGTAGCGGACGTTGCTCGCCGACAGGTGCACGCCCGTCGGCACCCGGTGCCGCACGACGATCCCCAGCTCGGCCAGCTGCGCCGCCTTGTCCGGGTTGTTGCTCAGCAGGTCGATGCCCGTGGCGCCGAGCGCGGCGAGCATCTGGGCGGCCGCGGTGTAGTCCCGGCCGTCCTCGGGCAGGCCGAGGGCGGTGTTGGCGTCGTACGTGTCCAGGCCGGAGTCCTGGAGGGCGTACGCGTCCAGCTTGTTGTAGAGCCCGATGCCGCGGCCCTCCTGCCGCAGGTAGAGCAGGTACCCGCCGGCCTCGCTGATCCGCTCCACCGACTCGCGCAGCTGCGGCCCGCAGTCGCAGCGGTCGGAGCCGAAGACGTCGCCGGTCAGGCACTCGGAGTGAAGCCGCACCAGCGGCGTCCCGCCCTCGGGGACCGTGCCGAGCGCGAGCGCCAGGTGCTCGGCACCGTCGGCGAGGCCGTGGAAGGTGAAGGTCTCCGCCTCGGCGCGGTAGCCGTCGGGGAAGGTCAGCGGGATGCGCACACGCGAGCGCACCGTGGCGGAGCCGGGCTGCGGCATGGGTGGGCCTCCGTGGATCGGGGGTGGACCGGGACGAATCCGGGGTGGACCGGGACGAATCCGGGGTGGACCGGGACGAATCCGGGGTGGACCGGGACGAACCGGGTGGGTTCGACCGGTCCGGACGGATCGCGGTGGATCGGAGGTCGACCGTACTAGGTAGTTCCAATTTGAACAACTACCGGGCCGATGGGGCGGGGATCGACCGCGGAGGCGCACAACACCCCACCGGTCCCGACTGTTCCCACCAGGCCTTCCAGCATGTGGATGGTGCGGGACCCGCGGTGTGGACACTGCGAGACTTGCCGCGTTTCCTGGGCACGTCCCTCAGGCCCGCCGGGACACCGCGCACGTCCATCGACGACCACGGAAGGGTCCTGACCAGATGCCGCTGACCCCCGCCACCCCCCACTCCTCCCTCGACTCCTCCCTCGACGCCGAGCGGCGCGCGATAGAGGCGCTGTACGCGGACGTGGTCCGCCGCAACCGGGGCGAGGACGAGTTCCACCAGGCCGTCCACGAGGTGCTGGAGACCCTCGCGCCGGTGCTCGCCCACCGCCCCGAGCTCCTCGACGCCCGGATCATCGAGCGGATCTGCGAGCCCGAGCGGCAGCTGATGTTCCGGGTGCCGTGGACGGACGACTCCGGTGACATCCACGTCAACCGCGGCTTCCGGGTGGAGTTCAGCAGCGCCCTCGGGCCGTACAAGGGTGGGCTGCGCTTCCACCCCTCGGTGAACCTCGGGATCGTCAAGTTCCTGGGCTTCGAGCAGATCTTCAAGAACGCGCTCACCGGTCTGCCCATCGGCGGGGGCAAGGGCGGCTCCGACTTCGACCCCAAGGGCCGGTCGGATGCCGAGATCATGCGGTTCTGCCAGTCCTTCATGACCGAGCTCTACCGCCACCTCGGCGAGTACACCGACGTGCCGGCCGGGGACATCGGCGTCGGCGGCCGGGAGATCGGCTACCTCTTCGGCCAGTACAAGCGGATCACCAACCGGTACGAGAGTGGCGTGCTCACCGGAAAGGGCCTCGGCTGGGGCGGCGCGCAGGTCCGTACCGAAGCCACCGGCTACGGCTGCGTCATGTTCACCTCCGAGATGCTGCACAGCCGCGGCGAGAGCCTGGACGGGCGCCGGGTGGTCGTCTCAGGGGCCGGCAACGTCGCGGTCTACGCGATCGAGAAGGCCCAGCAGCTCGGCGCGACCGTGCTCACCTGCTCCGACTCCTCCGGTTACGTGGTGGACGAGAAGGGCATCGACCTCGACCTGCTCAAGGAGGTCAAGGAGGTCCGGCGCGGGCGGGTCTCCGACTACGCCCGACTGCGCGGTGGCCACGTCCGGTTCGTCGAGGGCCCGGGCGTGTGGAGCGTCCCCTGCGACGTCGCGCTGCCCTGCGCCACCCAGAACGAGCTGGCGGAGGCCGACGCGCTGGCCCTGGTGCGCAACGGGGTGCTGGCCGTCGCCGAGGGCGCGAACATGCCCACCACCCCGGAGGCGGTGCGGGTGTTCCAGGAGGCCGGGGTGGCCTTCGGCCCGGGCAAGGCGGCGAACGCCGGCGGCGTCGCGACCAGCGCCCTGGAGATGCAGCAGAACGCCTCGCGCGACTCCTGGACCTTCGAGCACACCGAGGAGCGGCTGGCCGGGATCATGAAGCACGTCCACGACTCCTGCTTCACCACCGCCGAGCGCTACGGCCACCCGGGCAACTACGTGGTCGGTGCGAACATCGCCGGCTTCGAGCTGGTCGCCGACGCGATGCTGGCCCAGGGCCTGATCTGAGCCGCTGACGCGAGGCCCGCTGGCGCAAGGCAGCTGCCTCGGCGCCGCCGAGGCAGCACCGCCGAATCCGAGCCGCCGACGGCCGTCACCCGACGATCGGTACCCGACCGGAGCGGGCACCGATTGTCGGGTGCGGCAGGGTGGGGCCTTCCTACGGTGAGTGTCACAAGGGAAGGGCGGGGTTGGCGTGCTGGAGCACCTGAACCGGGCGATGGACCGGATCGAACGAGACCTGGACCGCGAGGTCGACGTGGCCGAGCTGGCGCGGATCGCGATGACGTCGGAGTACCACTTCCGGCGGCTGTTCTCGATGCTCGCCGGGATGCCGCTGTCGGAGTACGTCCGGCGTCGGCGGCTCACCGTCGCCGGGGCCGAAGTCCTCGACGGTGAGCGGACGTTGCTCGACATCGCGGTCCGGTACGGGTACTCCTCGGGGGAGGCGTTCGCCCGGGCGTTCCGGGCCATGCACGGAGTCGGGCCCGGCGAGGTCCGGCGCGACGGTGCGGTGCTCGTCTCCCAGCCCCGGATGTCCTTCCGACTCGTCGTGGAGGGGAGCAGCAGCATGGAATACCGGATCGTGGAGAAGCCGGACTTCCGGATCGTCGGCAAGAAGGCCCGGGTCACCCTGATCTACGTGGGGATCAACCCGGGGATCGCCGAGTTCATCAAGGGGCTCGACAAGGACACGGTCGCTCGGATCGCGGCCCTGTCCGGGGACGACCCGGCCGGGATCCTGTCGGTGAGCGACGACTTCTCGCCGAACCGCGAGGAGGGGTCCGAACTCGACTACTGGCACGCGGTGGTGGCGCGCGACGGTGTCGCCGTCCCGGCGGATCTGGACGTGCTCGACGTCCCGGCCGGCACCTGGGCGGTGTTCACCAACACCGGGCCGTTCCCGCAGGCCCTGCAGGAGATGTGGGGGGACGTGGCGAGCCAGTGGTTCCCGTCCAACCCGTACGAGGCTCGGCC
This sequence comes from Kitasatospora sp. NPDC041917, assembly GCF_055589745.1. Lineage (NCBI taxonomy): Bacteria > Bacillati > Actinomycetota > Actinomycetes > Kitasatosporales > Streptomycetaceae > Kitasatospora > Kitasatospora sp. NPDC041917. The sequence goes on along the minus strand of NZ_JBVJBI010000021.1, from coordinate 84,749 downwards.
GGGTCCGGAGGTCCTCCGGGTCCGCCCCGTGCCGGGGACGGGCGACGCCGAGGCGGAGCTGTGGATCCCGGTGGCACGGGCCGTACGCAGCTGACGGATGGCGGGCGGCAGCCGACAGATAACCGATGACGAATGACAGATGACAGCTGACAGATTTCGAAATCTGTCAGCTGTCATCTGTTCGTCCACCCCGTTCGGCCCACCACCGCCCGCCAAGCTCCGCCCCCGCCCCGCATGCTGGGGCGGGAGGTGCGGGGGCCGAGGCGCCGAAAAACCCGGGAGTTCCCGAGCAAGCTGCGAGGACAGACGCCATGAAGCAGACCTCCGTGACCACCAACGCCCCCTGCTGGACGGAGCTGGGCACCTCCGACCCGCCCGCCGCCCTGGCCTTCTACACCGAGCTCTTCGGCTGGCAGGTGGACGACACGGCCCGCCCCGGGCACGGCGACTACACCCAGATGCTGGTCGGGGGCGCCCCGGCCGCCGCCATCACCCCGCGCTACGCCCCCCAGCAGCCGATCGCCTGGACGGTCTGCATCGCGGTCGCCGATGCCGACGCCACCGCCGCGAGGGTCAAGGAGTCCGGCGGCCGGGTCCTGAAGGACCCCACCGACGTCTCCGACTTCGGCCGCTTCTCGGTGGCCGCCGACCCCTCCGGCGCGGTGCTCATCGTCTGGCAGGCCCGCGCCTTCCGGGGCGCCGGGGTGTTCAACGAGCCCGGCTCGCTCGGCTGGGTGGAACTGCTCACCCGTGACCCGGCCGGCGCGCTCGCCTTCTACCCGAAGGTCTTCGGCTGGTCCGTCGCCCCGTCCGAGCACTACCCCCAATGGGGTCTGGACGGACGGGACTTCGGCGGCATGCTGACGATGGACGACCGCTTCCCGCCCCAGGTGCCGCCGCACTGGCTGCCGTACTTCGCGGTCGCCGACGTCGACAACACCGTCGGTCGGGCGACGGCGCTCGGCGGGGACGTCCTGATGCCCGCCACCGGACTGCCGGGGGGACGGCGGATCGCCGTGCTGCGCGACCCCCAGGGCGCCGCGTTCGGGGTCTACGCCGCCGGCGCCGAGGGCTGACCGGCCCGCCGGGCGACGCGCGAGCGCCGCCACCCGGCCACGGCCACCAGCGCCGCCCCCGCCGTGACCAGCAGCGCCCCGAGCGGCACCACGTCGCCGATCCGGTCGTACCAGGTCAGGGTTCCGGGCGCGGTGAGCGGCAGCCGGACGCTCAGCGCGCCGGTGCCGCCGGTGCCGAGCCGGGCGAGTTCCCGGCCCTGGGCGTCGAAGGCGGCCGAGACCCCGGTCAGCGAACCCTGCACGGCCGGCCGCCCCGTCTCGGCGGCCCGGATCGCCGCCAGCGAGACGTGCTGCTCGGGCGCCCAGGTGCGCTGGAAGGTCGAGGTCGAGGACTGGTAGACCAGCACCCGGGCGCCGTCCCGGGCGGCGGTGCGGGCCATGTCGGGGAAGGCCGACTCGAAGCAGATCAGCGCCCCGACGGGCAGCGGCACGCCTGCCCGGTCGGTGGCGGGCAGGACGTGGAAGGACGTGCCGGGCGCCCGGTTCTCGCCCGCCGCCCGGCTGACCCCGGCTATCCAGCCGAGCGCCGGCCGCAGCGGGATGTACTCGCCGAACGGCACCAGCCGGATCTTGCGGTAGCGGTCCACCACGCCGGCGGGGGAGACCAGTACCGCGTCCTTGGAGATCCGCCCGTCCGCCTTGCGCGCGTCCTCCCCGGCGACGACCTCGGCGCCGGTGGTCGCGGCGAGCCCGCGCAGCGTGTCCAGCGCGGCCGGGTCGCGGTCCAGGTCGGCGGTGGTGCTGCTCTCGCCCCACACGACCAGGTCCACCGGCTGCCCGACGAGTCCGGCCGTGATCCGCGCGCTCGCCTCGAACCGGGCCTTGGGGTCCTCCACGATGCCGGGCTGGACCAGTGCCACGGTCGCGGCCCCGTCTCTGGCGGGCGCCTCGCGCAGTGCGAACAGCAGCGGGCCGGAGGCCAGCACCAGCACGACGGAGCCGGCGGCGACGGCCCGCGGCCGCCGGTGCACCGCGGTCAGCGCGATCAGCACCCCGGTGTTCACCGCCGCCACCGCCGCACTGACCAGCCAGATCCCGCCGGCCGAGGCCAGGGCGAGGATCGCCGGGTGCCGCCACTGGGTGGCGCCGAGCAGCGCCCACGGGCCGCCGAGCGCGGGCCAGGACCGCGCGTACTCGGTGGTCACCCAGACCGCGGGGACGACCAGGAGCGCCAGGAGCGCCCGCCGGGCGGAGAGCCGGGGGTGCAGCAGCCGGTGCACGGTGTACCCGACGCCGCTCTGGAGCGCCCCGAGCAGCACCGCGAGCACCGGCAGCCCCGGCCCGATGGACGGGACCAGCCAGGACATCGCCGCGAGGATGAACCCCGCCCCGAACCACCAGCCGCGCACCGCCGCCTCCCGGCCCGACGGCGCCCGCTGCATCAGCAGCAGCCCGGGCACCAGCGCGATCCACGCCAGCCACGCCTGCCCGGGTTCGGGGAAGGCGAGCACCGGAACCGCTCCGGCCGCCAGCGCACCGATCCGCCCCCGGTACCGGTGCGGCGCGTGCGGCTCCCGCCCCTCGGTGGGGGTCGTGGTCGTCGTGGTCGGAGCAGGGCTGGTGGGAGCGGTGCGGCGCGACATGCCCCGTATTGTCCGCTCGGACCGCCCTCGGTGCCAGATGGCCGCACACGAGGCCGACGCGGATCGGCGGGTCGGCGAATCATCGGAACAACTGGATCACCCCCGAAATCACCTGCGTGAGGAGATTGGCCGCGGAAAGGAGGCTGATCGCGACTTTGATGCGCTCGTGGAGTTTCCCGTTCCCGGCCGTGCTGGTTTCGGTGTTCGTCGTCATGCTTCAAATCTGGTGTACCGGGACGTGTCGAATACGGGGCCGGGCAAAGCGTTACCGAGTGATACGTGGCGGGACCCGGCGGGACGGGAGTGGTGTAACGTTTTACGAGGGATTACGGAAAAAGGGGGCAATACGTGCAAAATGGTGGAGCGCTCGCCGACCTGACCATGCGACTTCGTGAGCTGCACCTCAACGCCGGCGAGCCCAGCACCCGCCGGATCGCCGCCGGGACCGCTGGCGCGGTGAGCCACAGCACCGTCCACCAGGCGCTGACCGGCAAGCGCCTGCCCCGGTGGGGCGCGCTGGAGCTGATCGTGGAGGCGCTCGGGGGAGATCCGGAGGAGTTCCGCGCCGCCTGGAAGTCCGCTCGGCTTCAGGAGGACCGCCCGGAGGAACCAGCCGACCGGGCGACGCCCACGGACAGTCGCCGCTATCGGCTGTCGGAAGGGACGGAAACAGGTCTGGGGAGGCAGCGCATTGCGTACCGCATCGCCGAGAGGATGCTCGACTCCGGAAATCCTCAAGAAGCTGCGAAATTCCTGAAGAAGGAATTCGAAGGGAGCCCTCGGAGCCCGTTGACGGTGTTGTACCTGCGCGCTCTGGCCAAGTCGAATGACAGCGGGATCACAGCTGTTCTGAAGGTGCTCCGGGGCGTGGACATGGAGTCGGCGGACGCGGCCGAAGCGGTCGCCGATTACCTGGAGGACCACCTCGGGGACGTCGAGGCGTCGCTCGGACACATGCTGAACGCCCTTCGGCTCGACCCCGGCAACGGGCTGTACGCCTGGTCCGTGGCGGGCTATCTCGACTACCTGAACCGTCCCGAGGAAGCTCTGCCGTACTACCGGCGGGGCGCTGAGCTCTTCCCGACCGACAACCTCTGCGTGGCCGGCTGTGCCAGGGCGTTGGTCAAGGCCGGCCGGTTCGCCGAGGCCGAGCGGGTCGCCCGGTCGTCGGGCAGCGATGACATCGAGGTCAAGGAGTGGCTCGCCCAGGCCCTGGCACTCCAAGGGAAGTTCGACGAGGCGGAGCAGGAGCTGCGCCCGTTGACGGACCGGGCGTACATCGCAGAGATCCTGGCCCGGATTCTGCTGACCGCCGGGAGGTACGACGACGCGCTGAAGCTGGTGGAACGACGCGTCGACGACGACCACGTCGGTCTCGCCTTCCAGGCCACCTACCTGGACGTCCTGATCGCCGCCGGCCGGACCGGGGAGGCCGACCGCTGGCGGGCCCGCCTCGAAACGCAGTGGTGGGAACGCGAAGGCCGCCGGTCCTGACTCCGGCGGCCTCCGCTCAGCGGGGCGTCAGTCCTCGCCGCCCTCCAGGTCACCCTCGGTCTCCAGGAACGCGGCCTGCAGCTGCTCGATCAGCCGCGGGTCCGGCTGCTCCCACAGCCCGCGGCTCGCCGCCTCCAGCAGCCGCTCGCTGATCCCGTGCAGCGCCCACGGGTTGGCGCCCGCGAGGAACTCCCGGTTGACCGGGTCGAGGACGTACTCCTGGGTCAGCTTCTCGTACATCCAGTCCGCGACCACGCCCGTGGTGGCGTCGTAGCCGAACAGGTAGTCCACCGTCGCGGCCATCTCGAAGGCGCCCTTGTAGCCGTGGCGGCGCATCGCCTCGATCCAGCGCGGGTTGACCACCCGGGCGCGGAAGACGCGGGCGGCCTCCTCGGTCAGGGTGCGGGTGCGGACCGTCTCCGGGCGGGTCGAGTCGCCGATGTAGGCGGTCGGCGCCTTGCCGGTGAGGGCGCGCACGGTGGCCACCATGCCGCCGTGGTACTGGAAGTAGTCGTCCGAGTCGGCGATGTCGTGCTCACGGGTGTCGGTGTTCTTCGCGGCGACGGTGATCCGCTTGTACGCGGTCTCCATCTCCTCGCGCGCCGGGCGCCCGTCCAGCCCGCGGCCGTACGCGTAGCCGCCCCAGACCGTGTACACCTCGGCCAGGTCGGCGTCGGTGCGCCAGTCCCGGCTGTCGATCAGCTGCAGCAGGCCCGCCCCGTACGTGCCCGGGCGGGAGCCGAAGACCCGGACGGTGGCCTTGCGCTCGTCGCCGTGCACGGCGAGGTCGGCCTGGACGTGGGCGCGCACGTAGTTCGACTCGGGGGACTCCTCCTGGGCGGCGGCCAGGCGCACCGCGTCGTCCAGCAGGGCGACGACGTGCGGGAAGGCGTCCCGGAAGAAGCCGGAGATGCGCAGCGTGACATCGATGCGCGGGCGGCCCAGCTCCTCCAGCGGGATCGGCTCCAGGCCGGTGACCCGGCGCGAGGCGTCGTCCCAGACCGGGCGCACGCCGAGCAGGGCGAAGGCCTCGGCGATGTCGTCGCCGGCCGTGCGCATCGCGCTGGTGCCCCAGAGCGAGAGCCCGACCGAGGGCGGGTAGGCGCCGTCGTTGTCGGCGGTGTACCGCTCGACCAGCGAGGTGGCGAGGGCCTGGCCGGTCTCCCAGGCGAGCTTGCTGGGGACGGCCTTCGGGTCGACGGAGTAGAAGTTGCGGCCGGTCGGCAGCACGTTGACCAGGCCGCGCAGCGGCGAGCCGGACGGGCCGGCCGGGACGAAGCCACCCTGGAGCGCGTGCAGCACGGCGTCCAGCTCGTCGGTGGTGGCGGACAGCCGCGGCACCACCTGGGTGGCGGCGAAGTCCAGCACCTGGCGGACGGCCTCCTGGACGGTCTCCGGCAGCTCGGCGGTGACCTTCTCGACCGCCTCGGGCGCCCAGTCCTCCGCCTCCATGGCCTCGACCAGGGCGCGCGCCTTGGCCTCGGCCGCGTCGGTGGCGCCGAGGGTGAGCGCCGCCTCGTCCAGGCCGAGCGCCTCGCGCAGGCCGGGCAGGGCGCTGACGCCGCCCCAGATCTGCCGGGCGCGCAGGATGGCGAGCACGATGTTGACCCGGTCGGTGCCGGCCGGAGCCTGGCCGAGGACGTGCAGACCGTCGCGGATCTGGGCGTCCTTGACCTCGCAGAGCCAGCCGTCGACGTGCAGCAGGAAGTCGTCGAAGCCGTCGTCCTCGGGGCGCTCGTCCAGGCCGAGGTCGTGGTCGAGCTTGGCGGCCTGGATCAGGGTCCAGATCTGGGCGCGGATCGCCGGCAGCTTGGCCGGGTCCATCGCGGCGATGTTGGAGTGCTCGTCCAGCAGCTGCTCCAGGCGCGCGATGTCGCCGTAGGAGTCGGCGCGGGCCATCGGCGGGACGAGGTGGTCGACGAGCGTGGCGTGGGCGCGGCGCTTGGCCTGGGTGCCCTCGCCCGGGTCGTTGACCAGGAAGGGGTAGACCAGCGGCAGGTCGCCGAGGACGGCGTCCGGGCCGCACTCGGCGGACAGCGCGGCGGTCTTGCCGGGCAGCCACTCCAGGTTGCCGTGCTTGCCGAGGTGGATCACCGCGTGGGCGCCGAAGCCGCCGTCCTCCTGGGCGGCCTCGATCCAGCGGTAGGCGGCCAGGTAGTGGTGGCTCGGCGGCAGGTCGGGGTCGTGGTAGATGGCGACCGGGTTCTCGCCGAAGCCGCGCGGCGGCTGGATCAGCACGAGCAGGTTCCCGGAGCGGATCGCGGCCAGCACGATGTCGCCGTCCGGGTTCTGCGAGCGGTCGACGTACAGCTCGCCGGGGGCCGGGCCCCAGTGCTCCTCGACCTGCTGGCGCAGGCCCTGCGGGAGGGTGGCGTACCAGCGGCGGTAGTCGGCCGCGGGGATGCGCACCGGGTTGCGGGCCAGCTGGTCCTCGGTGAGCCAGTCCTGGTCGTAGCCGCCGGCCGCGATCAGGGCGTGGATCAGCGCGTCGCCCTCGTGGCCGCCCTCGCCGTCGTCGAACGAGGGGAGGTCGTTCCCGAGGTCCATGCCCTCCGCGCGCAGCCGCTCCAGCAGCCGCACCGCACTGGCCGGGGTGTCCAGGCCGACGGCGTTGCCGACCCGGGCGTGCTTGGTCGGGTACGCGGACAGCACCAGGGCGAGGCGGCGCTCGGCGGCCGGAACGTGCCGCAGCCGGGCGTGCTTGACGGCGGTGCCGGCGACCCGGGCGGCGCGCTCCGGGTCGGCGGCGTAGACGGTGAGGCCGTCCTCGTCCAGCTCCTTGAAGGAGAACGGGACGCTGATCAGGCGGCCGTCGAACTCCGGCACGGCGATCTGGGTGGCGGTGTCCAGCGGGGACAGGCCGTCGTCGCTGGCCTCCCACTGGGCGCGCGACCAGGTGAGGCAGAGCGCCTGGAGGATCGGCCGGTCGAGGGCGGCCAGCGCGCCCGCGTCCCAGGCCTCCTCGTCCCCGCCGGCCTGGGCGTCGGCCGGGCGGGTGCCGCCGGCGGCGAGCACGGTGGTGACGATGGCGTCGGCCTCGCCGAGCGCGGCCAGCAGCTCCGGCTCGGCGCCGCGCAGCGAGGCGCAGTAGTAGGCCTTGGCCCGGGCTCCCTGGTCCTCGACGGCCCGGCAGAGCGTCTCCACGAAGGCGGTGTTGCCGCTCATGTGGTGGGCGCGGTAGTAGAGCACCGCGACGGTCGGTCCCTCGGTCGTACGGGCTTCGCGCTCCAGCGGGCCCCAGGCCGGGGCGGAGGCGGGCGGGGCGAAGCCGTGACCGGTCAGCAGCACGGTGTCGGACAGGAAGGCGCCCAGCTCGGCCAGGTTGGCCGCGCCGCCGTGGGCCAGGTAGGCGTGCGCCTCGGCGGCGATGCCGGCCGGGACGGTGGACAGCTCCATCAGCTGGGCGTCGGGGGCCTGCTCACCCGTCAGCACGATGACCGGGCGGGGGCCGGCCAGCAGCGTGTCCAGGCCCTCCTGCCAGGCGCGGCGCCCGCCGAGCAGGCGGACCACGACGAGCTCGGTGCCCTCCAGCAGCGCGGGCAGGTCCTCGGGGGTGAGTCGGGCCGGGTTGCCGAGCCGGTAGCGCACCGGGCCCTCGGAAGCGCGGGCGCTGAGCAGGTCGGTGTCGGACGTCGACAGCAGCAGGATCATATGAAGGCCCTCCCGGCCTCGTCGGTGGCCAGGGCGGCCGGGATCTGGGCCGGGTCGGCCGCAGAGGTGGCCGGAGCGGCCGCGCGGTCGACCGGGGTGGTCGTGGCGGCGGCCGGAACGGCCGTGATGGCGGCCGGGGACGCGGGCGCGGGCATGCGACAGCGCTGGAACATGTCTGCCTTCCTCGGGGTCCGCGCCCCGGGCCGGTGGAGGACGGCAGGAGTTCCTGGCTCCCGCGGCCGACCGGTCTACCGGTGAACCGCGGTCACAGTGGCGGGACCGCACCGGGTTCGCACCGGTTTCCTCCCCTGCGCCGTCGCTGGCGTGTGGGCGGCCCGCTGGGACCGCCCGTCAGCATCGTACGGGGTACGGCTGACCTGGGGGAGAGTGAGCTTTCGGACGTTCGGGCATGCGAGGCGACAACGAGGCGGCGGTGAAGTGGCGGTGAAGCGGGGGCGAAGCGGGGCCGAAGCGCGACGAAGCGGGGCCGAGGCGGGGGGTGTAGCGGGGTCGAAGCGGGGCGCGGGGCCGGTGGTGAAGCCGATGAGGTGGTCGGGGTGCGGCCGGGGTGCGACCGAGGTGCGGCCCGGGTGTGATGCAGCGGACGGAGGCAAGCGATCGGATCATCTGTATGCTCGCCGCCATGCCACCGACACCCGACGCCACCGCGCCGGGCGCCGCAGGACCCGACCGGGAGGTGCCCGACCGGGGGCGTGCGGACGCCTGCCCCGGAGCGCTTCGTCTGCATACGGCCGACGACGGCGCCCTCGCCCGGATCCGCCTGCCCGGCGGGCTGCTGACGGATCGTCAGGCCCTCGCGCTGGCCGAGGCGGCCGAGGTCCTCGGCGACGGTGAGCTGGAGACCACCTCGCGCGGCAACGTCCAGCTGCGCGGCCTGGCCCCGCACTGCGCGGCCGAGCTCGCCGACCGGCTGCGCGCCGTCGGACTGCTGCCCTCGGACACCCACGAGCGGGTCCGCAACATCGTCGCCTCGCCGGCGGCCGGACTGGACGCCGCAGGCGGCCCCGGCAGAGCCGATGTACAGGCCTGGGTACGGGAATTGGACGCGCGACTGTGCGCGAGCGACTGGGCGGCCGGGCTCTCCGGCAAGTTCCTGTTCGCGCTGGACGACGGGCGGGGCGACGTCGCCGCGCTCGACGCCGATGTGACATTGATCGCAGGCCCGGACGGCACCCGGCTGCTGCGCCTCGGGCGAGCCGACCACGGACACCCGGTCGAGGCCGGGCAGGAGGTGACGGCCGTGCTGGACGCGGCCCGCTCCTTCCTGGCGGCGCTGCGGACCAACGGGCGCAAGGCCTGGCACCTGCGCGAGGTCCCCGACCTGCTGCCGGCCGGCCCGGTGCCGCTGCCCGCCTTCGCCGGTGCCGCGCCCGCCGTCGGCGCGCTGCCCGGCGGGCTCTCGGTGGGACTGCGCTTCGGCCGGGCGGGCGCCGGGCAGTGGCGGACGCTGGTCGCCGCCTCGGCCGGCGAACTGCGACTGACCCCCTGGCGCGGAGCGGTGCTGCCCGGCGCTCCGGCCGACCGGCTGCCGGCTCTCGCCGCGGCCGGCTTCCGCACCGAGCCCGGCTCGGCCTGGGAGCGGGCCACCGCCTGCACCGGGCTGCCGGGCTGCGCCAAGTCGCTGGCCGACGTCCGCTCGGACGCGGCCCGGGCGTTGGACTCCGGTGCCGCTGCGGCAGTCGGTGCCGCGTTGGACGCCGGTGCCGCTGCGGGGGCGGGTCTCGTGGTGGGGGCCGGTGCCGGGCCCACAGGTGTGCTGCCCGTCCACTGGTCGGGCTGTGAACGGCGCTGCGGCCACCCGGCCGGGCGCTGGGTGGACGTGCTCGCCACAGGGCGCGGCTACCGGGTGACGGTGAACGCCGCGGGAGCCGGTGCGACGGCTGCCGATGCGGGGGACGTCAAGGACGCGACGGGCGTCGACGTGACGAACGAGGAGATGGCCGAGGCGGTCGCCGAGGCCAGGAGGACCACGAAGTGATCGAGTACGAGAAGGACGGCGCGTCCATCTACCGCCAGTCCTTTGCCACCATCCGCGCGGAGGCCGATCTGGCCGCCCTTCCGGCGGACGTCTCCCAGGTCGCGGTGCGGATGATCCACGCCTGCGGGATGGTCGACCTGGTCGAGGACCTGGTGTACTCGCCCGGTGTGGTCGCCTCCGCGCGCGCCGCGCTGCACGCCGGTGCGCCCATCCTCTGCGACGTCAACATGGTCGCGAGCGGCGTCACCCGCAAGCGGCTGCCCGCCGACAACGAGGTGATCTGCACCCTCACCGACCCGTCGGTGCCCGAACTCGCCCGGAAGATGGGCAACACCCGCAGCGCCGCGGCCATGGAGCTGTGGCTGCCCCGGCTGGAGGGCGCGGTGGTCGCCGTCGGCAACGCGCCGACCTCGCTGTTCCGGCTGCTGGAGATGATCGAGGCGGGCGCACCGCGACCGGCCGCGGTGATCGGCGTTCCGGTCGGCTTCATCGGCGCCGCCGAGTCCAAGCAGGCCCTGGCCGAGCACCCGTCCGGCCTGGAGCACCTGGTGGTGCGCGGCCGGCGTGGCGGCAGCGCGATGGCCGCCGCCGCCGTCAACGCGATTGCGAGCGAAGAAGAGTGACGGAACATCAGAACTCCACGGGCCGGCTGTACGGTGTCGGGCTCGGCCCGGGCGACCCGTCGCTGGTGACCGTCCGGGCCGCCGAACTCATCGGCAAGGCCGACGTGGTGGCCTACCACAGCGCCCGGCACGGGCGGTCCATCGCGCGCTCGATCGCCGAACGGTATCTGAGGGGCGGTCAGGTCGAGGAGAAGCTGGTCTACCCGCTCACCGTCGAGACCACCGACCACCCGGGCGGCTACCGCGGCGCGCTGGACGACTTCTACGAGGAGGCCGCCGCCCGGCTGGCCGCCCACCTGGACGCCGGCCGCGACGTGGTGGTCCTCGCGGAGGGCGACCCGCTCTTCTACGGCTCCTACCAGCACATGCACAAGCGGCTAGCGCACCGCTACCCGACCGAGGTGGTGCCGGGCGTGACCTCGCTCAGCGCGGCCGCCGCCCGGCTCGGACAGCCGCTGACCGAGGCCGAGGAGACGCTCACCGTCATCCCCGGCACGCTGCCCGAGGAGGAGCTGACGGCGCGGATCGCGGCCGCCGACTCGGCCGTGATCATGAAGCTGGGGCGCACCTTCCCGACCGTCCGCCGGGCCCTGGAGCGGGCCGGGCGGCTGGCGGACGCGCAGTACGTGGAGCGGGCCTTCATGGCGGGGGAGCGGGTCGCGCCGCTCGCTGAGGTCGAGGACGGGACGGTGCCGTACTTCTCGGTCGCGGTGCTGCCGAGCAAGGTCGCGCCGCTGGAGCCGGAGATCCGGCTGTCGGAGGGCGTCGGCAGTGTGACCGTGGTCGGCACCGGGCCGGCCGGACCGCTCTGGCTGACCGCCGAGGCGCGCGGCGCGCTGTCCGAGGCCACCGACCTGGTCGGCTACACCACCTACCTGGACCGGGTGCCGGAACGGCCGGGGCAGCGGCGGCACGGCTCGGACAACAAGGTGGAGTCGGAGCGCGCCGAGTACGCCCTGGACCTCGCCCGGCGCGGGCACCGCGTCGCGGTGGTGTCCTCGGGTGACCCGGGGGTGTTCGCGATGGCCACCGCGGTGCTGGAGGTCGCCTGTGAGGAGGCGTACCGGGACGTCCCGGTGCGGGTGCTCCCGGGGATGACCGCCGCCCATGCGGCCGCCTCCCGGGCCGGCGCCCCGCTCGGGCACGACTACGCGACGATCTCGCTCTCGGACCGGCTCAAGCCCTGGGACGTGGTGGCGAAGCGGCTGCGCGCCGCCGCCGGGGCGGACCTGGTGCTCGCGCTGTACAACCCGGGCTCGAAGTCCCGGACCACCCAGGTCGGGCTCGCCCGGGACCTGCTGCTGGAGTACCGGGCACCGGAGACCCCGGTGGTGATGGCCCGCGACGTCGGCGGCCCGACCGAGCGGGTGCGGATCGTCCGGCTGGGCGAGCTGGACCCGGCGCTGGTCGACATGCGGACCGTCCTGCTGATCGGTTCCTCGCAGACCCGGACGGTCGAGCGGGGCGGCGGCGTGGAGGTCGTCTGGACGCCGCGGCGGTACCCGGAGGAGTGACGGGCGACGGATGACAGCGAACAGATTTCATCATCTGTTCGCTGTCATCCGTCAGCTGTCATCCGCCATCCGTCGACTGTCGGCCGTCACCCGTTGGCCGCCGTTCGCCGGGCCCCGGCCGTTACCGGGTCGGCTTGGTGAGCAGCAGCTCCGTGTTGTGGTCCCCGTCCGTGCCCAGCAGTGCCGTCGGCCGGCCGTTCGGGTCGTTGTACGACAGCTCGCGGTAGAGCGCCGCGAGGTTGGCGTCCGAGGTGCTGCCGAAGTCCGTCCCGTACGGTGCGGAGGACTCGATCAGCGTGGTGAACAGCGAGAGCGTGCCGTCCCCGTTGTCCGCGATCTCGATGATCCGCCCGTGCTGCGGGTAGTCGATGTGCGAGGCGGTGTTGATCTCCCAGAACGCCCGCTCCGGCACCGCGTGGCCGTGCGGCGTGATCTTGTTCATGTGGGTGTGCCCGTTCACCCACGCGACCACGTTCGGGTAGCGCTGGAGCAGCGCCACCAGCTCGTTGCCGTCGTGCCGCCCCTCGAAGATGTTGCGCGGGTCCGGCAGCAGGTTGCCCATCGTGCCGCTGGTGTGGTGGCTGAAGACGAGGATCAGCTCGTCCGTGCTCCCACCGGTCACCTTGCGCCCGTCGGCGTCGTACCAGTGTCCGCTGTGCGCCTTCAACTGCTGCTCCAGCCAGCGCAGTTGCGCGGTGCCCAGCGAACCGTCGGCGAACCCGGCCTGGTTGGTGGTGTCCAGGCTGATGCCGACCACCTTCTCCGAGATGCGGAAGGTGTAGTAGAGCTTGCCGCTGTTGGCCATGTCCGAGGTGAAGCCGTGCCCGTACGGGCCCGCGCCGGTGATCGCCGGGTTCAGGTGGGCCTTGGCGAACTCCTTGAGCGTGAACGGCCGGCGGCGATCGTCCGGGGTGATCCTGCGCACCAGGTCGCCGCTGGCGATCAGCTTCGCGAGCAGCAGTACGGCGCCCGCCGGGTCACGGCGCAGCGAGTCCATCAGCTGGGCGGCCGTGGCGTCGTCGCAGCCCTCCAGCTTGTACTGGCCGGCGTACAGGTCGTTCAGCAGTCCGAGGTCCGGCAGCGAGCCCTCGATGCTGTCGTCGTGGTTGCCGACCGTGGTGTACCAGGGCGTGCGCAGGCCGGGCGCGTCGAAGGGGCGGCCGGCGGCGGACAGGAAGCCGGGTATCTGCGGGAAGCCCTTCGCCTTGTAGCCGTCGCTGTAGGAGAGTTCGGGGTTCCAGTAGGCCGCGTTGCCGGAGTTCTGCACCCCTTCGTAGCGGCTCGGGTCACCGGTGTTCTGGGCCAGCCGGCCGCCGCCCATGACCTTGAGGTACCAGTCGAGTTCGGCGAGCTCGTGGTTGTCGGTGTTGTCGCCGGTGGCCATCACCATGCTGAACGGCATCCCGGTGTAGGGGCCGCCGGCGAGCGAGTTGACCCGCTCGACGAGGGCCGAGACACCGCGGGCGTTCAGGGCCTCCTGCGGCCGGTAGGCGCTGCCGTTGAGCTTGGCCAGGTACTCGAAGCGCACCGGGGACTCGGTGTCCACCAGGTGCAGGTCGCTGAACTGGACGAAGCTGGCGAGGCCGGTCCGGCGGTCGTCCCGTCCGGTGGTCGCCGACGCCAGGTCGCCGCGCACCATCAGCGGCCAGCCCGGTCCGGCCGTCAGCCGCTTGTAGCCACCGGTACCGACCGGGGTGGCCACCTGCTCCAGCGTGGTCCCGGTGATCCTGACCGCCCGTTCGGCCGTCGTCGCCAGCGCCCGGTCGCGCGCCGCGGCCGAGGCGAACTGCGCGCCGCCCAGCGACAAGGCCGACCAGGCGGCGGCCACCGACGTACCGGTGAGGAACGTACGCCGACTCATCCCTGCCACAAAAACCCCCACATGCTGATGGCCCGGCGGGGCGCTTCGACCCCGGCCGGGCCCACGTCTGTCATGAACCCGCTTCTGGCGGACCGCCAGATTACTCACTGGTAGGCACGGTGGGCGAGGCCCGCGCAGAGAACTCTTCGGGAACGCGGGGCAGCGGCCCCGTGCGGCTCGTGCTCGGGATTCCTCCGCACCGCGCAGGGACGCGGGTGCCGCCACCCCGGTCGGGTCCCACCCGGCCCGGTGGGGGAAAATCGGCGGCGGCGGCCGGTGTGGCCGCCGGAGCGGAGCAGGACGGCGCGGGCGCCGTCGGAAACGGGGCGCAGGTGGCCGCAGCGGGAGCCGAGGCGGGAGCCGGAGCGGGAGGCCGGGCCGGCCAGCTGAAGAGCAGCGGCCTGCGGCCCGGCTGGACGACGGGGGCCTGCGCCACCGCGGCCACCAAGGCGGCGTACACCGCGCTGCTCACCGGCGAGTTCCCGGACCCGGTGGTCATCACCCTGCCCAAGGGTCAGCAGCCCGCCTTCGCCCTCGCGGCCGAGGAACTGACCGCCGCCGAGGAGCCGGCCGCCGCCGCGAACCCCGTCGCCGGAGAGCCGGCCGGTGCGCCCGGCAAGCCCGGTGCGCCCGGCCCCGACCGGCGCATCGCCGCCATGGCCGGGGTGGTCAAGGACGCGGGCGACGACCCCGACGTCACCCACGGCGCGCTGATCCGCTCGACCGTACGGCCCGGCGCGCCCGGCACCGGGGTGGTGTTCCGGGCCGGTCCCGGGGTGGGGACGGTCACCAAGGCCGGCCTGCCGCTGCCGGTCGGCGAGCCCGCCATCAACCCGGTGCCCCGGCAGATGATCCGGGACGCGGTCGCCGAGGTGGCCGCCGCCCGCGGTGGCAGCGGGGACGTGGTGGTGGAGATCTCGGTCGACCACGGCGAGGAGATCGCCCGTTCCACCTGGAACCCCAGGCTCGGCATCCTCGGCGGTCTGTCCATCCTCGGCACGACCGGGGTGGTCGTCCCCTACTCCTGCTCGGCCTGGATCGACTCGATCCGCCGCGGGGTGGACGTGGCCCGGGCGGCAGGGCGCACCCACGTGGCCGGCTGCACCGGGTCGACCTCGGAGAAGGTCGCGGTGGCGGAGCACGGGCTGCCGGAGGACGCGCTGCTGGACATGGGCGATTTCGCCGGCGCCGTGCTCAAGTACCTCAAGCGCCACCCGGTGCCCCGGCTGACCATCGCGGGCGGCTTCGCCAAACTGTCCAAGCTCGCGGCCGGCCACCTCGACCTCCACTCGGCGCGCTCCCAGGTGGACAAGGGGTACTTGGCCGAACTGGCCCGTCGGGGCGGGGCCGACGAGGCGCTGGCCGGGGCGGTCGCGGGTGCCAACACCGCACTGGAAGCGGTGCAGTTGTGCCGGGCGGCCGGGGTGCCGCTCGGGGATCTGGTCGCCGAGGCGGCCCGGGCGACGGCGCTCGGCGTGCTGCTGGGCTCGCCGGTCGCGGTGGACGTCATCTGCATCGACCGCGCGGGCACCGTCGTCGGCCGGGCGGAGCCGCTCGGGCCGTGACACTGTCACGAGTGTCACGACGGCGCGACAACCTCACCTGGTGATGTGAAGAACTGACGTCCATACGGGGCGAGAAACGGACAAATGGAGTACCACGCCGGACCCCCGGTCTGTCGCCATCTCAACCATGAGATATCGTCTGGCGAGTGACAGGCGACTACCTCACCCGTATCGGCACCCTCATCCGTACCGCGCGCCAGCACCGCGGCTGGTCCCAGGCGCAGCTCGGAGAGGCCCTCGGAACCAGCCAGAGCGCGGTCAACCGCATCGAACAGGGCAAGCAGAACGTCAGCCTTGAGATGATCGCCCGCATCGGCGAAGCCCTCGACAGCGAGATCGTCTCCCTCGGCTACTCCGGCCCGATGCACCTGCGCGTCGCCGGCGGCACCCGGCTCTCCGGTGCGATCGACGTCCGCAGCAGCAAGAACGCCTGCGTGGCGATCCTCTGCGCCTCGCTGCTGACCACCGGCCGCACCACGATCCGCAGCGTCGCGCGGATCGAGGAGGTCTACCGCATCCTTGAGGTGCTCACCAGCATCGGCGTCAAGAGCCGCTGGATCAACGAGGGCCGCGACCTCGAACTCACCCCGCCCGCCGAGCTGGACCTCGCGGCGATGGACGTCGAGGCGGCCCGCCGCACCCGCAGCGTGCTGATGTTCCTCGGCCCGCTGATGCACCGCGCCCAGCACTTCGCCATCCCGTACGCGGGCGGCTGCGACCTCGGCACCCGCACCGTGCAGCCGCACCTGACCGCGCTGCGCCGCTTCGGCCTGGAGGTCGCCACCACCGGCGGCGCCTACCACGCCTCGGTCGAGCCGGGCGCCCCGATGGACCGCCCGATCGTGCTGACCGAGCGCGGGGACACGGTCACCGAGAACGCCCTGCTGGCCGCCGCCCGGCACGACGGCGTCAGCGTCATCCGCAACGCCTCGCCCAACTACATGGTCCAGGACCTCTGCTTCTTCCTGGAGAAGCTGGGCGTGAGGATCGAGGGCATCGGCACCACCACCCTCACCGTGCACGGCGTCCCGCAGATCACCTGCGACGTCGACTACACCCCGGCCGAGGACCCGGTGGAGGCGATGAGCCTGCTGGCCGCCGCCGTCGTCACCTCCTCCGAGCTGACCGTCCGCCGGGTGCCGATCGAGTTCCTGGAGATCGAGCTCGCCGTGCTGGAGGGCATGGGTCTCGACTACGACCGCACCCCCGAGTACCGGGCCCACAACGGTCACACCCGGCTGGTCGACCTCACCGTGCGCCCGTCCAAGCTGACCGCGCCGATCGACACCATCCACCCGATGCCGTTCCCCGGCATCAACATCGACAACGTGCCGTTCTTCGCCGCCATCGCCGCGGCCGCGCACGGCACCACGATGATCCACGACTGGGTGTACGACAACCGCGCGATCTACCTGACCGAGCTGACCCGCCTCGGCGCCGACGTCAAGCTCCTCGACCCGCACCGGGTGCTGGTCCAGGGGCCGACCCGGTGGCGCGCCGCCGAGATGATGTGCCCGCCGGCCCTGCGCCCCGCCGTGGTCATCCTGCTCGCCATGCTCGCCGCCAAGGGCACCTCGGTGCTGCGCAACGTCTACGTCATCAACCGCGGCTACGAGGACCTCGCCGAGCGCCTCAACTCCATCGGCGCCCAGATCGAGACCTTCCGCGACATCTGAGAAACCGGACGGAACGTCATGTCACTGACCGGCCTCACCCGTTGAGGCCGGTCGGCAGCACGGCGACCTCCAGTCCGGTGTCCAGGTAGTCCACGAACACCGGGTTGTTCAGTGCCGAGGGCGAGCGCCGTTCCCGGACCAGCCGGACCGCCTCGCCGCTCTCGTGGCCGAGGCCGATCAGCGCCTGCGCCGCCACCAGGCCCGAGCGGTTGTACCCCGAGTGGCAGCGCACCAGCGTCCGCCGGCCCCGGCGGACGGCCGCCGCGGTGAGCTCGGCCGCCTCCTGGACGGCGAGCAGCTGACCGGGGGAGAGCGGGGCGTCGGGCACCTCCCGGACGACGTGCTCCACCCCCGGTGCCGGACCGTGCCCGGAACGGGTGAACAGGCTGACCACCAGGTCGAACTCAGCCCGTACGATCGCGAGTTCCAGCTCGCCGCCGGGCCGGGTGAAGTAGTGCCCGCCCATCCAGAGCCCGGGGACGATCTCGTTCCAGGGCTCGGACGGCCCGGGGGTGTCGCGTTCCTTCTGGCGGGTCCGCACGCTCTGCTCGCTCCCTCGTCGTCCGGCCGCGTCCGGTGCTACTCGCCGGTGGTGCCGTCGAGGTGCTCGCGGAGCAGATCGGCGTGGCCGTTGTGGCGGGCGTACTCCTCGATCATGTGGGTGAGGATCCAGCGGAGCGAGAAGACCTCGTCGCCGTAGTGGCCCAGGACGTCCAACGACTCGGCGGCGGACACGAGTTCCCGGGCGTGGTCGCACTCCCGGCGCCAGATCGCGAAGGCCTCGTCGGGGTCGGCGGTGTCGGCGTCGAACTCGGCGAAGGACCCGTCCGGGTGCTTCCAGAAGCCCGGCAGGCCCTCGTCGTCGAGGACGTTGCGGAACCAGCTGCGCTCCACCTCGGCGAGGTGGCGGACCAGCCCGAGCAGGGAGAGCCCGGACGGTTCCAGCACGCGGGCGCGGAGCTGCTCCGCGGTGAGGCCCGCGCACTTCATCGCGAGGGTGTCGCGCTGGTAGTCCAGGAAGCCTGCCAGGGTGGCGCGTTCGTCGGCGGTGCGGGGAGTCTGCGTACGCTGATCATCGGTCATCGGGCCATCTTCCCGACGTCCACCGGGGCCGCCCCGCAATTTCCGCGGCACGACCGGGCGAGCGGGCAACAGCACGACGGTGAGCAGCCGCAGCGCCCGGGCCGTCCAGCGCCCGGGCCGTCCAGCGCCCGGGCCGGTTAGCCCAGGTGCTCCAGCCAGCGCAGTGCGCCGGGGACGTCCGGTGCGACCGGGACGCCTTCCGTGACCGGCGGGCGTTCCACGATGATGACGGGCAGGCCGAGTCCGCGCGCGGCGGCCAGCTTGGGGGCGGTCGCGGCGCCGCCGCTGTCCTTGGTGACCAGGACGTCGATGTCGTGTCGGCGCAGCAGTGCCTCTTCGCCGTGGATCGTGAACGGCCCCCGGTCCAGCAGGACTTCGAACGAGGGCGGTACCGGGGGCTCGGGCGGGTCCACCGAGCGGGCGAGGAAGTGGACCCCGTCCAGGTGGGCGAAGGCGCCGACGCCCTGTCGTCCGACGGTGAGGAAGACCCGTTCCCCGCGCCGGGGCAGCAGGTCGGCCGCCGCGGCGAGGGAGGGGACGGGGAGCCAGCGGTCGCCGTCGACGCGGGTGAAGCCGGGGCGGCGCAGCACCAGCAGCGGGACCGCGGTGGCGGCGGCCGCGAGGGCGGCGTTCCGGGAGATGCCGGCGGCGAACGGGTGGGTGGCGTCCACCACCGCGTCCACCTGCTCGGTGCGCAGCCAGTCGGCCAGACCCTCCGGTCCGCCGAAGCCGCCGATCCGTACCTCCCCGGCGGGCAGCCGCGGCTGGGCGACCCGGCCGGCCAGCGAACTGGTGACCCGGTGCGCGGTCGGGGCCAGCTCGGCGGCCAGCGCCCGCCCTTCGGTGGTGCCGCCGAGGATCAGGACGTGCCGCATCACGCCCCGCAGGGCTCGTGCGGGCGCTCGCGGTCCGCCGAGTAGAGGTGGCTGTCGCGGAACTGCTCGGCGGCCAGCGTGCGGCCGACGAGGATGACGGCGGTGCGGACCACGCCCGCCGCCTTGACCTGCTCGGCGATGTCGCCGACGGTGCCGCGCAGCACCAGTTCGTCGGGGCGGCTGGCCATCGCGACCACGGCGGCCGGGCAGTCCGCGCCGTAGTGGGGGAGCAGCTGCTCGACCACGTCGTCCACGTAGCCGGCGGCCAGGTGCAGCACCAGCAGGGCGCCGCTGCGGCCGAGGGTGGCGAGGTCCTCGCCCTCGGGCATCGGGGTGGCGCGCTTGGCGATCCGGGTGAGGATGACGGTCTGGCCGACGGTCGGGACGGTCAGCTCCCGCTTCAGCGCGGCCGCGGCGGCGGCGAAGGCCGGCACGCCGGGGACCACCTCGTACGGCACGCCGGCCGCGTCCAGGCGGCGCATCTGCTCGGCGACGGCGGAGAAGACGGACGGGTCGCCGGAGTGCAGCCGGGCCACGTCCTGGCCGGCCCGGTGGGCGGCGACCAGCTCGGCGGTGATCTGGTCCAGGTTGAGCTGGGCGGTGTCGATCAGGCGGGCGCCGGGCGGGCACTCGTCCAGCAGCTCGCGCGGGACGAGGCTGCCCGCGTACAGGCAGACCTCGGCGCGGGCCAGGATGCGCTGGCCGCGCAGGGTGATCAGATCGGCGGCGCCCGGGCCGGCTCCGATGAAGTGGACGGTCACGAGGCGTTCTCCTGAGGGGTTTCGGGCTTGACTGCGGACCACTGGGTGACCGGCATGGCCTGGCGCCACCCGGTGAAGCCGCCCACCGGGACGGCGTGGGAGACGGCGAGTTTGACGAGCTCCCCGCCGTGGCGCCGGTACCACTCGGTGAGCAGCGCCTCGGACTCCAGCGTCACGGTGTTGGCGACGATCCGGCCGCCCGGGCGCAGCGCGGCCCAGCAGGCGTCCAGCAGGCCGGGCGCGGTGAGGCCGCCGCCGATGAACACGGCGTCGGGGGTGGGGAGTTCGGCGAGAGCGGCGGGGGCGGGGCCGGTCGCCACGCGGAGCCGGGGCACCCCGAGTGCGGTGGCGTTGCGGACGATCCGCTCGGCGCGCGCCGGGTCGCGCTCGATGCTGACGGCCCGGCAGTCGCGGTGGGCGCGCAGCCACTCGACGGCGATCGAGCCGGAGCCGCCGCCGACGTCCCAGAGCAGCTCGCCGGGGGAGGGGGCCAGCGTGGCGAGGGTCGCGGCGCGGACGTGGCGCTTGGTGAGCTGGCCGTCGCTCTCGTACGCGGCGTCGGGCAGGCCGGGGACGAGGGAGGTGCGGGGGCCGTCGCCGAGGTCGACGGCGATGACGTTCAGCGGGTCGCCGGGCGGGTGCGGCCAGCCGTCGGCGGGGCCGTCGAGGTGGCGTTCGGCGGGGGCGCCGAGCTGTTCGAGCACCCGCAGGCGGGCGCCGCCGAAGCCGCGGGCGGTGAGCAGCTCGGCGACGGCGGCCGGGGTGGCGGCGTCGGCGCTGAGCACCAGCAGGCGGCGGCCGGGGTGGAGGGCGAGGGAGAGGGCGTCCAGCGGCCGGCCGACCAGGCTGACCACCTCGGTGGCCTCCAGCGGCCAGCCGAGCCGGGCGCAGGCGTAGGAGACGGAGGAGGGGTGCGGCAGGACGCGCAGGCGCTCGGCGCCGACGGTCTCGGCGAGGGTGCGGCCGATGCCGTAGAACATCGGATCGCCGCTGGCCAGGACGGCGATGCGGCGGCCGGCGTGGGCGGCGAGCAGTCCGGGGACGGCGGGGCGCAGCGGGGACGGCCAGGGGACGCGCTCGGCGGTGACGTCGTCGTGGGGGAGCAGGTCCAGCTGGCGGGGGCCGCCGACGACGGTCTCGGCCTCCCGCAGCGCGGCCCGGGAGCCGTCGGCGAGGCCGGGCCAGCCGTCGGCCCCGATCCCGACGACGGTGATCGGGGGTGGCAGCTCGGGCACCGGGTGGCTCCTCGTCGTTCGATGGGCCGATGAGCAGGAAATCTCATTGGCCGGGGCAGCCTACCTGGCGGTTGTCATCCGCCACCCGTCATCCCACTCCTCCCCCGGCCGCTCCCCAGTCCCCCGATTCGATCAGCGCCGGCCGCTCCCGCAGCCGTGCCTCGGCCCTCGGTCCGGCGAGGTAGACCCAGGCGTCCCGCAGCTCGCCCGCCGCCGTCCGCACCGCCATCCGCCGCCGCACGTACAGCCCGGTCCCGTCCGCCCGGCAGTCCTCCAGCCGGTCCAGGGCGTCCAGGGCTCCGGCGTACGCGCCCGGGCGTACGGTGACGAGCTCACCCAGGATCCGGCGCCCGGGCGCCGGATCCGGCACCGCGTACGGGAAGCCGGGGCCCTCGTGCAGCGCGGCGCCCTCCAGGACCGCCGGCCGGATCCCGGCGCAGCGTCCGGCCAGGTGGGCGGCGTGATTGCGGCCGCCGCTGCGCAGGGTGCCGTACACGAAGAACGGCAGGGACTCCTCGGATGCGGGCACGGGTTCGACCTCCTCGTCGGGGATCGCCCACCGTACGTCCCGCAGTCCGGGTTCCGATACGGACTGGCGCACCGGGCCGTCCATGCGCTGTCATGTCGGATGTTCGGCCAGCACCGTCCAAGGGGGACACCCATGACATCGCCCGCTTCACCCTCCCAACCGGCCGCGGATCCCGGCCTCACCCCCGGCGTTCCCGCCCCCGTCCCTACCGACGCCCCCGTCCCCACCGACGCCGCCGTCCCCACCGACGCCGCCGTCCCCACCGACGCCGCCGTCCCCACCGTCCCCACCGACGCCGCCGTCAGGGCCGAGGCGGCCCCCGCCCGCGCGCCCCGCCTCGGCGGCGCGGTCTGGCTGGCCCTCCTCGTGGTCTACATCGTCTGGGGGTCGACGTACCTCGCGATCCGGATCGCCGTGGAGACGATGCCCTCCTTCCTCTCCGCCGCCGCCCGCTTCCTCGTCGCCGGCCTGCTGCTGACCGGCTACCTCCTGGTGCGCCAGGGCCCGGCAGGCCTGAAGGTGACCAAGCGGCAGCTGGCCTCCTCCGCCCTGGTCGGCCTGCTGCTGCTGACCGGGGGCAACGGACTGGTGGTCCTGGGCGAGACCTCCGTCCCCTCCGGGCTGGCCGCCCTGCTGGTGGCCGCGGTCCCGCTGTGGATGGTGGTGCTCACGGCGGTCGGCGGCGAGCGCCCGAGGCCCGCCGAGCTGGCCGGGGTGCTGCTCGGACTGGTCGGTCTCGGCGTCCTGTCGGCGCCCGCGATCGGCGGGTCGATCGAGCCGACCGGCGTGATCATGATCATCGCTGCCACCCTGCTCTGGGCGACCGGCTCCTTCGCGACCAAGAAGATCCCGATGCCCGACAACGTGCTGGCCGCGAGCGCCTACCAGATGCTGGTCGGCGGAGTCGGCGACCTGGTGATCGGACTGGGCCGTGGAGAGCAGCACGGGCTGGATCTCGGAACGATCTCCGGGCGGTCCTGGCTGGCCCTCGCCTACCTGGTGATGTTCGGCTCGCTGCTCGCCTTCACCGCGTACGCCTGGCTGCTGCGGTCGGCCCCGCTGACCCTGGTCGCCACCTACGCCTACGTGAACCCGGTGGTCGCGGTGCTGCTGGGCTGGCTGATCCTCGCCGAACCGCTGACCGGCCCGACCCTCGCGGGCGGCGCGATCGTGGTGGCGGGCGTCTGCCTGGTGGTGAGCGTCAGCCGGCGTTCGGGCGGCTCGTCGCGCGCCGGGAGTCCGGCCCGTCCGGTGAAGGAGCCGTCCGCTCGGAGGTGAGCCCGGCCCACCACCACCGCCCCGGACGGCGGCCACGGCATTCACAGCAGTCGTGACGGCCACGGCGTCCACGATGTCAACGGCGGCCCGCCCCCCGCGCTTCCGGCTCACGGGGGAGGGCCGTCCGCCGTACGGCTCAGAAGGCGTACGGCGGCTTGCCCGTCCACCAGTTGCCGGGCGCGTCCGGGTCGCGGCTGGTCCAGAACTCGATGATCGCGGTGGTGAACTCGGCGGCGGAGAGCACGCCGTCGCCGTCGGTGTCGAGGTGGCGGAAGGCCTCGTCGGCGTCGTCGCGGGAGAGGCCGGCGAAGTGGCCGCGCTGGAAGACGAAGAACTCACCGGCGTCCACCGTCCCGCTGCGGTCGGCGTCGGCGACGGCGAGGAAGGCCTCGGCGAGCGCGCCGAGGATCTCGCGCGCGGCCTCGGGGTCGTCGGCGAGCGAGCCGGTCGAGGTGACGAACTGCTGACGGGTGATCGCCTCGGTGCCGGCGGGCAGCCGGGCGAGGTGCAGGTCGTGCCAGGTCGTCAGGTAGGCGCGGACTATCACGGCCTCGGCCTCGGAACCCTCCTGATGGCCGAGCGAGCGGGCCACCGAGAGGCCCATCAGGACGTGGTCCCGCTCAGTGAGCAGGCCGTCGCCGTCGGCGTCGAGGTGATCGAAGCCGTGGTTGATCTTTGCGATGAGCAGGTCGTCCGACAAATGTGCCTCCTCGGTTGGTGATTCCTTGCTCGGGTCTCCTACGTCACATCGCCTGCACGCTAGCGTCTTGAGCCGGACCGGCGCAGCCGAACGAACGGCGAACGACCTGCCCGTTCACTTCCACGCCACTCGCCGAGCCGTCCGCCGAGCCGTCCGCCGAGCCGTCCGCCGGGCCACTCGCCGGGCGGCCCGGACCGTCTCAGTGCACCGCCGCCAGCAGCTCCCTCGTGTACGCGGTGTGCGGCGCCTCGAAGAGCTGGTCCCGGTCGGTGGACTCGACCAGCCGGCCCCGGTGCATCACCGCCACCCGGTCGCAGAAGTGCCGCACCACCGCGAGGTCGTGGGAGACAAACAGGAACGCCACGCCGAGCCGTTCGCGCAGCTCCATCAGCAGGTTGAGCACCTGGGCCTGCACCGACACGTCGAGCGCGGAGACCGGCTCGTCGGCGATGATCAGCCGCGGCTGCGGGGCCAGCGCCCGGGCGATGCCGATCCGCTGGCGCTGCCCGCCGGAGAACTCGTGCGGGTAGCGGTCCAGGTGCCCGGCCTCCAGCCCGACCTGCTCCAGCAGTTCGACGGAGCGCGCCCGCCGTTCGGCCGGGCCCAGCGAGGTGTGCAGGCGCAGCGGGGTGTCCAGGGTCCGGCCGATCGTCCGGCGCGGGTTGAGCGAGGCGTACGGGTCCTGGAAGACCAGCTGGATCTCGCGGCTGAGTCGCCTCCGGAGCTCCCGGTCGGGCCGGGTGACGTCCTGGCCGTCGTACAGCACCCTTCCGCCGGTGGGTCGTTGCAGTCCGGCCAGGACCCGCGAGGTGGTGGACTTCCCGGAGCCGGACTCGCCGACCAGCCCGAGTGTCTCGCCGGGGGCGATCCGCAGGCCGACGCCCTCGACCGCCCGGACCGGTTCGGCCCGCAGGCCGGGGAAGCGCCGGCGCCCCGGGAAGTGCACGGACAGGTCGTCCACCTCGACCAGCCAGCGCTCGGGACGCTCGACGGTCCGCGGCCGGAACGTCCGCGAGGGTGTCGGCTCGTCGACCGTCGGCAGGGCGGTGCCCGGCACCGAGTCCAGCCGGAGCGCCGCGCCCACCAGGGCCCGGGTGTACGGCTCGCGCGGCGCGGCCAGCAGTTCGGCGGTCGGCGCGGACTCGATCCCGGCCCCGCCGCGCATGACCAGCGTGCGGTCCGTCGTCCCGGCGACCACGCCCAGGTCGTGGCTGACCAGCAGCACCGCCGTCCCGTGCTCGCGCTGCAACTCGCCGAGCAGGTCGAGGACCTGCCGTTGGACGCGGGCGTCCAGGGCGGTGGTCGGCTCGTCCGCGATGATCAGCCGGGGGTCGTTCATCAGCGCCATCGCGATCATCACCCGCTGGCGCATGCCGCCGGAGAACTGGTGCGGGTAGTCGCGGCTCCGGGCCGCCGGGATGCCGACCCGGTCGAGCATCTCGGCTGCCCGCCGGCCCGCCTCGGCGCGGCCCGTGCCCGGGTGGTGCAGCCGGTACATCTCGGCGAGCTGGGCACCCACGCCGTGGAAGGGGCTGAGCGAGGTGAGCGCGTCCTGGAAGACCAGCGCGGCCCGTCCGCCCCGCACCCCGCGCAGCGCGGACTCCTCGGCACCGACGACTTCCTGTCCGCCCAGCCGGATCGAGCCGGTGACGGTGGTGGTGCGCGGGTCGTGCAGACCGAGGACGGCGAGCCCGACGGTCGACTTGCCGGAGCCCGACTCGCCGACCAGGCCCAGGACTTCACCCGGCGCGAGGTCGAAGGAGAGGTTCCGGACGGCGGTCACGGGTGCGCCGCCGCGCGGGTCGGCGAAGGCGACGGTCAGGTCGCGGACGCTCAGCACCGGCTCGTCGCTCCCCGCCGCGGTGCCCTTCGCCCCTTCGTGCCGCACGCCGTCCCCAGGAACAGTGGATTTCATCGAAGGACTCCCCATCAGCTCAGCCGCACACGCGGATCGAGCCAGGCGACCGCGAGGTCGGCCAGCGCGACGAACAGCACCATGAAGCAGGCGGCCAGCAGCACCGCGCCGACCACGGCGGGCAGGTCCTGCCCGGCGACGGCCTCCGCGGCGAACCGTCCGACCCCGTTCAGCCCGAACACCGTCTCGGTGATCACTGCTCCGCCGAGCAGCACCCCGGCCTCCAGCCCGATCAGCTGCACCAGCGGCCCGGCGGCGCCGCGCGAGGTGTACTTCAGGTGGGCGCGCAGCCGTCCCAGACCCTTGCCGCGGGCCGTGCGGACGTACTCCTCGTTCATCGTCTCCAGCAGCTGCGAGCGCGAAAGCCGGGCGAACACGGCCGAGTTGACGAAGCCGAGGACGAACCAGGGGAGCAGCATCCCGCCCGCCCAGGCGGCCGGGTCGTCGGCCGGCGGAGTGTAGGAGGGCAGCGGCAGCAGCCCGGTGGAGTACACCAGCAGCCACTGCGCGACGTACCCGAGGAAGTAGATCTGCACGCTCGCGCCGACCAGGGTGAAGCCGGAGAGCAGTCGGTCGGTCCGCCGCCCGTGCCGCAGCGCGGAGACGAACCCGGTGCCGAGACCGAACACCAGCAGAACGGCGAGCGCCCCGGCGGTCAGCGAGAGGGTGACGGGCAGGTGGTCGGCCAGTGCCTCGGTGACGGGCTGGTGCAGCCGGTAGGAGTAGCCGAGGCAGGGGGCGTCGCAGTGGATGGTCGAGCCGTCCACGTCGCCGATGTCCCGCCCGGCGACCACTCCGACCAGGTAGTCGGTGTACTGGGTGAGCAGCGGCTGGTCCAGGCCCATGCTCTGGCGCACCGCCGCGACCTGCCCGCTGTCGCAGCGCGGGCCGCAGGCGGCGCGGGCCGGGTCGGCGGGCGCGGCGTAGAAGAGGGCGAAGGCGGCGGCGGAGACCGCGACCAGGACCGCGAGGGCCTGGGCGGTCCGCCGCAGGACGAAGGAGAGCATGGCCGATCCGGGGTCGACGTGACGGGGGAGGCGCGCGAAGGGCGAGCAGCTGAGCGGGACGCGGGCGAGAGGGAGCGGGCGAGAGGGGAGGGCGCGAGAGGGGAGGGGGAAGGGGCCCGCCCCCGTTCCGCCGTGGAACCCGGGGAACCCGGGGAACGGGAGCGGGCCCCGGCACTCAGGACTTCAGGTACAGCCAGGCCAGCGAGACGGTCCCGTAGATCGGGTGGACGAACGCCCCGCCGACGTTGCTGCCGCGCAGCTGGTTGACCGTCGGGTAGGCGAACGGCAGCACCGGCAGGTCCTTCATCACGGTCTGCTCCAGCGCGTACAGCTCCTTGGCCTTGGCGCGGGGTTCGCCGATCTGGTTGATCCGGTCGATCTCCTTGTCGACCTCCGGGTTGCGGTAGCGCGCGGAGTTGATGTCGCTGCCGGCCCGGCCGTCGAAGGAGAACGGGACGAGGGTGGACGGGGTCGGCCAGTCGACCGAGCTGGTCTCCTCGAACAGGTCGTACGGGGAGTCGGTGCGGTGCACCTCGTCCAGGAAGGCCTTGGGGTCGACCGGCTTGGGCACGACGGTGATCCCGGCCTTGCCGAAGCCCTCGACCAGCACCTGCGCGACGCGCTGCCCGGTCGGGGTGTTCCGGTACGCGTAGGTCAGGCTCCCGGGCGCCTGCTCGGCCTTGGCGAGCGCGGCCCTGGCGGCCTCCGGGTCGCCCTCGGGCCTGGCCGGGTAGAGGTCGTACTTCTGGTAGTCGATCAGCGCGGGGGAGCTCAGCGTGGTGGCCAGCTCGCCGGTCCGGGCACCGCCCTGGACCTGGCGGGCCTGCTGGCGCGGGTAGGCCAGGTGCAGCGCCTTGCGGACCTCGACGTCCGGCACCCGCGCGTTGTTGATCATCAGCTGGGTGACGAAGGCGCCCTGCCGCCCGGAGACCACCAGTTCCTTGGCCTTCGGGTCGGTGTCGGTGGTCTGGTACAGCTCGGCGGAGAGGGTGTCGGAGGCGGTGGTGGCGTTGGCGCCGCCGTCCCGTCCGGAGAGGATCTCCTGGTTGAGGTTGAGCGCCTCCTTGCCGTACGTGAAGACGAACTTCTCCGGGTACTGGCTGCGGATCGGGTCCGTCTCGGGCTTCCAGGCCGGGTTGCGCTCCAGCACCATGCGGGTGTTCTGGACGTGCTCGACGATCCGGTACGGCCCGGTCGCGAACGGCAGTCGGTCGTAGTCCGTCCCGGTGTCCTTGTCCCGGCGCACCGGGGAGGAGGAGGACTGCGCGGCCATGTACGGGACGTCGGCCTGCGGCTGCGGGAAGTGGAAGACGATCGTGCGCTCGTCCGGCGTCTCGATCGCGTCCAGGTCGCCGGCCTGCGGGCCCGCGTACTTGGTGCGCGCCGCCTCGTAGCCGGCCTCGCCGGTGAGCCACTGCGGCCAGTACGGCGGGCCGACCTCGTAGCCCTTGCCGAAGGTGCGCTCGATGCCGTACTTGACGTCCTGGGCGGTGATCGGCTGCCCGTCCTCCCAGGCGACGCCCGGCTTGAGGCGGTACGTCCAGGTGCGGCCGCCGTCGGCCGGGGTGCCGGTGTCGGTGGCCAGGTCGCCGACCAGCTTGGCCTTGCCGTCCACGACCTGGTACTGGGTCAGCTGGCGGCCCCAGAGCAGCGAGGCGTTGTAGGTGGCGCCCGCGTAGACCTTCTGCGGGTCGAGGTGGCGGAACTCCACGCTGTTGTACACGTTCACCGTGCCGCCCGCGCGGGCGCCCGGGACGGCCGGGGCCGGGCCGGCGCTCTCCTGCTCGCTGCCGAGCACGGCGGTCAGCGGGGAGGTCTCCTTGGCGGAGGCCCCGGCGGCGCCGCCGGAGCCGGTGGTGCTGCCCGCGCCGGCCGAGCAGGAGGTCGCCAGCAGGGCGGTGGCGATGACGGCGAGGGACGGTCTGGTCCAGCGCATGGCGAATCTCTCCTTGCCCCGGCGGATCGTGCCGGGGCGGGCTCGGGTTGATGGATGAGAGGAGGCGAGGGGGCTCAGCGGGCAGTGCGGGCGCGCGGGTCCAGCGCGTCCCGGACGGCGTCGCCGAGCAGGTTGAAGGCGATGACGAACAGCAGCAGCGCCACGCCGGGGAACACCATGTAGGTGGGGTCGGCCTGGAAGACCTCGGAGCCGCGCGCGATCATCCGCCCCCAGTCCGGGACCGGCTCGGTGATGCCGACTCCGAGGAAGGACAGCGCGGCCTCGGAGGCCACGAAGGTCGGCACCGCCATGGTGGCGTGCACCAGCAGCTGCGAGCGCACATTCGGCAGAAGTTCGTGGACGACGACATGGAACCGGCCGGCGCCCTGGGCCCGTGCGGACTGCACGAAATCCCTTTCCCGGAGTGAGCGGACGGTGGCCCGCAGGGAAAGCGCGAGCGGAATCCAGCCGAACGCCGAGAAAACCAGGATCAGCACCAGGAACTGCATCCACTCCGGTTCCGCGGTGCCCGGGTCGACCAAACGGGACTGGATCACCGGGCTGAGCGCGAGCAGCAGGAGCAGCGTGGGAAAGGCCAGCAGCACATTCGCGAGGAATCCGAACAGCCGGTCCGTGATCCCGCCCAGGTAGCCGACCGCGACGCCGGCCAGCACGCCCAGGGTGGTGGTCACCGCGGCGGCCGCGAAGGCGATCAGCAGCGAGGTGCGGATGCCGTACAGCAGCTGGGTGAAGACGTCCCGGCCGAGGCCGGGCTCCAGGCCGAACCAGAAGTCGCCGGAGATCCCGCCGTTCGGCAGCATCGGCAGTCCGCTGTCGCTGAGCAGGCCCGGGACGTTCTGGCCGTAGTGGTCGACCGGGTTCTTCCCGTACAGCGCGGCGACCAGCGGGGCGCCGAGGGCGAGCAGCAGGAACAGCACCACCACCGCCAGGGCGGCGGCGCCGACCCGGTCCCGCAGGATCCGGCGGAGCAGGCCGGGGTCGGCGGCGGGCGCGGGCCCGGCCGTGGTGCCTGGGACGGTGTCGACCGCTGCCATGAGGCGTAACCCCCGAATTCTCCGCCGCCCCATGGGTGAGGGTGCGCTGGTGTGCATTTCCGGTACGGCGTACCGGGGTTTTCCCGGCAGCCGTTCGAGCGCCATTGGATCGGATGCGTCCGAGGTTCCGCAAATCACCTTCGACGGTCGTTCGGGTCATTCCTGCGGAACTGTTTCGGGATATGTGGCGGCTTCATTTCGCCGAAACACCGGCGTTGCAAAAGAACGGACATAGCGGAACATAGCGGACCGCCCGTTCCGCATTCTGAGACCTCCGCCACAGTCCCTCCGGTGTTGGTACGATCCCGGTGGGCCGCAACTGGCGCGTAGGGATGGAATCAACCATCGGGAAGCGGCCCCGTGAATCCTCACGTGAACTTGCCGAGCGCCTGGGCCCCCGCATCCCCACCAGGAGACCGCCATGGCCCAGCAGCCCCACACCGCCGCCTCCGCCGCGGCCGACACCGCCTTCCGCAGCGCCCTCGGCGTGGTCGCCGGCGTCGAACCCCGGATCGCCGCCGCCATCGGCCAGGAGCTGGCGGACCAGCGCGCCTCGCTCAAGCTGATCGCCAGCGAGAACTACGCCTCCCCGGCGGTCCTGCTCACCATGGGCAACTGGCTCAGCGACAAGTACGCCGAGGGCACCGTCGGCCGCCGCTTCTACGCGGGCTGCCGCAACGTCGACACCGTCGAGAGCATCGCCGCCGAGCACGCCCGCGAACTGTTCGGCGCCGACCACGCCTACGTCCAGCCGCACTCCGGCATCGACGCCAACCTCACCGCCTTCTGGGCCGTCCTCTCCCAGCGGGTCGAGAGCCCGGCCCTGGAGCGCGCCGCGGTGCGCAACGTCAACGACCTCACCGAGGAGGACTGGGCGCGGCTGCGCCAGGAGCTCGGCAACCAGCGGATGCTCGGCATGTCCCTGGATACCGGCGGCCACCTCACCCACGGCTTCCGACCCAACATCTCGGGCAAGATGTTCGAGCAGCGCAGCTACGGCACCGACCCGGCCACCGGCCTGATCGACTACGACGCGCTGCGCGAGACCGCCCGCGAGTTCCGCCCGCTGATCATCGTCGCCGGCTACTCCGCCTACCCGCGCCTGGTGAACTTCCGCAGGATGCGCGAGATCGCGGACGAGGTCGGCGCGACCCTCATGGTCGACATGGCGCACTTCGCCGGCCTGGTCGCGGGCAAGGTGCTGACCGGCGACCACGACCCGGTCCCGCACGCCCACATCGTCACCACCACCACCCACAAGTCCCTGCGCGGCCCGCGCGGCGGCATGGTGCTGTGCCAGTCCGAACTGGCCGAGCACGTCGACCGCGGCTGCCCGCTGGTGCTCGGCGGTCCGCTCTCGCACGTCATGGCCGCCAAGGCGGTCGCCCTCGCCGAGGCCCGCCGCCCCGAGTTCCAGGCCTACGCCCGCGCCGTCGTCGCCAACGCCCAGGCGCTCGCCGAGGGCCTGCTGCGCCGCGGTGGCAAGCTGGTCACCGGCGGTACCGACAACCACCTGGTCCTCGCCGACGTCTCCGGCTACGGCCTGACCGGCCGCCAGGCCGAGGCGGCCCTGCTCGACTCGGGCATCGTCACCAACCGCAACTCCGTCCCGCTGGACCCGAACGGCGCCTGGTACACCTCGGGCGTCCGCCTCGGCACCCCGGCCCTCACCACCCGCGGCCTCGGCACCGCGGAGATGGACGAGATCGCCGACCTGATCCACACCGTCCTGAGCGCCACCACCCCCACCACCACGGCCAAGGGCTCCCCGTCCAAGGCCGCCTACAGCCTGGACGCCGCCCTCCGCGACGCCACCGCCAAGCGCGCCGCCGACCTGCTCGCCCCGTACCCGCTCTACCCGGGCGTCGACCTGGCCTGACGGCGGACGGCAGACGGCGAACAGATGACAGATTTCGAAATCTGTCATCTGTTCGCTGAAATCTGAAAGTTGTCAGTTGCCAGCCGTTCGCCGGGCCACCGCCCGGCCTCCGGCCCCGCCCGGCCTCCACCTCCCCGGGCGCGGGCGACGGCCCGGTGCGGCTAGTACTGCAGGGACTTGTACTGGAGGAACTCCTCCAGCCCGTGGCGGCCCAGCTCCCGGCCGAGGCCCGAGTTCTTGTAGCCGCCGAAGGGTGCGAGCGGGTTGAAGCGGCCGCCGTTGAGGTCCACCTGGCCGGTGTCGAGGCGGCGGGCGAAGGCGGCGGCGGTGTCGGTGTCGCGGGCCCAGACGCCGCCGCCCAGGCCGTACGGGGTGCCGTTGGCGAGTTCGGCGGCGTGGTCCTCGTCGCGGTAGCGGAGGATCGCCAGGACCGGGCCGAAGACCTCCTCCTGGGCCACCGTCATCTCCGGGGTCACGTCGGCGAGCACGGTCGGGCGGACGTAGTAGCCGGTGGGCAGCTCGGCGACGGGCTCCGAGCCGCCGACGACGAGCCGGGCGCCCTCGGCCAGCGCGCCGTCGATGTAGCCGCGCACCCGGTCCAGCTGCCTGGCGTTGACCAGCGGGCCGATCCGGGTCCGCGGGTCGGTCGGGTCGCCCGGCCGGTACTGGGCGGCGAGCTCCTCGGCCCGGGCGACCGCCTCGTCGTACTGGTCCTCGTGCACCAGCAGCCGGGTCAGCGCGCTGCAGGTCTGGCCCGAGTTGGCGAAGACGTTGGCGACGTTGGCCTTGACCGCGCGGGCCAGGTCGGCGCCCGGCAGCACCACGTTGGCCGACTTGCCGCCCAGTTCCAGGGAGACCCGCTTCAGCCCCCGGCCGGCCGTCTCGGCGATCTGCCGGCCGACGGCGGTGGAGCCGGTGAAGGAGACCAGGTCCACTTCCCGGTGCCCGACGAGCGCCGCGCCCGCCACCGCGCCGGTGCCGGTCACCAGGTGGAAGGTGCCCGCCGGGAAGCCGGCCTCGTGCACCAGCCGGGCGAACAGCCGGGCCACCAGCGGGGTGTCCTCGGCCGGCTTGAGGACCACCGGGCAGCCGGCCGCCAGCGCCGGGACGGCCTTGGCCACGATCTGGTGCAGCGGGTAGTTCCAGGGCGTGATCGCCGCGACCACCCCGGCCGGCTCGGCGTGCACCACCGAGTTGCCGATCCGCTCCTCGAAGGGGTGTTCGGCGAGCAGGGTCAGGTAGGAGGTCGCCACGGCGAGCGGCAGCCCGGCGTGCACGGCCCCGGCGAAGCCGACCGGCGAGCCCAGCTCGGCGACGACGGTCTCGGTGATCTCGTTCTGCGCGGTGGCGATCCCGTCCCGCAGCCGGGTCAGCAGGGCCAGCCGCTCCTCGCGGGCGGTGGAGCCCCAGCTCCGGGCCGCCCGGCGGGCCGCCGTCACCGCCGCGTCGACGTCGGCCGGACCGCCGGCCGGCACCGTGGCCAGTACCTGCTCGGTCGCCGGGTTCAGCACGGTGATCGACCTGGTGTCACCGGAGGGCCGCCACTCGCCGTCGATGTACTGGTCGCCGTGCTCCGGGTACTGCGCGTACTGCCGCACCGATCGTCCTCTCGTCCACTCAGCCGACCCTTGACCAGCAGCGCTGGTCGGAGGCCAGTCAATGCGGCGCGGACGGCCGCGCGCAAGAGTCAATCCCGCCCGGCGGACGTGACGGTTACTTCGGGGCGAACCGCGCGGTGTACTCGTCGAACGGCTCGATGCCCACCTCGGCGCGCCGCTCGTCCAGCCGCTCGGGCTCCTCGCAGGGCCACGGCACCGGGCGGCCGTCCGTCACCGCGCCGATCTGCGTCCCGTAGCGCTGCTCCCGGCCCTCGTTGACCGCCAGCCGGTCCTGGAGGAAGGCCAGGTCGCGGGCGCTCGCCTCGCCCCTGGCGACGGCCACGCCCATCAGCGCCGCGGCCTGCCGCTGGACGTCGAGCTGCCGGTCCGCGTGCTGCGCCACCAGCCAGGCCGCCCGGGCGGCCTCGGGGCCGACGGTGCGCTCGGTCGGCCAGCCGTGCGCCGCCATGATCTCCGCGAGCCGGTCCCCGTGCCGGGCGGTGAGCCGGCGCCAGGCCGCCTGCTCGGCCAGGTCGGGGCTGTTCGCCAGCCGGGCGGCCGCGCCGTCCTCGGCCATCATTCCGGTCAGTTCCCGCACGAGGGCCGGATCCTGACCGTACTGCTGTGCTTCCGTCACGTCGACGACGCTCCCTGCCCGGGTCCTCCCGTCGAGGACCGCCCGCGACCACGCTAGGCGCGGAAACCGCGACGAAGATCATCCCCGAAGACGGTGACCGGGGGGTGCCCGCCACGGCAGAATGGACGTACACCGGG
Source organism: Kitasatospora sp. NPDC041917 (assembly GCF_055589745.1). NCBI lineage: Bacteria > Bacillati > Actinomycetota > Actinomycetes > Kitasatosporales > Streptomycetaceae > Kitasatospora > Kitasatospora sp. NPDC041917. The sequence continues at coordinate 51,082 of NZ_JBVJBI010000021.1, read as the reverse complement.
AACGGAGCGCACCGGGAACGGTGCGCACCGCGCACGGTCCCCGCGAACGCCGAAGGGCCGGTCGGAGGATTCCGACCGGCCCTTCACCGTGAGTTCACGCGCTCAGGCGCCTCAGACCCGCGAGGGCTCCGCGGCGTCGTCCGGCGCGGCGCTCCGCGCCTCCTCCGCCATCTCCTGGCGGACCGCGGCCAGCGAGGGGTTGGCCCAGGCGCTGGCGACGCCCCAGCGGTAGAACGCCAGCCCGATCGCGGCGACGATCAGCAGGTCCCAGCCCTCCGGCAGGTAGTCGTGCCCGCCGAAGTCGGCGCTGCCCGCCCAGGAGACGCCGGCCATCACGAACAGGTACGCGACCATCCAGGCGCCCGCCTTCAGGTGCGGCTTCAGCTCGGCGAACGGCTTGCGCAGCTCGTACCAGGCCCAGATCGGCAGGCCGGCGGCCATCAGCAGGATGACCTTGCCGGTGAGCGGCCAGCGGGCCCAGTAGAGCACCAGCGAGCCGAACACCATCGCGACCGGGGCGATCACCGGCATGGCGCGCAGCCGGACCGGCCGGGGCAGGTCCGGGGCCAGGCGGCGCAGCGCCATCACGGCGACCGGGCCGGTGATGTACGAGATCACGGTGGCCACCGAGACGATCTCGGCCAGCGAGCCCCAGCCGCGGAAGACCGCGAGGAACAGGAAGGCGACCACCAGGTTGAGCACCAGCGCCGGGCGCGGGATGCCGGTCTTGGCGTCGACCTTGCCGAAGATCTTGGGCAGGTGGCCGTTCTCCTGCACGCCGTGGATCATGCGCGAGGTGGTGGCGGCGTAGATCATGCCGGTGCCGGAGGGCGAGATGAAGGCGTCCGCGTACAGCGTGATCGCCAGCCAGTTCAGGCCCCAGGCGATGGCCAGGTCGGCCAGCGGCGAGGTGTAGGAGAGGTTGCTCCACCCGTTCGCCAGGTCGCCGCCGGGGATGGCGCCGAGGAAGGCGATCTGCAGCGCGACGTAGATCACCAGGGCGATCAGGATCGAGCCGATGACGGCCTTCGGCAGCGACTTGCCGGGGTTGCGGGCCTCGCCGGCCAGGTTGAGCGGGGACTGGAAGCCGTTGAAGGCCCAGACGATGCCGGAGACCGCGACGGCGGTGAACACCGAGCTCCAGCCGTTCGGCGCGAAGCCGCCGTGGTCGGTGAAGTGGGCGGTGTCGAAGTGCGCGAAGAGCAGCGCACCGGCGGTCACCGTCGGGACGACGACCTTGAAGACGGTGATCGCGGTGTTGGTCTTGGCGAACAGCGTGATCGCGAACCAGTTGAGGGCGAAGTAGACGAGCAGCAGCACGCTGGCCAGCGCCACTCCGCTGAGGGTCAGCTCCTTGCCGTCGAACAACCCCTGTGCCCAGCCGAAGTGCCAGGAGCTCATGTACTGCACGGAGGCGGTGGCCTCACCCGGGATGACCGAGACGATGGCGATCCAGTTGGCCCAGGCGGCCAGGTAGCCGGCCAGCGACCCGTGCGAGTACTGGCCGTACCGGACCATGCCGCCGGCCTTGGGGAACATCGAGCCCAGCTCGCTGTAGGTGAGCGCGATGGTCAGCGCCACCGCGGCACCGATCACCCAGGCGAGGATCGAGGCGGGTCCGGCGAGCTTGGCGGCCCGCTCGGCGCCGAACAACCACCCGGAGCCGATGATCGACCCCAGCCCGACCGCGGTCAGGCTGATCGTGCCGAGCGATCGGCGGTAGTTCTGGTGTGATGCCGTCGACGATTCGGGCTCACTCAACGTATCGGTCCTCTCGCTCGTGGTTCATCGGGTGGTGTCGGTGTTTTTGCGATTTTGAGTCGGTATTTCGGACAAACGGAGAGCAGCCTATGTTCCGAAAACGGGCGAATACCTCAGAGGAAGCTCAAACCGTCCGATTGTTGCCATCTCGTGTCCGGCGTCCGGGCCGGTGCGGACCGGCGAGGAGGCCGAGGCCACAGTGCCCGGAAGGGGTGGTGGCCGGGGATGGCGACCGGGGCCCGCCCGGGAAAGGGGCGGCCCGAAAAAACGAAATTCCCCGTGGGTGCCTTTCGGCTCCCACGGGGAATTCGGCTGTGTCCGAGGGGGGACTTGAACCCCCACGCCCGATAAAGGGCACTAGCACCTCAAGCTAGCGCGTCTGCCATTCCGCCACCCGGACCGGGTGTGTGCTTCGGGGATTTTTCCTCGTCCCCTCGGCGACAGAGAGAACATTACCAGGGTTCTGGAGTGCTTCTCACCTGCGCTTCCGCGGGGCGGGGCCACCGGACATCCTGGTCCGAGGCCCGTCCGGCCCCCGCGGGCCGCTTCGCCCGGGCCGTACCGCGCCCGCGGCGAGCCAGGAGCCTGCCCGGAACGCGGCCCGCACCGCCCGCACACGGCCCGGAACGCGGCCCGCACAGGTTGGTACGGCCTGGGAACGCGCTCGAATCCGGCCCGAACCGGTGGCGTCCGCGAAGGAACCGGTCGACTCCCGCACCGGCCGCGGTCGGTTGCGGCCGGAACCGGTCCGACACGGGCAACTTGTCGACGGTGCCACGGCCGCCGCGACGGCTCTCGTAGCGTCTGTGGACCGAGGGCGCCATGAAGCGGATCGCCTGATTCCCGGGTCGCGGACGAAGGGCGGCTGGACGTGGAGCAGATCAGCGGAGCGGCGAAGGCCGAACCGAGACGCGACAGGCGGATGGAGGGCCGGGGCGGGGCCACGGTCTCCGGAGGCCCCGCCGAGGGCGTGTGGCGCTTCCCGGCGCCCGCCACCGAGGCCTCGGTGCCGCTCACCCGGCACGCGGTGCGGGACCGTCTGCTGGCCCAGGGCATGACCGGGGTGCGCTACCAGGAGCTGGTGGACGACCTGCTGCTGATCGTCTCGGAGCTGGTGAGCAACGCGGTGACGCACGCCGCCGAGCTGTCCCCCGAGGTGGTCACCGAGCTGTCGGTGCGCCGGGCCTCGGTGCGGGTGTCGGTCGAGGACGGCGATCCGTACCGGCCGAAGGCACTGGAGAACGACACCGCGAGCACCGGCGGGCGCGGCCTGCTGCTGGTGAAGAGCGTCACCCTGCAGGCCGGCGGGGTGTGCGACGTCGAACACACGGGGGAGGGCGGCAAGGTCATCTGGGCCTCGCTGCCCGTCCCCCCGGAGCCCGGCCACTGACCGGCCGGGCCGACGGCCGGGCCGACGACCGGGCCGACGACCGGGCCGACGGCCGGAGCGGCCGGACCGGGACTACCAGTCCCGCCCGGCGATCTCCCGGATGCCCGGCAGCGCGGCCTCGAAGACCGTCTCGAACCAGACCGAGAACGGCCGCTCCGCCCGCAGCTCCCGCAGCTCCTGCGCGGTCACGAAGGCGAAGTCGTCCACCTCCTCCGGGTCCGGCTCGACCGGCGCGGTGACGAGTCCCACGAACAGGTGGTTCCACTCCCGCTCGATCAGCCCGGAGGCCTCGTCCGGCAGGTCGTAGCGGACGGTGCCCGCCTCGCACAGCAGCGCCGGCGCGACGCCCAGCTCCTCGGCGGTGCGTCGGGCGGCGGCGACGAACGGCGGCTCGTCCGGGTACGGGTGGCCGCAGCAGGTGTTCGACCAGACGCCGGGGGAGTGGTACTTGCCGAGCGCCCGGCGCTGGAGCAGCAGCCGGCCCTGGCGGTCGAACAGGAAGACGGAGAAGGCCCGGTGCAGACGGCCCGGCTGCTGGTGGGCCCAGAGCTTCTCGCCGGTGCCGATCGTGACGCCCTCGTCGTCGACCAGTTCCAGCAGGATCTCGGCTCCGGCCGGGGCGGATCCGGTGGCCCGGGGGTCGACCGTGACATCGGTCTCCACGTCGAGACCGGTGTCGATCTCGGCAGCGAAGTGCGTCGGGTCGGTCGGCAGACTCTGGGGCATGGGGCCTCTTTCGGGAGCGGGAGCAACGGGAGCATCGGGTGTCTCCGACGCACCGGGTGGAGTGCGGCGGACACAGCAGGGGCACCGGCGCCGGCGTCGGGCTCCAGTCTGCCGTATGGGTGGCACTCGCCAGGGGCCCCACGCACAACCGGACGGATCATGACCCGGAGGAATCGGAAACCGGCCAGAGAAGGATCCGGGAAGCCCCCGAAAGGGGCACGGAATTCGCAGAACCGTTCGCCGCGCGTTCGGAGCCCGTTCGACCGGCCCGGTGGAGCCGGTGCGGAACCCGGGCCGCTCCACCGCCGCCCCGGGCCGCTCCACCGCCGCCCCGGGCCGCTCCACCGCCACCGCGGCCGCCGTTCGCCCCGCCCGCCGCCCGGGGCCCGCCGCCCCGTCGGCCGCCCTGTCGGCCGCCCCGGGCCCACGGGCGCGTTCTGGCCGGTCGCCCCGGTCGCCTACCATCACATACGACACGGTGCCCGGATCTGTGCCGGCACCGGCGCGCCGCCGCCCGCCCCGGTCGAACGCCGGTCCGGGCGAACCGGTGGCGCCGCCGACCTCCGGCACAGATCCGCGCACAGCACGACGGATCAGGAGACCCGCATGATCGGCCTCGTTCTGGCAGCCGGCGCCGGCCGCCGGCTGCGCCCGTACACCGACACCCTGCCCAAGGCTCTGGTGCCGGTCGACGGGGAACGGACCGTCCTGGACCTCACGCTCGGCAACTTCGCCGAGGTCGGACTGCGCGAGGCCGCGATCGTCGTCGGCTACCGCAAGGAGGCGGTGTACGACCGCAAGGACGCCCTGGAGAACAAGTACGGCGTCAAGCTCCACCTGGTCGAGAACGACAAGGCCGAGGAGTGGAACAACGCCTACTCGCTGTGGTGCGCCCGCGAGCTGTTCGCCGAGGGCCTGCTGCTCGCCAACGGCGACACCGTCCACCCGGTCTCCGTCCAGCGGACCATGCTGGAGGGCAACCGGCGACTGACCGAGTCCGGCACCGCCCCCGGCATCCTGCTCGCCCTCGACACGGTGAAGAAGCTCGCCGACGAGGAGATGAAGGTGATCGTCGACCCGGCCACGGGCATGCGCCGCATCACCAAGCTGATGGAGCCGGCCGAGGCGACCGGCGAGTACATCGGCGTCACGGTGATCAACCCGTCCGCCGCCGCCGACCTGACCGACGCGCTGCGCGCCACCTACGAGCGCGACCCGCAGCTGTACTACGAGGACGGCTACCAGGAGATGGTGAACCGCGGCCTGCGGATCGACGTGCAGCCGATCGGCGAGGTCTCCTGGGTCGAGGTCGACAACCACGACGACCTGGCGAAGGCGCGGGAGATCGCGTGCCGGTACTGACCCGACTGGTTCCGTCGCCGCTGTTCGTCGAGATCCGCCCGGGCGCGCTGGACGCGCTCGGCGGCATCCTCGCGGACCAGCGGCTGTCGGCCTCGGGCCGGATCGCGGTCGCGATCAGCAACGGCTCCGGCTCGGCCATGCGCCGTCGCCTGGAGCCGGCCCTGCCCGGAGCCGACTGGTACAACGTGGACGACGGCAGCCTGGACAGCGCGGTGCGGCTGGCCGAGGCGATGCGCGGCGGGCACTACGACGCGATCGTGGGCCTTGGCGGCGGCAAGATCATCGACGCCGCCAAGTACGCCGCGGCCCGGGTCGGCCTGCCGCTGGTCGCGGTCGCCACCAACCTGGCCCACGACGGCATCTGCTCGCCGGTCTCCACCCTGGACAACGACGCCGGGCGCGGCTCCTACGGGGTGCCCAGCCCGATCGGCATCGTGGTCGACCTGGACGTGATCCGGCAGGCCCCGCCGCGCTTCGTGGCGGCCGGCGTGGGCGACGTCGTCTCCAACATCTCCGCGTGCGCGGACTGGGAGCTGTCGCACGCGGTGACCGGTGAACCGGTGGACGGACTGGCCGTGGCGATGGCCCGCTCGGCGGGCGAGAACCTGCTGCGGCACCCGGGCGGCACCCAGGACCAGGACCTCCTGACGGCGCTCGCCGAGGCCCTGGTACTGTCCGGCATCGCGATGAACATCGCGGGCAGCACCCGGCCCTCGTCGGGTGCCTGCCACGAGATCTCGCATGCCCTGGACGTGCTGTATCCCAAGCGGTCCGCCCAGCACGGCGAGCAGGTCGGCCTCGGCGCCGCCTTCGCCAGCTTCCTGCGGGGCGAGCGCGAGCTGACCGGTCTGATCGTGGAGCGCCTGGCGAGCCACGGACTGCCGGTGACCGCCGCTCAGATCGGCTTCACCGAGGCGGAGTTCACCGAAGCGGTGCACTACGCTCCGAACACCCGACCGGGGCGCTTCACCATCCTCGAACACCTCGACCTCTCCCCTTCCGCAATCAGGGACGCGTACGCCGACTATGTCCAAGCCGTCAACAGCTGACCCCTCCACCGCGGGAGCCCAACGGCCCCCGGTGGACCTGAGCCGCAGGCCCTCGATCGAGGAACTGCGCGCGGTGATCCACCCGGAGGGCATGCTCCAGCGCCGCAGCGCCGAGCACTGGGCCGGCCGCCTGTACATGCGGAAGATCTCGCTGCGGATCACCCGCGTGCTCTCCACCATGACGGCGATCACGCCCAACGGCCTGACGTACCTGATGATGTTCACCGGCATCCTGGCCGGTGCCGCGCTGGTCGTGCCGGGCATCGCGGGCGCCGTCCTGGGCGCCCTGCTGATCCAGGTCTACCTGCTGCTGGACTGCGTGGACGGCGAGGTGGCCCGCTGGCGCCGGCAGACCTCGCTCACCGGGGTCTACCTGGACCGGGTCGGCCACTACATGTCCGAGGCGGCCCTGCTGACCGGCCTCGGCCTGCGTGCCACCGACCTGCTGCACCGCGAGGGCGCCGGGTCGCACTGGGAGTGGGCCTTCCTCGGCACCCTGGCCGCGCTCGGCGCGATCCTGATCAAGTCCGAGACCGACCTGGTGGACGTGGCCCGGGCGCGCAGCGGCATGACGGCCGTCGAGGACAGCGCCTCGGTGCCGCGGTCGTCCTCCGTCGCCAGGGCCCGCCGGGCGGCCTCCTTCCTGAAGTTCCACCGCCTGGTCGGCGCGGTCGAGGCCTCGCTGTTCGTCCTGGCCGCCGGCGTCGCGGATGCCGTGCACGGCGGACTCCTCTTCACCCGGCTCGCGGTGGTCGTCCTGGCGGCGATCGCGATGCTCCAGACCGTGCTGCACCTGCTGAGCATCGTCCTCTCCAGCAGGCTGCGATGAACGGGACCACCGCGGAGAACTTCCGCCTCGGCGCCGTGATCATCACCATGGGCAACCGGCCGGCCGAGCTCAACGCCCTGATCGAGGCCGTCCGCGCCCAGGAGGGCCCGGCGGTCGAACTGGCCGTGGTCGGCCAGGGCGTGAAGCTGCCCCCGCTGCCGGAGGACGTGCGCAGCGTCGAGCTGCCGGAGAACCTGGGCATCCCGGGCGGGCGCAACGTCGGCATCGAGCTGTTCGGCCGGGACGGGGCGGAGGTCGACGCGGTCCTCTTCCTGGACGACGACGGGAATCTGCCGCGCACCGACTCGGCCCGCCTGCTGCGCGAGGCCTTCACCGCCGACCCGGAGCTGGGCATCGTCGCCTTCCGGATCGCGGATCCGGACACCGGGGTCACCCAGCGCCGCCACGTCCCCCGGCTGCGCGCCAGCGACCCGCTGCGCTCGTCCCGGGTGACGACCTTCCTCGGCGGCGCGAGCGCGGTGCGCTGCAAGGTGTTCGAGCAGGCCGGGCAGCTGCCCGCCGAGTTCTTCTACGCCCACGAGGAGACCGACCTCGCGTGGCGCGCGCTGGACGCCGGCTGGGCCATCGACTACCGGGCGGACGTGGTGCTGCACCACCCCACGACCTCGCCGGCCCGCCACGCGACCTACTTCCACAACGTGGCCCGCAACCGGGTCTGGCTCGCGAGGCGGAACCTTCCGGCCCTGTTGGTGCCTCTCTATCCGGGAACCTGGTTCCTGCTGACCCTGGCCCGCCGCCCCTCCCCGGAGGCGCTGAAGGCCTGGTGGGGCGGGTTCCGGGCGGGCTGGCGCGAACCCTGCGGTCCGCGGCGGCCCATGCGGTGGCGTACCGTCTGGCGACTGACCAGGCTGGGCCGACCACCGATCATCTGATCGCATCCGATGGCACCCGCATCGAATGCCCGATCGCTGCGGCCGGTGCCCACACGCCGGCCGGCTCCCCCGAGATCCCAGTGGATCCCCATCGGTGCACCGGCGGACCTCGCCGACCGGCCGCCCCGACCGATCCCGCGTGAAGGACGAATGTGTCGACAGTGAGTGAACCCGTCAGCCTCTCGGCCCCCAGAGGGGTGGACGCGGGCCTGACCCCCAAGCAGCTTGCGGACAAGTACGGTCTGGCGGTCAGCGGTGCCCGTCCCGGCCTGTTCGCCTACTCCAAGCAGCTCTGGGCCCGGCGCCACTTCATCTGGGCCTTCGCCACCGCCCGCCTGGTGGCCCAGTACACCAACGCCAAGCTCGGCCAGCTGTGGCAGGTGGTGACCCCGCTGCTCAACTGCGCGGTGTTCTACCTGGTCTTCGGCGTGATCCTGGCGAGCAAGCAGGGCTTCCCGGACAACACCTACATCGCCTGGCTCTGCATCGGCGTCTTCGTCTTCCAGTTCACCCAGAACGCGGTGCAGGCCGGCACCCGGGCGATCTCCGACAACCTCGGGCTGATCCGGGCGCTGCACTTCCCCCGGGCCAGCCTCCCGATCGCCTTCACCGTGATCCAGCTCCAGCAGCTGCTGATCTCCATGGTCGTCCTGGTCGTCACCGTGCTCGCCGCCGGCATCACCCCGGGCCGGACCTGGCTGCTGATCATCCCGGCGCTGCTCCTGCAGACGCTCTTCAACACCGGCATCTCGCTGGTGATGGCCCGGATCGGCTCCCGGACCAGCGACATCTCCCAGCTGATCCCGTTCGTGATGCGCGCCTGGATGTTCCTGTCCGGTGTGATGTTCAGCATCCAGGACAAGATCACCCACTGGCCGCACTACATCCAGACGCTGATGTCGCTCAACCCGGCGTCGATCTACATGGACCTGCTGCGGCACGCCTTCGCGCCGGTCATCTACAACCCGCACCAGCCGGTGCACCAGGCCCTCCCGCCGCACCAGTGGGCGTACGGCCTCGCCTGGGGCGTGGGCATGTTCGTCGTCGGATACGTCTTCTTCTGGAAGGCCGAGGAGGAGTACGGCCGTGGCTGACATCGACCTGAGCAAGAGCGACACCGTCCTGGACACGGACGTGGCCCGCGAGCCCACCGTCGTCGTCGACGACGTGCACATCGTCTACAAGGTGCACGGCGCCGGCTCCGGCAAGGGCAGCGCCACCTCGGCGCTGAGCCGCATCATCAGCCGCAAGCGTGCCGCCGGCGTGCGCGAGGTGCACGCGGTCAAGGGCGTCAGCTTCACCGCGTACAAGGGTGAGGCGATCGGTCTGATCGGCTCCAACGGCTCCGGCAAGTCGACCATGCTGGCCGCCATCGCGGGCCTGCTGCCGACCGAGAAGGGCGGCATCTACACCAACGGCCAGCCCTCGCTGCTGGGCGTCAACGCCGCGCTGATGAACGAGCTCACCGGTGAGCGCAACGTCATCCTCGGCTGCCTGGCGATGGGCATGACCCCGGCCCAGGTGAAGGCGCGCTACCAGGACATCGTCGACTTCTCCGGCATCAACGACAAGGGCGACTTCATCTCCCTGCCGATGCGCACCTACTCCTCCGGCATGGGCGCCCGGCTGCGCTTCTCGATCGCGGCCGCGAAGACCCACGACGTGCTGCTGATCGACGAGGCCCTCGCCACCGGCGACCAGGCCTTCCAGCAGCGCAGCAAGCGCCGGATCGACGAGCTGCGCAAGTCCGCCGGTACGGTCTTCCTGGTCAGCCACGACAACAACTCGATCCGCGAGGTCTGCGAGCGGACCATATGGATCGAGGCCGGCGAGCTGGTCATGGACGGACCCACCGAGGAGGTCGTCAGCCGCTACGAGCGCGGCGACCGACCGTAGTCTCCGTCACACCCCAGGGGCCGGTTCCGGAACTTCCGGAGCCGGCCCTTCACCGTGCCCGCGGCCCGGTCCGTACGCCCCGCGGTCCCGGCCGGCCCGCCGCCGCGGGGGTGAGCGCGCGGTGCCCGGGGCGGGGCGCTCTTTTCCGCCGCGCCCCGGCGTGCCAGCCTGGTGGTCTCGGGGGCGGTGTGCCGTGCGTGGCCCCCGCGCTCGGACGCGTGTCCGAGTCGGGCCGGTCGTGCCACGCGGTGTAGAACGGGGGAGTGACAGCAGTGTCGGCTTCGGCCCAGCCCAGAGATACGCCGGTGAACGGTTCCGCAGGACAGACCCTGGACAAGGCGGGCGCGGAGAACTTCCCCGTCGCCCCCTTCTTCCTGCCCGCGGCCTGGCGCGACGACCTGATGGCGGTGTACGGCTTCGCCCGCCTGGTCGACGACGCCGGCGACGGCGACCTGGCCGACCCGGCCGCCACCGCCCGCCTGCTCGGGGTAGAGCGGACGCCCCCCGCCACCCCTTCGGCCCAGCCCGGCCCGCCGACCCCGCAGGAGACCGCCTTCCGGCTCGCCCTGCTCGACGGACTGGAGCAGGACCTCGACCGGGTCTTCGAGACCGCGCTGCGCACCGCCGGCGGCTCCGGGGCCGGCGCCGACCGGCCCCGCCACCCGCTGCTGGACGCGCTCGTCCCGCTGGTCGACCGGCACGGCCTGACCCCCGAGCCGTTCCGCCGTCTGATCGAGGCCAACCGGGTGGACCAGACCACCGCCCGCTACGCGACCTTCGACGACCTGCTCGGCTACTGCACCCTCTCCGCCGACCCGGTCGGCCGCCTCGTGCTGGCCATCGCCGGCGTCTCCACCCCCGAGCGGATCGAGCTCTCGGACGCCGTGTGCAGCGGCCTCCAGGTGGTCGAGCACATCCAGGACGTGGCCGAGGACCTCGCCCACGGCCGGATCTACCTGCCCGCCGAGGACCTGGCCCGCTTCGGTGTCACCGAGGCGGACCTGGCCGCCCCCTCCGCCGACGGCGCGGTGCGCGAGCTGATCGCCTTCGAGGTCGAGCGGGCCCGCACCCTGCTCGACCGCGGCGCACCATTGGTAGGTACGGTTCGGGGGAGGCTTCGACTGCTCCTGGCGGGATTCACCGCAGGCGGCTACGCGGCCCTGGCGGCCGTCGAGGACGCCGGGTACGACGTGCTCGCCCAGCAGGCGAAGCCTGACAAGCGCCGCCTCGCAGCGAAGGCGGCGGCCATCTTCGCGAAGGGAAGGTGAACGCCCGAGTGGCGGTATCACCACTGGCGTCGGCCCAGGTCATGGCGGCGTACCGGTACTGCGAGGCAGTCACCGGACTGCAGGCGCGCAACTTCAGCTACGGCATCCGGTTGCTGCCCGAACCCAAGCGGCTGGCCATGTCGGCCCTGTACGCCCTGGCCCGCCGGGTGGACGACATCGGGGACGGCGACCTCCCGGACGACCGCAAGGCCGAGGCACTGCTGCGCACCCGGGAACTGGTGGACGAGGTCCGCTCCGGGGTCGTCGCCGAGGACGACACCGACCCGATCAAGGTCGCCCTGGCCGACGCGGCCCGGCGCTTCCCGATCCCGCTCGGCGGCTTCGACGAGCTGATCGACGGCGTCGAGATGGACCTCAAGGGCGCCGAGTACCAGACCTACGAGGAGCTGAAGGTCTACTGCCGCTGCGTGGCGGGCGCGATCGGCCGGCTCTCGCTGGGCGTCTACGGCTGCGACGACCCGGAGCTCGGGGCGCGCTACGCGGACACCCTGGGCCTGGCGCTGCAGCTCACCAACATCCTGCGCGACCTGCGCGAGGACGCCCTGAACGGCCGCACCTACCTGCCCGCCGAGGACCTGGTCCGGTTCGGCTGCGAGCAGGGCTTCGCCCTGCCGGAGCCGCCGGTCGGCGCGGACTTCACCGGCCTGGTGGCCTTCGAGGCCGCCCGCGCCCAGGCGGCCTTCGAGGAGGGCCTGCGGCTGCTGCCGATGCTCGACCGCCGCAGCCGCGCCTGCACCGCCGCGATGGCCGGGATCTACCACCGGCTGCTCGGCCGGATCGCCACCGACCCGGAGTCGGTGCTGCGCGGCCGGGTCTCCCTGCCGGGCTGGGAGAAGGCGTACGTGGCGCTTTCCGGGCTCGCCGGGGGGCGTTCTTGATTCTCACACCAGTTCTGTCACGCTGTGTCAGCGTGGAATCACGTGCGGGTAGTTCCGTGCCGACCGGACGAGTACCGGCTTCAGCGACCGCCTGCGGGCGGTCCACCGACTGCGAGGGGGAGGGCCGATGACCGGGCGAGCCGATGCCGCGCGCCCGGCCGCCGTCGTGGTCGGCGGCGGTCTGGCCGGGATCACCACCGCACTGCGCCTCGCCGAGGCCGGCCACCGGGTCACCCTCGCCGAGGGGCGGCCGCGGCTCGGCGGCCTGGCCTTCTCGTTCCAGCGCGGTGAGCTGACCGTCGACAACGGCCAGCACGTCTACCTGCGCTGCTGCACCGCCTACCGCGGCCTGCTGGAGCGGCTCGGCGCCACCCGGCTGGTCCACCTCCAGGAGCGCCTCGACATCCCGGTGCTCTCCGTCACCGGGCCGCAGGCCGCCCCGGTGCGCGCTCTCGGGCGGCTGCGCCGGGCCGGCCTGCCCGTCCCGCTGCACCTGGCCGCCAGCCTGGCCCGCTACCCGCACCTGTCCCCGGCCGACCGCGCCCGGGTGGTCCGCGGCGCGCTCGCCCTGCGGCGGCTGGACCTCGCCGACCCGGAGCTGGACGCGATCTCCTTCGGCGAGTGGCTGCGCCGCAACGGGCAGAACGCCGCCACCCAGGCCGCCCTGTGGGACCTGGTCGGCGTCGCCACCCTGAACGGCCGGGCCGACCAGGTGTCGATGGCGCTCGCCGGGATGGTGTTCAAGACCGGTCTGCTCTCCGACCCGGGCGCCTCGGACATCGGCGTCTCCGCCGTCCCGCTCGGCACGATCCACCACGACCGGGCGCTCGCCGAGCTGGAGCGGGCCGGCGTCCGGGTGCTGCTGCGGTCGCGGGTGGCCGAACTGAAGCCGGCCGCGCCGCAGCACGACGTCCGGCTGGAGAGCGGGGAACTGCTCACCGCCGACACCGTCGTGCTGGCCGGCGCCCAGGACAGCACGGCCGCGCTGCTGCCGCCGAACGCGATCCCCGGGCAGGACCGGCTGGCCGGCTTCGGCACCGCGCCGATCCTCAACGTGCACGTGATCTACGACCGCAAGGTGCTGCGCCGGCCGTTCTTCGCCGCGCTCGGCTCCCCGGTCCAGTGGGTCTTCGACCGCACGGCGCACTCCGGCCTGGCCGCCGCCCCGCTGGGCCGGGCCCACCCGGGCGCCCAGTACCTGGCGCTGTCGCAGTCCGCCGCGCAGGACGAGATCGACCTCCCGGTCGCCGAGTTGCGCCGCCGCTACCTGCCGGAGCTGGGCCGGCTGCTGCCGGCCGCGGCCCAGGCGGAGGTGCTGGACTTCTTCGTCACCCGGGAGCGCACCGCCACCTTCGACCCGGCCCCGGGCAACGGGGCGCTGCGCCCGTCGGCCCGTACCGACGTCGCCGGCCTGCTGCTGGCCGGATCGTGGACGGCCACCGGCTGGCCCGCGACCATGGAAGGGGCCGTGCGCAGCGGCCACGCCGCGGCGGACGCCGCGCTCGCCGTGGCCGGCACCCGGGTGCCGGTGGACCGCGGCGACGGGAGGTGGCCCAGGTGACGGCGGGCTCCGCCGCCGGAGAGCCCGCCAGAGCCGACGGGCGTACCGTCGAGCGCATCGGCGCAACCACCGGCCGCGGCCCGTCCGGCCGCACCGGCACCACCGACACCGGCACCACTGATATCGGCACCACCGACACCGGCACCATCGGCACCGGCACTCGATTCGACACCTGCCGCACTGCCGGCACCCGGCCGCCCCGTGCGGTCCGGCACCACGAGGGAGAGGGAACGCACGTGGAGTCACGCACCGGCTTCGCCGTCGGAGGCACGGCGCACGCCGAACCGGTCTCGGTGCCGGAGCTGCTCGCCCGCAGCCGTACGCTCTGCACCCCGCCGCTACGGGCCGCGGTCGCCCGTTTGGCCGCACCCATGGACACCGTCGCCGCCTACCACTTCGGCTGGATCGACCGGGACGGCACGCCGGTGACGGGGGACGGCGGCAAGGCCGTGCGCCCGGCGCTGGCGCTGCTGTCCGCCCGGGCCACCGGCGCGGCGGCCGAGGTGGGGGTGCCCGGCGGGGTCGCGGTTGAACTGGTGCACAACTTCTCCCTCCTCCATGATGATCTGATGGACGGTGACGAGACCCGACGGCACCGGGCCACCGCCTGGACGGTCTTCGGGCCGGCCCAGGCGATCCTGGTCGGCGACGCCCTGGCGACGCTCGGCACCGAGGTGCTGCTCGACGCCGCGGTGACCGGCGGCGCCAGCGCCACCGACGCCGCGCGTGCCGTCCGACTGCTCACCACGGCGACCCGCCGGCTGATCGACGGCCAGGCCATGGACGTCGCCTTCGAACAGCGCGACAGCGTCACGGTCGCGGAGTGCCTGGAGATGGAGGGCGGCAAGACGGCGGCCCTGCTGGCCGCCGCCTCGGCGATCGGCGCCGTCCTGGCCGGCGCCGACGACAAGGTCTCCGGCGCGCTCCAGCGCTACGGCCACCACCTCGGCCTGGCCTTCCAGGCGGTCGACGACCTGCTCGGCATCTGGGGTGCCACCGAGGTCACCGGCAAGCCGCACTGGGGAGACCTGCGCCAGCGCAAGAAGTCCCTGCCGGTGGCCGCCGCACTGGCCGAGGGCGGAGCGGCCTCGCGCCGGCTCGCCGAGCAACTGGCCGACCCGAAGGGACGCGGGGAGGAGAGCGAGCCCGAGCTCGCCGACCGGGCCGCGCTGATCGAGGAGGCCGGCGGCCGCGCCTGGACCCAGGAGGAAGCCCGCCGCCAGCACACGACTGCCCTCGCCGCCCTGGACGAGGTGCCCATGACCGACGAGGTGCGCGAGCACTTCGTCGCACTCGCCGAATTCGTGGTGGTACGAGAGAGGTGACGTTACGTTGACAGCAACCGCGGACGGCCGGCTCGACCCTGAGTACGATCCCGAGCCGGTCGCGGTGGGCGACCGCCCCCCGGCCCTGCTGGGCACGGGGCGGTGGCAGCCCGAGGACACCGACCAGCTCCGGCCGGCCGGTGGGGCGGACCTGCGGCCGGCCGACGCGCGGGAGGCCCTGGCCCGCGCCACCACCCACCTGCTCTCCCTGCAGTCGTCCGAGGGCTGGTGGAAGGGCGACCTGGAGACCAACGTCACCATGGATGCCGAGGACTTACTGCTCCGCCAGTTCCTCGGAATCCGCACCGAGGAGCTGACCCACGCCACCGCCGAGTGGATCCGCTCCCAGCAGCGCGAGGACGGCACCTGGTCCACCTTCCACGGCGGACCGCCCGAGCTGTCCACCACCGTCGAGGCGTACGTCGCGCTCAAGCTGGCCGGCGACGACCCGGACGCCCCGCACATGCTGGCCGCCGCGCGCTACGTCCGCTCCGCCGGGGGCATCGCGGCCGCCCGGGTGTTCACCCGGATCTGGCTCGCCCTGTTCGGCTGGTGGCCCTGGGACCGGCTGCCCGAGATGCCGCCCGAGATCATCTTCCTGCCCAAGTGGCTGCCGCTGAACATCTACGCCTTCGGTTGCTGGGCCCGCCAGACCATCGTCCCGCTGACCGTCGTCTCGTCCCACCGCCCGGTCCGTCCGGCCCCCTTCGCGCTCACCGAGCTGCACACCGACCCGAACGACCCGTACCCCCACCGGCCGCTCGCCCCCGCCACCACCTGGGACGGCCTCTTCGAACGCCTCGACAAGGCGCTGCACGCCTACCACCGCCGGGCCTTCCGCCCGCTGCGCCGACTGGCCGTCTCGCAGGCCTGCCGCTGGATCGTCGAACGGCAGGAGGCCGACGGCTGCTGGGGCGGCATCCAGCCCCCCGCCGTCTACTCGTTGATCGCCCTGCACCTGGAGGGCTACGAGCTGGAGCACCCGGTGGTGAAGGCCGGGCTCTCCTCCTTCGACCGCTTTACCGTGCACACCGAGGACGGCAAGCGCTGGCTGGAGGCCTGCCAGTCCCCGGTCTGGGACACCTGCCTGGCCACCATCGCCCTGGTCGACGCCGGGGTGCCGGCCGACCACCCGGCGCTGGTCTCCGCCGTCGACTGGATGCTCGGCGAGGAGATCCGCAAGCCCGGTGACTGGGCCGTGAAGCGGCCCGGGCTCGCCCCCGGCGGCTGGGCCTTCGAGTTCGAGAACGACACCTACCCCGACATCGACGACACCGCCGAGGTGGTGCTCGCGCTGCGCCGGGTCGCCCACCCCGATCCGGGCAAGGTCGACGCGGCGGTGGACCGGGGCGTGCTGTGGAACCTCGGCATGCAGTCCAAGAACGGCGCCTGGGGCGCCTTCGACGTGGACAACACCGGCACGCTGCCCAACAAGCTGCCGTTCTGCGACTTCGGCGAGGTGGTCGACCCGCCGTCCGCCGACGTCACCGCGCACGTGGTGGAGATGCTCGCCGAGACCGGCCGCTCCCGCGACCCCCGGACCAGGCGCGGCGTCGAATGGCTGCTGCGCAACCAGGAGGCGGACGGCTCCTGGTTCGGCCGCTGGGGCACCAACTACATCTACGGCACGGGCTCGGTGCTGCCCGCCCTGGTGGCGGCCGGCGTCCCGGACGAGCACCCGGCGATCCGCCGGGCGGTGCGGTGGCTGGAGGACCGGCAGAACGCCGACGGCGGCTGGGGCGAGGACATGCGCTCCTACGACGACCCGGCGCGCTGGGCCGGGCGCGGCGACTCCACCGCCTCGCAGACCGCGTGGGCGCTGATGGCGCTGCTCTCGGCCGGCGAGGGGCCGCAGGGCCGGGCCAACCCGGCGGTGGAGCGCGGCGTGGACTGGCTGGTGCGCACCCAGCTGCCCGAGGGCACCTGGGACGAGCCGCAGTTCACCGGCACCGGCTTCCCGTGGGACTTCTCCATCAACTACCACCTGTACCGGCTGGTCTTCCCGGTCACCGCGCTCGGCCGCTACCTCAACGGCGCCCCGGGCACGGGCCGGCCCGACGGCGCCCCGGCGATCGGGGCGGCCCGGTGACCACCGCGCCCCTGCTGGTGCTCTGCGCCCTGGGCCCCGAGGTCTGGGCCCTGCGCGGCGGTGACTGGCGCGGCGCGGTCGGCGGCTCCCCGGTACTGGTGCGCACCGGGGTCGGCCGGCGGCGCGCCGGGACGGCCGTCCGACGGCTGCTCGGCTCCGCCCCCACCGGCTACGGCGCCGTGGTGGTGGCCGGCTTCGGGGCCGCGGTCGGCCCCGGCGTCCTGCCCGGCGACGTGGTGGCCGCCGACGGCGTGCGCGACGCCGAGGGCCACCTGTACCCGGTCGACTCCGGCCCGGGGCTCACCCGGGCGCTGAAGGAGCGCGGCCTGACCGTGCACACCGGCGTCCACCACACCGCCGACCACGTGGTGCGCGGCATCGAACGGCGCGCCCTGCACCTCCAGGGCGCGCTCGCCGTCGACATGGAGGCCTCCGCCGTCCTGGCCGCGCTGTGCGAGGTGCGGCCCGCGCTGCCGGCGGCCGTCCTGCGGGTGGTGGTGGACACACCCGAGCACGAGCTGCTGCGGTTCGGCACCCTCCCGGCCGGGGTGCGTGCCTGGCGGACCCTGCGGGCGACGGTCCCCGCCCTGGTCGACTGGTACCGGCAGGAGCGCGCGCCCGGCTCCGCAGACCTGAACCACCCCACATCCTCGACGCTCCCCCAGGAGGCGAGCTAGCCATGGCCATGCCGTTGCGCCAGACCGTGCGGGTCGGCACCTACCTCATGCAGCAGAAGCTGTTCAAGCGCCGGGACAAGTTCCCGCTGATCGTGGAGCTGGAGCCGCTCTTCGCCTGCAATCTCGCCTGCGAGGGCTGCGGCAAGATCCAGCACCCGGCGGGCGTCCTGAAGCAGCGGATGCCCGTGGCCCAGGCGGTCGGCGCGGTCCTGGAGTCGGGTGCCCCGATGGTCTCGATCGCCGGCGGCGAGCCGCTGATGCACCCGCAGATCGACGAGATCGTCCGGCAGCTGGTCGAGCGCCGCAAGTACGTCTTCCTCTGCACCAACGCGCTGCTGATGCGCAAGAAGATGGACAAGTTCACGCCCTCGCCGTACTTCACCTTCGCGGTGCACATCGACGGCATGCGCGAGCGGCACGACGAGTCCGTGGCCAAGGAGGGCACCTTCGACGAGGCGGTGGCCGCGATCAAGGAGGCCAAGCGCCGCGGCTTCCGGGTCACCACCAACAGCACCTTCTTCAACACCGACACCCCGCAGACCGTCATCGAGGTGCTGGACTACCTCAACGACGAGCTCAAGGTGGACGAGATGATGATCTCGCCCGCCTACGCCTACGAGAAGGCCCCCGACCAGGAGCACTTCCTCGGCGTCGAGCAGACCAGGGAGCTCTTCCGCAAGGCCTTCGCCGACGGCAACCGCAAGCGCTGGCGCCTCAACCACAGCCCGCTCTTCCTGGACTTCCTGGAGGGCAAGGCCGACTTCGAGTGCACCCCCTGGGGCATCCCCAACTACTCGCTGTTCGGCTGGCAGCGGCCCTGCTACCTGATGGCCGACGGCTACGTGCCGACCTACCGCGAACTGGTCGAGAAGACCGACTGGAGCAAGTACGGCCGCGGCAAGGACCCGCGCTGCGAGAACTGCATGGCCCACTGCGGCTACGAGCCGACCGCCGTCCTCGCGACGATGGGCTCGCTCCAGCAGTCGCTGCGCGCCATCACCGAGACCGTCAGCGGCAACAAGGGCCGCTGAGACGGGAGCCGGCCCCCGGGTCGGCACCCCGGCCCGGGCACGCGCCCGGGCCGGCTCCGCCCAACCGGGCCGGGCCCGTTCCCGAACCGGGCCCGTTCCCGAACCGGGCCCGTTCCCGAACCGGGCCGGGCCCCGCGCCGCCCGGGCCGGCCGGAGGCGCCACCGCACCGCTCCGAGTCGTGAGGTGTACCCATGTCACTGCTCTCCCGCGTCACGTCGCCGGCCGAGCTGCGCAGGCTCCCGGCGGCCGAACTCCCGCTGCTCGCCGACGAGATCCGCGACTTCCTGATCGACGCCGTCACCCGCACCGGCGGCCACCTGGGGCCCAACCTCGGCGTGGTGGAGCTGACCATCGCGCTGCACCGGGTCTTCGACTCGCCGTACGACCGGATCGTCTTCGACACCGGCCACCAGAGCTACGTCCACAAGCTGCTCACCGGCCGCCAGGACTTCAGCCGGCTGCGGATGCGCGGCGGACTCTCCGGATACCCCTCGCGCGGCGAGTCCGAGCACGACCTGGTCGAGAACTCGCACGCCTCCACCGCGCTCTCCTACGCCGACGGCCTGGCCAAGGCCGCCCGACTGCTCGGCCAGCACGACCGGCACACCGTCGCGGTGATCGGCGACGGCGCGCTCACCGGCGGGCTCGCCTGGGAGGCGCTCAACAACATCGCCGAGGCGCGCGACCGGCCGCTGGTCATCGTCGTCAACGACAACGAGCGCTCCTACGCCAGGACCATCGGCGGCCTCGCCAACCACCTGGCCACCCTGCGCACCACCCAGGGCTACGAGCGCTTCCTCGCCCTCGGCAAGGAGGCCCTGCAGCGCACCCCGCTGGTCGGCCAGCCGATCTTCGACGCGCTGCACGGCGCCAAGAAGGGGTTCAAGGACGCCTTCGCCCCGCAGGGCATGTTCGAGGACCTCGGCCTCAAGTACCTCGGACCGATCGACGGCCACGACCTGGGCGCGGTCGAACAGGCGCTGCGCCAGGCCCGCAACTTCGGCGGGCCGGTCATCGTGCACTGCCTGACCGTCAAGGGGCGCGGCTACCGGCCGGCCGAGCAGGACGAGGCCGACCGCTTCCACGCCGTCAACCCGATCGACCCCTACACCTGCCTGCCGATCTCGCCCAGCGGCGGTGTCTCCTGGACCTCGGTGTTCGGGGACGAGCTGGTCACCCTCGGCGCCGAGCGGCCGGACCTGGTGGCGATCACCGCGGCCATGCTCCAGCCGGTGGGCCTGGCCCCGTTCGCCAAGGCCTACCCGGAGCGGACCTTCGACGTCGGGATCGCCGAGCAGCACGCCGTCACCAGTGCGGCGGGGCTGGCCACCGGCGGGCTGCACCCGGTGGTCGCGGTCTACGCGACCTTCCTCAACCGGGCCTTCGACCAGGTCCTGATGGACGTCGCCCTGCACCGGCTGGGCGTCACCTTCGTGCTCGACCGATCCGGGGTGACCGGGCCGGACGGCGCCTCGCACAACGGCATGTGGGACATGTCGATCCTCCAGGTGGTCCCCGGCCTGCGGCTCGCCGCACCCCGCGACGCCGAACAGCTGCGCGCCCAGCTGCGCGAGGCCGTCGAGGTCAAGGACGCCCCGACCGTCGTGCGCTTCCCGAAGGGGAACGTCGGACCCGCGGTGCCGGCCGTGGAGCGGATCGGCGGGGTGGACGTGCTGCTGCGCACCGGGCGGGTGCCGGAGATCCTGCTGGTCGCGGTCGGCACCACCGCCTCCGCCTGCCTGGACGCGGCCCGGCTGCTGCTCGCCGAGGGCTTCACCGCGACCGTGGTCGACCCGCGCTGGGTCAAGCCCGTCGACCCGGCGCTGCCCGAACTGGCCGCCGCCCACCGGCTGGTGGTCACCGTCGAGGACAACGGCCGTACCGGCGGCGTCGGTTCGGTCCTCGCCCAGGCGCTGCGCGACGCCGACGTGGACGTGCCGGTGCGGGTGCTCGGCCTGCCCCAGGAGTTCCTCGGCCACGCCTCGCGCGGGGAGATCCTGGAGGAGGCCGGACTGACCGGCACCGGGGTCGCCGCCCAGACCGCCGTCTTCGCCAAGAACCTGCTACCGACCCGAGGAGCGAACCCGCGCCATGCCGGCTGACCCAGACCGCCCCTTCGACCTCGCCGCCCTGATCGCCGAACGCGGCGGCGAGCGCTACGAGTTGCAGAGCCGATACCTCAATCCGCAGCTGCCGCGCATGCTGCACACCATCGGCTTCGACAAGTACTACGAGCGAGCCGAGGGCCAGTACTTCTACGACGCCGAGGGCAACGAGTACCTCGACATGCTGGCCGGCTTCGGGATCTTCGCGCTCGGCCGCCACCACCCGGTGGTGCGCTCGGCGGTCCAGCAGGTGATGGACCTCGACCTGCCGGACCTGGTCCGCTTCGACTGCCCGCCGCTGCCCGGACTGCTGGCCGAGCGGCTGCTGTCGTACGCGCCCGGACTGGACCGGGTGTTCTTCGGCAACAGCGGCACCGAGGCGGTGGAGACCGCGCTCAAGTTCGCCCGGTACGCCACCGGACGCCGGCGGATCCTCTACGCCGACCACGCCTTCCACGGGCTGACCACCGGCTCGCTCTCGGTCAACGGGGAGAACGGATTCCGCAAGGGCTTCGACCCGCTGCTGCCGGACACCGCCATCCCGCTCGGCGATCTCGGCGCGCTGGCCAAGGAGTTGAAGCGCGGCGACGTCGCGGGGCTGATCGTCGAGCCGATCCAGGGCAAGGGCGTCCAGGCTCCGCCGCCCGGCTGGCTGCGGGCCGCCCAGGCCCTGCTGCACGAGCACAAGGCGCTGCTGATCTGCGACGAGGTGCAGACCGGCATCGGCCGCACCGGCGAGTTCTTCGCCTACCAGCACGAGGACGGGGTCCTGCCCGACCTCGTCTGCGCGGCCAAGGCCCTGTCCGGCGGGTACGTGCCCATCGGGGCGACGCTCGGCAAGAGCTGGATCTTCGAGAAGGTGTACTCCTCGATGGACCGGGTGCTGGTGCACTCGGCCAGCTTCGGGTCCAACGCCCAGGCCATGGCGGCCGGGCTGGCGACCCTGGAGGTGATGCGCGACGAGCAGGTGGTGGAGAACGCCCGCAAGGTGGGCGACCACTTCCGTGAACGGCTGGCCGCACTGGTCGACACCTACGAGCTGCTCGCCGAGGTGCGCGGGCGCGGGCTGATGATCGGGATCGAGTTCGGCCGGCCCAAGTCGCTCAAGCTGCGCACCGGTTGGACCGCGCTCCAGGCGGCGCGCAAGGGGCTGTTCGCACAGATGGTGGTGGTGCCGCTGCTGCAGCGGCACCGCATCCTGACCCAGGTGTCCGGCGACCACCTGGAAGTGATCAAGCTGATCCCGCCGCTGATCATCACCGAGCGCGATGTGGACCGGTTCATGGAAGCCTTCACCGACATCATGGACGAGGCCCACCGGGGGAGCGGACTGATGTGGGACTTCGGGCGGACGCTGGTCAAGCAGGCGGTCGGCGGCCGCTGAGCCCGGGGCAGCGGGTGGCACGGAGTGGGAAGCCGGGGGCGTGGAGTGGGAGCCGGGGGCGTGGGAAGTCGGTGGCACGGAGTGGGAAGTCGGCCGGGCCGACTTCCCACTCCATGGGAGACACCACGTCAGAGCTCGGTCCGGCGACGCCGGATCACCACCACGAGATCGACGGCGGCGAACAGGGTCAGCAGGCCGCAGGCCACGGCGAAGCCGGTGAGGGTGCCCCGGCTGGGTGCGCCGTCGGCGGGGGAGGCGGCCGCCCAGAGCGCGAAACCCACCGTCGCCAGTGCGAACAGCGGCGTGAAGGTGAGCGAGAGCAGGTAGCGGAGCTTGAGATCGCTGCGGGCGGTGGCCGGCTCGGTGCCGCTGCGCCACCGTCGCGGGGTGGTGGTGCGCATGGCGTTCACCTCCTGACCACGCCGGTCGGGCTACGATTCCAGCGTACGTCCGAGGAGGCGAGCCGGGGAGGCGCGATGTCGGGTTCGGGCGCGGTGGGGGCGGGGTCCGGCGCGGCGGGTTCGGGCGCCGGTTCGGGTGCGGGGGGCCAGGACGGCGAGGGATACGCGGGGCTGCGGATCGAGCGGGCCCGGGAGCTGGCCCGAAGGCACGGCTGGGCGTCGGTCCGGGTGCTGGAGCCGGGTGACCTGATGACCATGGAGTACCGCCAGGGGCGGCTCAACCTCGCGGTGCGCAACGGTGTGGTCGAGCGCAGCTGGGAGGGGTAGGTCCGGCCCGTTCCGTCGGATCGGGGCCGGGTTCGGTTCCGGCATTCGGGGTTCGGCTTCGGTGCGGGCCTGGTGCGGGTCCGGTGCGGTCGGGGTTCGCCGTGGCTCCGGTCGGGCGTGACTCGGGTCGGGTGCGGTTTCGGGTTCAGCAGGGCAGGTGCCGACGGGCGAAACGCCGGTGGAGCCGCTGTTCGGCGGTGGCGACCAGGGGCTCCAGCAGTGGCAGCGAGAGCAGGACGAGCAGTCCGGCGGCCCAGCCGGCCAGGACGTCGGTGACCCAGTGGGTGCCCAGGTAGACCGTGGTCAGGCCGATCGAGCAGGCGGTGGCGGCGGCGATCAGCGCACCGGTGCGCCGCCAGCGGACGGCGAGGTAGGCGAGCACCCCCCAGGTGACCACCGCGTTGGCGGTGTGGCCGGAGGGGAAGATGGTGCCGCCGGAGAAGAGCTCGGGCGAGCCGACGTACTGGGCGTAGTGCGGGCCGAGCCGGCCGGTGACGATCTTGACCGCGCCGACGGTGACGTTGAGCAACAGCAGCGCGATGCCCATGACCAGCAGCGGGCGCAGCCGGCCGAGGCGGTGGGCCCGCCAGCCGAGCCAGCAGAAGGCGGCGATCGCCGAGGGTCCGCGTTGCCCGGCGACCACCCAGGTGTCGAGCAGTGGCTCCAGTCGGGGCCACCGCTCGTAGGGGCGCAGCAGTCGGACCGACCAGTCGAGGTCGACCAGCTCGGTGTTGAGCAGGACCCCGGCCAGTACCAGCAGGTAGCCGGCGAGGGTGACGGCGAGCAGGGCGGCCTGCCGTCGGCTCATCGGGGGCCAGCCGGGTTCACCGGGGCCGGGGCCGGCCGGGGGGAGGGCGTATCCCGGGGTGGTGGGGCGTTCCCGGCGGTCGGGTTCGGCGGTGCGGCGCTCCGGCCTCTGGCGCGGAATGGGAGCGGGGGTACTTCTGGATTGCACGGGGTGACCTTACCCAGCCGGACAGGGCTATTCCGGTGGTAATTGTCATTTTCCCGGGAAATCGACAATTGGGTCGATCGGGGCTGGCTCGGGGGGTGATTTCCACTATTCCAGGATCGAAAGTCCGTGTGGTCGTCGAATGATTCTGCAAAAGCCCCGGTAAAGCAGGAGGAGTGGGAGGCCGGTTCGGCCGGCTTCCCACTCCGTGGTAACCCTGTGTAGGTTCCGTGCTCAGTCGAGGGGGCCGCCCGCGACGTAGATCACCTGGCCGGAGACGAAGCCGGCGCCCTCGCTCGCGAGGAAGGAGATGGTGTGGGCGACGTCCTCAGGCTCACCGACCCGCTGGACCGGGATCTGCGAGGCCGCGGCCCGCTTGAAGTCTTCGAAGTCCATGCCGACCCGGGCGGCGGTGGCTGCTGTCATGTCCGTGGCGATAAAGCCGGGGGCGACCGCGTTGGCCGTGATGCCGAACTTGCCCAGCTCAATGGCCAAAGTCTTGGTGAAGCCCTGGAGCCCCGCCTTGGCGGCCGAGTAGTTGGCCTGGCCGCGGTTGCCCTGGGCCGAGGAGGAGGACAGGTTGACGATGCGGCCGAAACCGGCGTCGACCATGTGCTTCTGCACGGCGCGGGTCATCAGGAAGGCGCCGCGGAGGTGAACGTTGATGACCGTGTCCCAGTCGGACTCGGACATCTTGAAGAGCAGGTTGTCGCGGAGTACGCCCGCGTTGTTCACCAGGACGACCGGGGTGCCGAGCTCGGCGGCCACCCGGTCGATGGCGGCCTGGACCTGCTCGGCGTCCGAGACGTCGGCGCCGACGGCCAGCGCCCTGCCGCCGGCGGCGGTGATCCGGTCGACGGTCTCCTTGCCGGCCGCCTCGTCGAGGTCCAGGACGGCGACCGCGTAGCCGTCGGCGGCCAGCCGGACGGCGGTGGCGGCGCCCAGGCCGCGGGCGGCGCCGGTGACGACGGCGACCCGGGGGGCGGTGCTCTGCTCGGTCATGCTCGGTCTCGTCTCTCTCGGGGTTGCCTCCCGGGGAGAGCCCCCGGAGAGGGTGGCCACACCCTACCGGCGGGTAGGGAGGGCGGCCAGGGTGGAGAGACGCAGGTGACGGTGGGTAAGGACCGACCGGTCGGCTTTCTGCTGAGAACGAGTTACTGCAAGCCGTTCGCAGTCCGTAAATATGCCAATGTTGCCGAACCTGCGTCTACTATCCGCCCCTGCCTGCCAGCAAGGGCCCGCCGTTTGTATAGTGTCCGCCAGCAGCCACCGGCTGCACGGCTGGAGCGCCCTCCCTCATAGCTGGACGCCCACTCGCCGTTACTGCCCCACCCGGGTGTCCCACACACACCGGGTGTGACATCGGGACGGATACATGGTGCTGGGGGAGATCCCGACAACCCGCGTGTCTGCGCGACTGCAGCAGTCGCCCGGACACCTCATTCGCGTTGCACAGCAGGTCCACACCCGTTTGTGGTCCGAACACGTCGGAGCCGATCTCACGGCTCCGCAGTTCGCCGTGCTGCTGGTCCTGGCCCTGGAACCGGGTGCGGACCAGCGGACGGTCGGCGAGCGGGCCTCGCTCGACAAGGCCACGATGGCGGAGATGGTCGCGCGGCTGGTCCGCCGCGGCCTGGTGCTGCGCAGGCGCGACCCGGCCGACGGCCGGCGCAAACTGTTGGCGCTCTCGCAGAGCGGTGCCCAGGCGGTGCGCGAGGCCACCGGTGGTGTGGTCCGCGTTCAGCGCGTCCTGTTCGAGCCGCTCACGGCGGAGGAACAGGTCGAGATCGTCCGGGTGATGGCCAAGATAGCCAGGCTGGAGCCCGCGGCGGTCGCCGTCATCACCGACGCGCGGCCGATACTGGACGCCCAGCGGGCGATCGGCTACCTGATCAGGGTGAGCCAGCAGGTGCACACCAAGCTCTGGTCGGAGCACGTGGGCGCCGAGCTGACGGCTCCGCAGTACGCGGTGCTGGACGCGCTGGAACTGGAACCGGGCGCCGACCAGCGCACGGTCGGCGAGCTGGCCTCGCTGGACAAGGCCACGATGGCCGAGATGGTCAGCCGACTGGTGCGCCGCGGTCTGGTGCAGCGCCGGCGCGACCCCTCGGACGGGCGGCGCAACCTGCTCTCGCTCTCACCGGCGGGACAGGACCTGCTGCACCGCTCGGCCGCCGGGGTGGCCGAGGTCCAGCGGCTGCTGCTGGCCCCGCTGGAGGAGAGCGAGCACGAGGCCGCGCTCGCGCTCATCGCGAAGGCGGGCAGGCTCTAGGTCAAGACTTCGCCGCAGTAGCCAAAACGATTCGCCAAAACGCTGAGGGTCCATGGCCATGGACTTTGGCGGATCGGGGTACGCCTGAGGCCGCCCGCTCCCCCCACGGGAGCGGGCGGTCTTCGGCATGACGGCCGTCAGGCGATCCGGGTGTCCGGGGGCCGGGCCCCCGGGCCGGGCGTCAGTTCCAGTCGAACTCCTGCGGGTCCGGGCCGATCCGCTTGCCGGTGGCCACGGTGGCGATCGCCGCGAGGTCCTCGGCGTCCAGCTCGAAGCCGGCGACGTCCAGGTTCTCGCGGATCCGGGACGGGGTGACCGACTTCGGGATGGCGATCACGCCGCTCTGGAGGTGCCAGCGCAGCACCACCTGGGCGACCGTGCGGCCGTGCTTCTCGGCGGTCTTCACCAGGGCGGGCTCGGCGAGCAGGTCCTTGCCCTGGCCCAGCGGGCTCCAGGCCTCGGTGGCGATGCCGTGCTCGGCGTGGAACGCGCGCAGCTCCGCCTGGGGGAAGTACGGGTGCAGCTCGACCTGGTTCAGGGCCGGGGCGACGGAGGCCTCGTCCAGCAGGCGGCTCAGCTGCTCGGTGCCGAAGTTGGAGACGCCGATCGACCTGACCCGGCCGCCCGCCTTCAGCTGCTCGAAGGCCTTCCAGATGTTCAGGTAGCTGTCGCCGTGCATCGGGCGCGGCCAGTGGATCAGGTAGAGGTCGAGGTATTCGAGGCCGAGCTTGGCCAGCGAGGCGTCGAACTCGCGCAGCACCGCGTCGCGGCCCTGCTCGCCGGACCAGTCGCGGGTGCCCGAGTTCCACAGCTTGGTGGTGACGTAGAGGTCCTCGCGGGCGACGCCGCCCGCCAGGGCGTCGGCGATCGCCGCGCCGGTGCCGGCCTCGTTCTCGTAGATGGCCGCGGTGTCGATGGAGCGGTAGCCGGCCTCGATCGCGGTGCGGACGGCCGGGGTGGCCTCGGCGTCCGGGACCTGCCACACGCCGAAGCCGAGCTGCGGGATCTGCGCGCCGTCGTTGAGGGTGACGGTGGGGATGGTGCTCACGGGAAGGGGTGCCCTCCTGATTGTCCTGTGGTTCCAGTGGGGGCAACTGGCGTCCCGGTGTGATTGTTCCCGCCGAACGGGCGAATCTTGGGTGAAGCTTTGCGGGGGTTTGGCCGAGGGGTCGGCCGACCCGGGGCGGGGTGGGGACCGCCCCGGCGGGGCGTGCGGGGGGCGTGCGGGTCCGGCTCGCGGTGGCCGGGGTGCGGAGCGCGCGGGCCGGGGCGAAAAGCCGTGGTGAAAAACACGTTGCGCAGATCGCGCGGAGGTTGGCAGGCTCCCGATCATGACGTCCTGACTCTCGGGCCCTTCGTGCCCATCCCACCCCGTCCGGCTCCGCTCCGGGCGCATCGTCGACGTCGCGCCGCAGCCGTGCTGCCGTGCCGCGCGTCATCCGCCTGTCGGCTCGGGCCGCTCCTCGTCGGGCCGCCCGCCGTAGGGCTGCCGTCCGCACTGCGCGCACGTCACCCCGGTGCTCCGTGTGCGTCGCTCCTCGAACTCCTGTAGCTCTCCCGAACCCCTGTGCGCTCGTGGCCGCGCACCGCTCGTATCGGAGTGTCATGCTGCTCACCCCCCTGCCGCTGGCCGATCCCGGCAGTCCCGACCTCTCCTCACCCCCGGCCTTCCTGCGCTGGCTGCAGCGCCGCCAGCGGCGCGGGCAGGTGCTCGCCACCCTCTGGTCGCTGATCGAGCTGGGGTGCCGGGCCGCCCTGCCGATACCGCTCGGGTTCGGCGTGCAGGCCGCCGTGGACGGTGACGCCGGCGGGATCTGGCGGGCCGGCGGGATCCTGCTGCTGCTCGGCGCGGGTGCCGCGCTCGGCGCCGTGCTGGTGCACCGCCAGGCGGTCTGGAACTGGATCCACGCGGCCACCCACGTACGGCAGTTGGTGTCCCGGAAGGCCTCGCGCCTCGGGGCCGGGCTGTCCCGCCGGATCGCCACCGGAGAGGTCGTCGCGGTCGGCAGCGGGGACGTCGAGCGGATCGGCTGGTACGTCGAACTGGTCGCCCGGGTCCGGTCGGCGGTGATCGTCTGGCTGGCCGTCAGCGTGGCGGTGCTGCTGGTCGATCCGGTGCTCGGGGCCGGGGTGCTGCTCGGCGTCCCGGTGCTGGCGGCCTCCGTCTGGCCGTTGATCGGGCCGTTCGAGCGGCGCTACGAGCAGCAGCGCAGCCTCGGCGGCAAGGCCACCGAGCTGGCGGCCGACACCGTCGCCGGGCTGCGGGTGCTGCGCGGCATCGGCGGCGAGGAGCTGTTCCTGGAGCGGTACCGGGCCGCCTCCCAGAAGGTCCGGGCCGCGGCCGTCCGCTCGGCCCGGATCCAGTCGCTGATGCAGGCTCAACAGGTCTTGCTGCCAGGCCTGTTCGTGGTCGGCGTCACCTGGTACGGCGCCCGGCTGGTGGCCTCCGGCGAGCTCGCCGTCGGCACCCTGATCGCGGTCTACGGCGCCACGGCCTTCCTGGCCGCCCCGCTGCGCATCCTGGGCGAGGCGGCGCACGCGTGGAGCGTGGCCCGGGTCTCCGCCGCGCGCACCGTCCGGGTGCTCTCGCTCGGCCGGACGGCCGGCACGGCGGAGGCCTCACTGGTCCGGCCGGACAAGGCCGACCTGCACGACCCGACGAGCGGGCTGACGGCGCGGGCCGGCGAGCTGACCGCGGTGGTCTGCGGGGACCCGGACTTCGCGGGGGCGCTGGCCGAGCGGCTCGGCGGCCACGTCCCGCCGGTCGAGGGCGAGCGGGCGCAGGCCCCGGTGCGGCTCGGCGGTACGGAGCTGGACGCGGTGCCGCTGGCCGAGGCCAGGGCGGCGGTGCTGGTCCACGACAAGGAACCGGTGCTGCTCTCCGGCACGCTGGCCGAGCTCTTCGACATCCCCTCCTCGGGGCGGGTCACGGCCGCCGCGGCCCTGGCGGCGGCCCGGTCGGAGGACGTGCTGACGGCCCTGGCGGAGGGCTCGCCGGAGTGCGGGGGAGACCCGATGCGCGCCCGGATCACCGAGCGCGGACGCTCGCTCTCCGGCGGGCAGCGCCAACGGCTCGCCCTGGCCCGCGCCCTGCTGGCGGACCCGCCGGTGCTGGTGCTGGACGAGCCCACCAGCGCGGTGGACGCCCACACCGAATCGAGGATCGCCTCCGGGCTGCGGGACACCCGGGCGGGCCGCACCACCGTGGTGTTCGCGACCAGCCCGCTGCTGCTCGACCGGGCGGACCGGGTGGTGCTGCTGCAGGAGGGCCGGGTCGTCGCGGCCGGGCCGCACCGCGAGCTGATGCGCACCGAGTCGGCCTACCGGGCCGTGGTCACCCGCGGCGAGGAGGCGGCCGCTCCGGTGGGTGAGGCCGTATGAGGAACATCGTCAACTTCCCTGCTACGCACGCGAGGAGCACGTCATGAAGCCTCCGTTCCAGGAGGAACAGGAGCCGGCCGCCACCCTGCCGGTCGGCTCCCCGGCCGCGGTGCGCGGATACCTGCTGCTGCTCGCGCGGCGGCACCGCGCCGGGTTCTCCGCGGTGGTGTCGCTGCACTCCGTGGCCACCGTGGCCGGGCTGGTCGGGCCCTGGGTGCTCGGGCGCCTGGTCGAGTCGCTGGCCACCGGGACCGTCGGGTCCACCATCGCGGTGGCGGTCGCCTGGTACCTGCTGGCACTCGTGGTGCAGGCGGCGTTCACCGGCTGGTCGCGGATGCGCGGCGCGGTGCTCGGCGAGCGGGTGCTGGCCGACCTGCGCGAGGACTTCCTGGTCCGCTCGGTGGCCCTGCCGACCGGGGTGCTGGAGCGGGCCGGTACCGGGGACCTGGTCTCCCGGGGCACCACCGACATCGACCGGCTGGACAAGTCGGTGCGCGAGGCGGTGCCCGAACTCGCCGTCGCCGTGGTGTCGTTGCTGCTGGTGCTCGGCGCGCTGCTGGTCACCTCGCCACTGCTCGCGCTGACCTCGCTGATCGGGCTTCCGCTGCTGCTGGTCAGCTCCCGCTGGTACTTCCGGCGCGCGCCGCAGTCCTACCGCAGCGAGTCGGCCGGGTACGCGGCGGTGAGCAACGTGCTGGCCGAGACGGTGGACGCCGGGCGGACGGTGGAGGCGCTGCGGCTGGGGGACCAGCGGGTCCGGCTGACCGACCGCAAGCTGCGCGAGTGGCTGGCCTGGGAGCGGTACACCCTGTGGCTGCGCTCGGTCTGGTTCCCGACCATCGACGCGGTCTACACCTTGGCGGTGCTCGCCACCATGCTGTTCGGCGGGCTGTTCACCGTCCAAGGCTGGATCACCGTGGGCCAGTTGACCACCGGCGTGCTCTACGCGCAGATGCTGACCGGCCCGGTGGACATGATCCTGCGCTGGTACGACGAGCTCCAGATCGGCCAGGCCTCGCTGGCCCGGCTGGTCGGCGTGCGCGAGGTGCCCGAGCACGAGGGGGACGAGTCCGTCCTGCCGGACGGCCGTCGGGTCGAGGCGAAGGACGTCCGGTTCGGGTACCGCGAGGGCGCCGACGTCCTGCACGGGATCAGCCTGGACGTCCCCCCGGGCAGCCGGGTCGCGCTGGTCGGGCCGTCCGGCGCGGGCAAGTCCACCCTCGGCCGGCTGCTGGCCGGGATCTACGCCCCCGGCCGCGGCAGCGTGACCCTCGGCGGGGCGGCGCTGGCGCGGATGCCGGCCGAGCGGGTGCGCGCGGAGGTCGCCCTGGTGAACCAGGAGCACCACGTCTTCGTCGGCACCCTGCGGGACAACCTGCGGCTGGCCGCGCCCGGGGCGGACGACACCGAGCTGCGGGCCGCGCTGGACGCCGTGGACGCCGGGGCCTGGGTGGACGCCCTGCCGGACGCCCTGGACACCGAGGTCGGCTCCGGCGGCACCTCACTGACCCCGCCGCAGGCCCAGCAGCTGGCGCTGGCCCGGCTGGTGCTGGCCGATCCGCACACCCTGGTGCTGGACGAGGCCACCTCCCTGCTGGACCCGCGGGCCGCCCGTCACCTGGAGCGCTCGCTCTCCCGGGTGCTGGAGGGGCGGACGGTCATCGCCATCGCCCACCGGCTGCACACCGCGCACGACGCGGACGTGATCGCGGTGGTCGAGGGCGGGCGGATCAGCGAGTACGGCAGCCACCCGGAGCTGGTCGCGGCGGGCGGTCCGTACGCGGCGCTCTGGCGGTCCTGGCGGGACGAGCGGTAGCGGGTTCCGGTCCGGCCGGCGGCCGGACCGGAGTCGGGCCGGACTGGACCGGAGCGGACCGGGGCGGACTCAAACCCGTACGGGGCCTGATTGCCCCGTACGGGTTACTCCCTGGCCCGGAAGAGCGCGTAACCGGGCAAATCGGCCGCCCGGCCCGCAGACTGCTCCGGTGACCAAGATTTCAGACGGACCATCCCGTTCCCCGCGCGGTGAGATCGGCGGCATCCCCACGCGCTACATCGGGATCGGCGTCATCGTCGTCCTCGCCGTGTGGTTCCTGTTCGCCAACCTCGACAGGGTCCAGATCCAGTTCTGGGTCTTCACCGTCACCGCGCCGCTCTGGATCGCGCTGCTGGCCACGCTCATCGCGGGCGTCGCGCTGGGCTGGCTGCTGAAGGGACGGCGCAACAGGTGACCGCAGCCCCCGGGCCGGCGCCGGCCGGCGCCTCGGCCTTCACCCCGCTGATCGAGATGCGCGGGGTCAACAAGCACTTCGGGGACCTGCACGTCCTGCAGGACATCGAGCTGACGGTCGGCCGCGGCGAGGTGGTCGTGGTCATCGGCCCGTCCGGCTCCGGCAAGTCGACCCTCTGCCGGGCGATCAACCGGCTGGAGCCGATCGAGGACGGCACCATCCTGATCGACGGCCGCCCGCTGCCCGAGGAGGGCAAGGGCCTGGCCAGGCTGCGCGCCGAGGTCGGCATGGTGTTCCAGTCCTTCAACCTGTTCGCGCACAAGACCGTGCTGCAGAACGTCTCGCTCGCGCAGATCAAGGTCCGCGGCCGGCCCAGGGCCGAGGCGGACGCCAAGTCCCGCGCGCTGCTGGAGCGGGTGGGCCTCGCCGACCAGGCCGCCAAGTACCCGGCGCAGCTCTCCGGAGGGCAGCAGCAGCGGGTCGCGATCGCCCGCGCGCTGGCCATGGACCCGAAGGCCCTGCTGTTCGACGAGCCCACCTCGGCGCTCGACCCCGAGATGATCAACGAGGTGCTGGACGTCATGCGCCAGCTCGCGAGCGAGGGCATGACGATGATCGTGGTCACCCACGAGATGGGCTTCGCCCGGGCCTCCGCGAACCGGGTGGTGTTCATGGCCGACGGCCGGATCGTCGAGGACCGCGCCCCGGAGGACTTCTTCAGCGCCCCTGAGAGCGATCGCGCCCGGGACTTCCTGTCCAAGATCCTGAAGCACTGAGGCGGCGCCGTGAACCGTGAGACGACGCCCGGGGCTCGACCCGCGGGGAGGCCGGTCGCGCGGCCCGGGGTGCGGCCCGCCGCACGGGCGGGCCGGCGCTTGCTCGCCGTCGCCCTGCTGCTCGCCGCGCTGGCGGCCGGCTGCGGCAAGCCCGGGACCCCGCCGCCCAAGGGCCCGCAGCCCAGCGCCCTGCCCAGCTACCAGGTGCAGGACGCCTCCGCGATCACCGGCTCGCCGACCCTGGACGCCGCCCGCAGCCGGGGCCACCTGGTGGTCGGCGCCAAGGAGGACCAGCCGTACCTGGGCCAGAAGAACCCGGCCACCGGCGAGTACTCCGGCTTCGACATCGAGATCGCCAAGATGGTCGGCGCCTCGCTGGGCTTCCCGCCGGACCGGATCCAGTTCAAGACCATCGCCTCGGCCAACCGCGAGACCGCCCTGCAGAACGGCCAGGTGGACTACTACGTCGGCACCTACACCATCAACGACAACCGGAAGAAGCTGGTCGGCTTCGCCGGCCCGTACTTCATCGCCGGGCAGTCGCTGCTGGTGCGCAAGAACAACGACACCATCCACGGCCCGGAGGACCTGGACGGCAAGAAGGTCTGCTCGGCGGCCGGATCGACGCCGTACCAGCGGATCCAGTCGAAGTACCCGAAGGCAGAGCTGATCGGCTACGACACCTATTCGGCCTGCGTGGACAACCTGATCACCAACCAGGTCGACGCGGTGACCACGGACAACGCGATCCTGCTCGGGTACGCGGCCAAGGTGCCGGACGAGCTCAAGGTGGTCGGCCCGCTGTTCTCGACCGAGCCGTACGGGATCGGGGTGCCGAAGGAGGACACCGTGCTGCGCGGCGCGATCAACGACGCGCTGGAGCACCACATCCAGAACGGCGACTGGCAGAGGGCCTTCGAGGCGACCCTCGGCCTCTCCGGGGAGCCGGCGCCCACCCCGCCGCAGATCGACCGGTACTGAGAGGGCCGCGCCGTGAAAACGCTGATCGACAACTGGTCGACCTACTGGGAGGGGTTCCTCGGCACTCTCTCGCTGTTCGCGGTGAGTGCCGTGCTGTCGCTGGTGCTGGGCGTGCTGATCGCGGGCTTCCGGGTCTCGCCGGTCAAGCCGCTGCGGGTGTTCGGGACGGTGTGGGTGACCTTGCTGCGCAACACGCCGCTGACGCTGCTGTTCTTCATCGTGGTGCTGGGCCTGCCCCGGTTCAACATCACCCTGCCCTTCTACACCTTCGCGGTGCTCGCGCTGGGCTGCTACACCTCGGCCTTCGTCTGCGAGTCGATGCGCTCGGGCATCAACACGGTGCCGACCGGGCAGGGCGAGGCGGCCCGCAGCCTGGGCATGAGCTTCGGGCAGACGATGAGCCTGGTGGTGCTGCCGCAGGCGTACCGCTCGGTGGTGGCGCCGCTCGGCAGTGTGATGATCGCGCTGGCCAAGAACACGGCGATCGCCGGCTCGTTCAGCGTCACCGAGCTGCTGGGCACCTACCGGACCATCAACGAGCTGGGCTACAGCATCGTCTGGACCTTCGTCTGGATCGCCGTCGGATACCTGATCATCACCCTGGCCATCAGCGCCGTCTTCAACCTGCTGGAACGACGAGTGGCGGTGTCCCGATGACCGTTGAATCCTCGGCGCTGTACGACATCCCCGGCCCGAAGGCGCTCGCCCGGCACCGGCTGTACGGCGGGATCGCGCTGCTGCTGATCGCGGCGCTGATCGGCTGGGTGATCTACATGCTGTTCCACACCCACCAGTTCACGTACGCCAAGTGGCAGCCGTTCGAGTACCGGGGCGTGCAGGAACTGCTGCTGCGCGGGCTCGGAAACACCCTCAAGGCCTTCGGCTGGACGGTGCTGTTCGCGCTGCCCTTCGGCGCGCTGTTCGCGGCCGGGCGGCTCTCCGACCACCGGGTGGTGCGCTGGCTCTCCACGCTGGTGGTGGAGTTCTTCCGGGCCATGCCGGTGCTGGTGATGATCTTCTTCGTCTTCGTCGCGCTCAAGGTGCAGCCGCTCTGGGCGCTGGTGACCGGGCTGGTGCTCTACAACGGCTCGGTGCTGGCCGAGGTGTTCCGGGCCGGCGTGCTCGCCGTGCCCAAGGGCCAGCGGGAGGCGGCGTACGCACTGGGCATGCGCAAGACCCAGGTGATGTCGTACGTCCTGGTGCCGCAGGCCAACCGGGCGATGCTGCCGGCCATCATCAGCCAGCTGGTGGTCGCGCTCAAGGACACCTCGCTGGGCTTCCTGATCACCTACGAGGAGTTCCTGCACGCGGGCAAGCTGATCGCCACCAACCTGGACTACGACCTGCCGTTCATCCCGGTGGTGATGGTGATCGCACCGATCTACATCGGCATGTGTCTGCTGCTCTCCTGGCTCGCCCGCTTCGTGGAACGGCGCAGCCGGCGAAGCCCGGGCGTGCGCGGCGGGGCACCGGTGGTCAAGGCCGAGGTGGCGATGGGGCTGCCGCCGTCGGCGCAGCAGTGAGAAGCCTGGTTCGGGGCTGAACCATAGGTACGGGTGGGGTTGGGGTCGATACCTCCAAATTCCTCTTATGATTCTCGGGCGTCCGGGCGAGGCCCGGGCGCGGTCCGAGCACGGTCCGGGCGGGGCCGGGGCGGGGCTGTCGAGAACGGATGGGCGGGAGGGGTCATGGAGCCGGTGTTCGATTCGCGGCACATCAGGACGTTCCACGAGGTCGTCCGGGCCGGTTCCTACTCGGCCGCCGCCCGCGAGCTCGGCTACACCCAGCCCGCCATCACCCAGCAGATGAAGGCGCTCGAACGCACCGTCGGCGTTCCGCTCTTCACCCGGGCCGGGCGCGGACTGCGGCTCACCGAGGCCGGCGAG
Source organism: Kitasatospora sp. NPDC041917 (assembly GCF_055589745.1). Classification (NCBI taxonomy): domain Bacteria; kingdom Bacillati; phylum Actinomycetota; class Actinomycetes; order Kitasatosporales; family Streptomycetaceae; genus Kitasatospora; species Kitasatospora sp. NPDC041917. The sequence goes on along the minus strand of NZ_JBVJBI010000021.1, from coordinate 15,629 downwards.
GCGCTCTCCCGGCACGCCGAGCTGATCCTCGACAGCATGTCCGCCGCCCAGCAGCAGCTCGCCGCCCTCGCCCGGCTGCGCGCCGGACGGGTGCGGGTCTGCGCCTTCCCCAGCGCCAACGCCACCCTGATACCCGAGGCGATGGCCCGGCTGCTGGCCGAGCACCCCGGCGTGCGGGTCGAACTGCTGGAGGCCGAGCCGCCGGACTCCGTCCAGCGGCTGCTGCGCGGGGAGTGCGACATCGCGCTGGCCTTCCGATACCCCGGTGTGGCCACCGAGGTGCCGGAGGGCGTGGACGAGATCCCGCTGATGGAGGACCTGCTCACGGTGCTGCTGCCGGTCGGGCACCCGCTCGGCCGCCGGCACGCCGTACGGCTGGCCGACCTCGGCGGCGAACGCTGGATCGCCGGCTGTCCGCGCTGCCGGGCCAACCTGCTGCACGTCTGCGCGGAGGAGGGGTTCGCGCCGGACATCGTGTTCTCCACCGACGACAACCTCGCGGTGCAGTCGCTCGTCGCCGCCGGGGTCGGGATCGCGCTGATGCCGGCGCTGGTGCTCTCCTTCATGTGCCACCGCAAGGTCACCGGGCGGGCCGTCGAACCGCACCTGCGGCGGCAGGTGAGCGCGTACGTGCTGCGCGAGCACCGCCGGATCCCGGCCACCGGGCTGGTGCTGGACCACCTGCGGCAGGCGGCGGCGAGTCGGGTCGGGTGCTGAGCGCCGACCCGGATGACGACTCCCGGCGGCGAGCGGCAGCAGGAGGCGGCAGCAGGTAACGGGCGAGCGGCTGCCTGCTGACATATAAGCGTTGGTGGGTAGGTTCCTTACAAACCCTCCTTGGACGTGATAGGTCGCCAGGGTCGAACCTGCTGGGATGACTCCCTCAGCCACGGTCGGCAGCGGCCGACTCACCGAGCGGATGACCGCGCTGATCAGTGAGATCCGCGCCGTCGTGGACCGCGGACTCCCGCCGGAGCTCACCGCCTACCTGGTCGGCGAGCGACTCGCCCCGCACCTGCACGCCGACCCGGACGGTCCCGACGCGCTGCTCGCCCCCGCCCACCGCGAGGGCGACCCGCAGCGCTACCGCCAGCACGTCCTGCACGCCGAGGAGGACGGCAGCTTCTCCGTCGTCGCCCTGGTCTGGCTGCCCGGGCAGCAGACCCCGATCCACGACCACGTCTCCTGGTGCGTGGCCGGCGTCCACCAGGGGCAGGAGAGCGAGACCCGCTACCGGCTGGTCTCCGGCGGCCCCACCGCCCGGCTGGTCGAGACCGAGCACGTGGCCGGCCCGGCCGGTACCGTCGCCGCCTTCGCCCCGCCCGGCGACATCCACCTGGTGCGCAACTCCTGTAGCAGCACGGCGATCTCCATCCACGTCTACGGTGCGGACGTCTCCCGGCTCGGCACCAGCATCCGGCGGGTCTACCGGATGCCCGCCGACGGGCAGCAGTGATCCCGGCGTGGCACTGACCCTCCGGCACCGTGCCGCCCGTACCCGCTCGTTGCCCCCGATGCGCGGGGACGCCCCCGGGCTGCTGCTCGCCGCCCTCGGGGTGGCCGCCGCGCTGGGCGTCCACGCGCTGGTGCCGGCCGTGCCCAAGCTCACCGCCGCCGTCGTGCTCGGCATGGTGGCGGCCCACCTGCCCGGGGTGCGCCCGGTGGTCCGCGGGATCGCCCGGCCGGGGCTGTCCACGGCCGGGAAGCGGCTGATGCGGCTCGGGATCGTGCTGCTCGGGCTCAAGCTCAGCCTGGACGACGTGCTCGGCCTCGGCTGGGCCACCGTGGCCATGGTGCTGGCCGTGGTCGCGGCCACCTTCGCGGGCACGCTCTGGCTGGGCCGGCGGCTCGGCCTGCCCGGCGACCAGCCGCTGCTGGTCGCCACCGGGTACTCGATCTGCGGGGCCTCGGCGATCGGCGCGGTCAGCCAGGCGGCGGGCAGCGAGGAGGAGGACGTCGCGGCCTCGGTGGCGCTGGTCACCCTGTGCGGGACGCTGGCGATCGCCGTGCTCCCGCTGCTCCAGCATCCGCTCGGGCTCGACGAGCTGGAGTTCGGGCGCTGGGTCGGGGCGAGCGTGCACGACGTCGGGCAGGTGGTCGCCACCGCGCAGACCAGCGGGGCCGGGGCGCTGCGGGAGGCGGTGCTGGTCAAGCTGATGCGCGTGGTGCTGCTGGCGCCGCTGGTCGCGGGGGTGGCCGTCATGGTGCGGCGGAACCTGCGGGCGGCGCGGGTGGCGCGGGTGGCTTCGGTGAAGGTCGCGGCGGGGGTTTCGACCGGGGCTTCGGCGGCGGTGACGTCGGTGGCGGGGGCTCCGGCGGAGGGCGAGGTGGGCGGGAAGACGGGCGAGAAGTCGGTGAAGACCGACAACCGCCCGCCGATCGTGCCGCTGTTCGTGGCGGGCTTCCTCGCGATGATCGTCCTGCGGACCACCGGGGTGCTGCCCGAGCGGGCGCTCGGCCTGGCCTCGGACGCCCAGGAACTGCTGCTGGCCGCCGCGTTGTTCGGTCTCGGCAGTGCGGTGCACCTGCCGACCATGGCCCGCACCGGCGGGCGGATCGCACTGCTCGGGCTCGGATCCTGGGTGGTCGTCGCGGGAGTCTCGTACGCGGGGGTGCTGATCACGACCTGACGGACCCGGGTGCGGACTCGGCTATTGTCGGGCGCAAGCCCACCCGGCCCGCCGGTACCAGGGCGGTGGTGCGGCCGAGTTCACCCGAGTTCACCCGAGTTCACCGAGTCCGCCAAGGAGGACGGATGACCACAGCACTGCCCGAACGCGACGGCCGCGAGGCCGTCGTCACGCTCGACCGGCGGGAGGGCCCGTACGGTGAGGTGGTGCTCCGGCAACGCGGTCGGGACTTCGAGATCATCGCCAACGGCTGCTTCCTGATGGACACCGCCGACGGGCGCTCGGAGCGGCTGCTGATCCAGACGGCGCTGGACGAGCTGGACCGTACGGCCGGTGGCCCGGTCGAGCGGCCGTCGGTGCTGATCGGGGGCCTCGGGGTCGGATTCTCGCTGGCGTACGCGGCGGCCGAGCCGCGCTGGGGGCGGATCGCCATCGTGGAGCGGGAGTCCGCGATCATCGACTGGCACCGGACCGGCCCGCTCGGCGCCTTCTCGGGCGGTGCACTGGACGACGAGCGGGTCGAGGTTCTCCACACCGACCTGCTGGAGTACCTCGCGGCGGCGGACGGCGAGCGCTACGACGCGCTGTGCCTCGACATCGACAACGGGCCGGACTGGACCGTCACCGAGTCCAACGACGGGCTGTACGGCGCGGACGGGCTGACGGTGCTGTGGCACCGGTTGCGGCCCGGCGGGGTGCTGGCCGTGTGGAGTGCGCAGCCTTCGCGGGCCTTCGAGGACGCGCTGCGGGCGGTGGGGTTCTCGGACGTGGTGACGCACGAGGTCCCGGTCGCCCGGGGGGTGCCGGACGTGGTGCACGTGGCCCGGCGGGCGGGCTGAGCGCCGAAGCCGGTCCGGCCGGGGCGGAGCAGGTACGCCCGGAGCGTGGGTGAACCCGTGGGCGGTGTGCGGCGGTTGGCGGCGGAGCGGATCGCGGCCGACCTCCGACGGCGCTCGCGGCAGGGGAGTTGGCGCCGGGGGAGAGGGGCCGGAAGCGGGTAACGGATGACAGCCGACAGGTAACAGATTTCAGATTTCGTTCGCTGAAATCTGAAATCTGTCGACTGTCGGCCGTCATCCGTTCGCCGTGTCACCGCGCGGCGGCTCGCCGCGCCTCCGGCTCAGCCGAACGGGCGGTTCTCCGGCTCGGCGCCGGCCGCGGCTACCGGCTTCGGTTCGTCCGTCGGCAGGGCCGGGATGCCCTCCATGGAGAAGGGGTTGAAGTCCGGCGGCGGGACCATCACCGGCGTGCCCTTGCGCGGACCTGCCTCCTCCGCGTCCCCGGGCTGCTCCGATCCCTGTGCCGCCGCTTTCACTGCGACGGGCGGGGCCTGGGCCGGGACGACGGGCGGGGTCGAGGGCGGCGGCGGGACGGCGGGGCCCTGCGAGGGGAGGGTGGTGCCGAACGGATCGGCCTTCTGCTCGGCCGTGACCGTGGTCCCGAACGGGTCGGCGACCGGAGCGGCGCCGGCGGGCCGGGCCGCGGGCGCGTCGCCCGGCGCGTCCGGGATGCCCTCCATGGAGAAGGGGTTGAAGTCAGCTGGCGGGACCATCACCGGCGTGCCCTTCGGGCGGTCCTCGACATCCGGCGCCGTGTCCTCCCCATCGGAGGAGGGGACCTCCGCGACGGGCGCGAAGGGGTTGAAGTCCGCGGGAGGCACCCGTACCGGTGTGCCGCGCAGGTGCACCGGCTTCTCCTCCGCCTCCTTCTCGGCGGCCACGGCGGCGGCAGCGACGGCAGCGGCAGCGGGGGCTTGAGCCGGAACCTGAGCCGGAGCAGGGGCGGGCGTCCGGACCGGAGCGGGAGCCTGGACCGGAACGCCGCTCATCGCGGCCGGCACGCCGTCCCAGCCGAACTGGACGCTCTTCAGCAGCTCCGCGAACGCCTCCGTGTACAGCTCCCAGTCCTCCGGCCGCGCCGTGGACAGCTGGGCGCACAGCACCGTCCCGCCGTCCGGCAGCGGCACGAAGGCCTGGACGGCCGAGGTGACCACCCAGCGCCGCTGCCCGTCGGCGGCCAGCGGGCCGGGCACCGGGGCGGTCCGGCCCTCGACCAGGACGGCGGCCGGACCGGCCGGCAGCAGGACGGTCCACACCTCGGCGTGCCGCCGGACGGTGGCCAGTTCGGTGGCGAGCGCGGTGATCGGCAGCGGGTGCCGGGCGAGCGAGACGACGAGGGCGGCGTCCGAGGTGCGGTCGTCCAGCTCCAGGGCGCAGACGCCGGCGTAGACGACGCCCGCGTCGCGGATCAGGTCGGCCAGAGTGGCGGAGATCACCGCGAAGTCGCGCCGCGGCTCCGGGCCGGTGGCGCTGAACAGTTCCTCGGCGACCTCCGCCAGGTGCCGGGCCAGTTCGTCGGCGGCCGCCACGGTGGCCGGGTCCGTACCGCCCGTCCGGTCCGTGTCGCCCGTCCGGTGCGTGCCGTCGGGCAGTGCCGACAGCGGGGGCACCGCACGGGCGGAGACGCCGGGCGGGCCGCCCGGGGAGGTCAGCGCGTGGAAGCCGGGCGGCACGACCAGCCGGACCTCGGCGCCCGCGCCGGTGGGCAGTTCGACCGGTTGCCGGGTCTGCTGCCCGGCCGCCAGCGCGGCCAGCGCGGGGGCGAACGGTGGGCGCAGCTTGGCGTCGGCGAACTCGCCGGTGACCGGGAGCTGGAACAGCGCGGCCGAGGTGGTGCCCCGGTCGGCGATGGCACCGCGCACCGCGCCGCCGCCGTACCGGGCCTGGAGCGCGGTGACCACCCGGTCGGTGAGCCGTGCGCCGGTGCCCGGCCGGGCGGTGCCGGCGGTGGTCACCGTGCCGAGCCGGTCGAGGGCGGTGTGCACCGGGCCGTTGGGGGCCAGGGGCAGGCCGAACAGCGTTTCGGCGGCGGGGTGTTCGGCCGCCCGCGGGGCGCTCAGCGAGGCCGCCGGGTGGCGCGAGGTGCGCTCGTCGAAGAGGGCGTCGGTGAGAGTGCCGAGGGTCGCGCAGACCTGCTCCGCCGCCGCGAAGGGATTGGCCTCCACGCTGAACTGCACGTCCTGGGTCACCTGGTGAGCCCCCCGCTCTGCTCCGTCTGCCGTCGGTGGTTCGGGTGGGACCGGGCCCGCCGCGGCGGCGGGTCGTCAGATCCCGGCTCATTCCTATCAGAGCCCGCCGTCCGGACCGAACCGCAGGATGACCCGATGATCACTCGGTGGTGGTGCCGGTGGCCTGCGCGGACCCGTCCTCGGGGGTGCCGGCGGCGAGCGCGGTGACCGCCTCGACGATCCCCGGCACGGCGAACAGCCCCGCGAGGTCCCGCACGAGGCGCCCGGTCGGGCCGTCCGGGCGTTCGTCGGCGAAGAAGGAGGCCAGTTCGGCGGCGAGGGCCGGTTCGCGGGCGGCGGTGAGGGTGAGCGAGGCGACGAACTCCTGCACCAGGTGCAGCTGGAGCTCCTCCAGCGGCACCGAGCGCTCGACCAGCCACTCCAGCGAGGTGATCTCGGCGTTGGCGATCCAGGCCCGGACGGTCAGCCGCAGTCCGGCGCTCGGCTCGGGGAGCGCCAGGTGGGCCAGGATCTGCTCCTGCGCGGCCCTGCGCACGTCGTCGATCACCGCCGAGGTGCCCGCGCTGGCCGCCACCGAGCCGCCGCGCAGCAGCGCGGCGAAGCCCGGCCCGTGGCTCTGCACGAAGTCCAGGTAGCGGCCCATCACCCGGTAGAGCCGCTCCGACAGCGGCCCGTCCATGGGCTCCTCGAACCGGGCCGACAGCTCCTGCCCGGCCCGCCGCAGCGACTCCTCGTACAGCGCCTGCTTGCCGGGGAAGTAGTGGTACACCAGGGGCCGGGAGGCCCCCGCGGCGGCGGCGATGTCGTCGATCGACACTTCCTCCGGCGGCCGTCGGCTGAACAGTTCCAGTGCCACGGCGATCAGCTGCTCCCGCCGCTCGTCCACGCTCAGCCGCCGACGCGGCCGCTCGCCCGCCGCCCGGGCGGAGGCGGAGGTCCGTGCTGCGCGATCGGCCGTCGGTGACGGCGTACGGGAGGCCATGCGCGCCACCCTAGTTCGTCGAGGGCCCTGCGGTGGAGACAGGGGCCCACTGCCCTCCGGCCCGCGCACCGGCCCCGAACGCCGAGGTCGTGGCGGCGCTACGCGGACCGGAGGTCCAGGTAGCGGCGGTAGGCCTCGCGCCCGTCGGCGACGAAGGAGTCGCGGGTGAGGCGGTCGGCGAGTTCGGCGGGGGTGAGCCAGGTGTGCCAGGCGACCTCGGACTCCTGGGGGGAGACCGGGCCGTCCCACTCGGCCTCGTACATGTCGCACCACCAGGAGAGCCGGTCCTGCTCGAAGAGGAACTTGAACAGGGGGCGCGGGGCGATGCCGTGCACGCCGAGCTCCTCCTCGGCCTCGCGGACGGCGGCCTCGGCGTAGGTCTCGCCGGAGCCGACCACGCCGCCGACGAACATGTCGTACGCGCCGGGGGCGAAGAGCTTGGTGTCGGTGCGGCGGTGGACGAAGATCCGCCCGGCCGGGTCGCGGACCAGGATGAAGACGCAGCGGTGGGTGAGCCCGCGCCGGTACACCTCGCCGCGCAGGGCGGTCCCGATCACGCGGTCGTGCTCGTCGACGATGTCCAGCAGTTCCTCGGCAGGGTTGGTCATGAGGGACAGGTTAGGGTTTCGGGGCTCGGTTCGAACGGATTCGATCGAAGGAGATCGAAAGCGAACACGAGTGGCACGAGAAGCAACGGAACTGGTCGAGGGCGGCACGCGGTGGTGGAGATCTGGGGCGAGACGGCCGAGGGGTTCGAGCCCGTACGGGCGGCCTTCGTGCGGAACTTCGCCGACTACGGCGAGCTCGGTGCGGCCTTCGCGCTGTATGTGCGCGGCCGCAAGGTGGTCGACCTGTGGGGCGGTGACGCCCGCCCCGAGGTCGGCGGCCGGCCGGCGCCCGCGGTGCCGTGGACGGCGGACACCGCGCAGGTGCTGCGCTCGGTCACCAAGGGCCTGACCGCGACCACCGCGCTGCTCCTGGCCGAACGCGGCCTGCTCGACCTGGACGCCCCGGCGGCCTCGTACTGGCCGGAGTTCGCGGCGGCCGGCAAGGGCCGGATACCGGTGGGCTGGCTGCTCTCGCACCAGGCCGGAGTGCCCGCGCTGGACGTGCCGCTGCGGCTGGAGGACGTGCTCACCTGGGAACGCGCGGCCGCCGCCGTCGCCGCGCAGGCGCCCGCCTGGGAACCCGGCACCGCGCACGGCTACCACCCGTACACCTTCGGCTGGCTGGTCGGCGAGGTGGTGCGCCGGGTCAGCGGCCGGACGGTGGGCCAGTTCTTCGCCGAGGAGGTCGCCCGGCCGCTCGGGCTGGACCTGTGGATCGGGCTGCCGGCCGGCGCCGCGCCCAGGGTCGGCAGACTCGTCGACCTCCCGGCGCCGGACGCGGCCCGGACCGGTCCGAGCGGGCTGCGGCTGCGACCCAAGCAGTCCGTCCGGGACGCCTACCAGGACCCGGCCTCGCTGACCGCCCGCTCCTTCGCCTCGGTGCGCCCCGGCGTGGACCTCAACGACCCGGCGGTGCAGGCCGCCGAGATCCCCGGCGCCGGCGGCATCGGCACCGCCCGGTCACTCGCCCGGTTCTACGCGGCACTGATCGGCGCGGCCGACCGCCCGGACGGCTCCGGCGCGCTGCTGCCGCCGCTGCTCGGCCCCGAGGTGCTGGCACGCGCGGTCGAGCCGGCGGTGAGCGGGCCGGACCGGGTGCTGATCGTCAACTCCACCTTCGGCCTGGGCTTCTGGCGGCACGGCCCGACCGCGCCGATGGCCTCCCCGGCGAGCTTCGGCCACCCGGGTCGGGGCGGTTCGCTCGGCTTCGCCGACCCCGACCTGGGGCTGGGCTTCGGCTACGTCACCAACGGCATGCAGCCGGGCGTCACCGGGGACATCCGCTCGCGGAACCTGATCCGCGCGGTGCGGGGGTGCCTGGGGCTGGACCGGTAGCCTCAGGCCTGGCCGGTCTCGAAGCGGTGGATCTTCCCGCCGTCGACGGTGAAGCGCCAGGCGGTGCGCATGGTGCCCCAGGTCTCGTTGGTGAACTCGGCGACCAGCGCGTGGCCTCCGCTCGACTCGGTCTGGACGGCCATCCGGCCGTTCGGGCCGAAGATCTCCCGGTCGACCCAGTCCGCCAGGTCGCGCTCGGAGCCGTCGTCGGCCATGGTCGCGTCCGGGGCCAGCAGCGCGAAGAAGGCCTCGCGGTCGCCCGCGTTGACCGCGGTGACGAAGGCGCGGACGGCGGGGTCGCTGAGTTTCGTGGGGGCGATGGTCACGCGGGACTCCCTGATGGGGGTGAGGGGCGGGGAGTCCTGTTTACGGCTTTCGCGCGGGCCGTCCGGGCATGTCGGCGGCGCGTCGGTGAATTGGCCGCATTCATGTGCTTTGATCCCCGGAACAGGCGATTCGCCCCGGAGCCCGCCACGGGGAGTGGCGAGGGAGCGGGAGGCCCCGACGGGCCTCCCGCTCCGCTTTCCCGGCCTCCCTGGCTCGTCGGGTCTAGAAGAAGCCGACCGCGTGTCTAGAAGAAGCCGACCGCGTCGGGGGAGTAGCTGACCAGCAGGTTCTTGGTCTGCTGGTAGTGCTCCAGCAGCGCCTTGTGGGTCTCCCGCCCGATGCCGGAGTTCTTGTAGCCGCCGAAGGCCGCGTGGGCCGGGTAGGCGTGGTAGCAGTTCGTCCAGACCCGGCCCGCCTGGATGGCGCGCCCGGCCCGGTGGGCGGTGTTGATGCTGCGGGTCCACACGCCCGCGCCGAGCCCGTACTGGGTGTCGTTGGCGAGCGCGACGGCCTGGTCGAAGCCGTCGAAGCGGGTGACCGAGACGACCGGTCCGAAGATCTCCTCCTGGAAGACCCGCATCGAGTTGTCGCCCTCGAAGACCGTCGGCGTGACGTAGTACCCGCCGGCGAGCGCGCCGCCGAGGTCGGCCCGCTCGCCGCCCACCAGGATCCTGGCGCCCTCGTCCTGGCCGATCTCGAAGTAGGAGAGGATCTTCTTCAGCTGCTCGACGCTGACCTGGGCGCCGACCTGGGTCTCGGTGTCCAGCGGGTTGCCCTGGCGCATCGCCCGCACCCGCGCCAGGCCGTCGCCGAGCAGCCGCTCGTAGACCGGGGTCTCGATCAGGGCGCGGCTGGGGCAGGTGCAGACCTCGCCCTGGTTGAGGGCGAACATCGCGAAGCCCTCGACGGCCTTGTCGTAGAAGGCGTCGTCGTCGGCGGCGACGTCCGCGAAGAACACGTTGGGGCTCTTGCCGCCGAGTTCCAGCGTGGCCGGGATCAGGTTCTCGGCGGCCGAACGGGCGATCAGCCGGCCGGTGCCGGTCTCGCCGGTGAAGGCGATCTTGCGGATCCGGGGGCTGGCGGCCAGCGGGGCGCCGGCCTCCTCACCGAAGCCGGTGACGATGTTGACCACGCCGGGCGGCACCAGGTCGGCGGTCAGCTCGGCGAGCAGCAGCACCGAGGCCGGGGTCTGCTCGGCGGGCTTGAGCACCACCGCGTTGCCGGCGGCGAGCGCCGGGGCGAGCTTCCAGACCGCCATCAGGATCGGGAAGTTCCACGGGATGATCTGGCCGACCACGCCCAACGGCTCGTGGAAGTGGTACGCCACGGTGTCCTCGTCCAGCTGGGAGAGGCTGCCCTCCTGGGCCCGCAGCGCACCGGCGAAGTAGCGCAGGTGGTCGACCGCGAGCGGGAGGTCGGCGGCCAGCGTCTCGCGCACCGGCTTGCCGTTCTCCCAGCTCTCCGCGACGGCCAGCTGCTCCAGGTTGGTCTCCATCCGGTCCGCGATCCGCAGCAGGACCTGCGCGCGCTCGGCGGCGGAGGTGCGGCCCCAGGCCGGGGCCGCGGCGTGGGCCGCGTCCAGCGCGGCCTCGATGTCCTCGGCGGTGCCCCGGGCGACCTCGGTGAACACCTCGCCGGTGACCGGGGTCGGGTTGCCGAAGTACTCGCCGCGCACCGGAGGCGTCCATTCGCCGCCGATCCAGTGCTCGTACCGGGAGCGGTAGGCGACGATGCTGCCGGGCGTGCCGGGGGGCTGGTAGACCGTCATGTTCGCTGTCTCCTCGCTGCGTCGGGCGCCGCCGGGCACGGCTCTGGCCACGGGCGGCACGCCGGACCGCCCGTTCGGGGGCGGTCCGGCGGGAGGGGTCGGACACGCAATCGGACCGGCGCCCCGCCGGGGCGCCCGCCGCCGAGCACGATAACCGCCGGGCGCCCGGCGCGGCTACGGTCCGTACGCGTGTCCGGTACGGAGGGTGTGTCTTCCGGTCGTTCGCGGGGGCCTGGTCCGCCGGACGTCCCGGACCGGATCTCCGCGGGACCCCTGGCGTGATCCCGATCTCCGCGGGAGCCCGGGGCCCGATCCCGATCTCCGCGGGAGCCCGGGGCCCGATCCCGATCTCCGCGGGCGTCCCGAAACGGATCACTGCGGGGGCGCGCGTTTCGGACGCACCCCCGCGACCCGCAGCCGCGCGCCGTCGCGCGTCGGTGGGGCTGTCCCCGGCGTGCCTCCGTAAGCCGCCGTGCGTCGGCCGGACCGTCCCCGCGGCGTGCCGCCGTGCGCCGCCGTACGGCCGGGGCGGCGCTCTCGGGTCGCGCCACCGCACGCCCGTCGGGCGGTCCGGGGCGCACGCCGGTCAGACCGCGTGGTACCGGCCGGTGCGGGCCTCCCAGCTGAGGTAGCCGGCCAGCCAGGTGAGCAGCCCGTCCGCGTACCGCTGGGCGATCGTGCGTTCGATCCGGGAGAGGCCCAACTCGCGGTGGACGTCGGGCAGCCGGGCGTGCAGTTCGGCGCAGCGGTCGACCATCAGCTGGGCCTCGGCGATGACCGCCGCGCAGGCCTCCTCGGCCGAGCAGCGCCGTTCCCGCTGGACGATCATGACCAGGTTGTTCACGTCCCCGCGCGGCGCCTCCAGCGGGTAGGAGTGCACGTCGTTGCTGAGCGACGGTATGTCGGCGGCCAGCTGGCGGAGCTGACGCAGCACGGGGTGGTGCAGGACGGCGGCCGGGACCTCGAACTGGCCCAGGCGTTCGACCATGTCGAAGATGGTCTCCATCGCCGCGGTGCCCCGGCGGAGCTCCAGGTAGCCGGCGCGGTCCGGCGGCCGGGTGGAGATCCGGCCGGCCGCCTCGGCCGGGTGGCTGGCCAGGTAGTACTCCCAGTTGTAGGCGGCGCGGGCCTGCCAGCGGGCCGGCATGCCCCGCATGCTGCGGTTCCACAGATCGGCGAAGGCGGTCTCGACCGCGGAGCCCTGGTCGGCGCGGGCGCCGTGCAGGACGGCGATCAGCCGTTCGCAGATCGGGGCCACCTCGGCGGGACGGCGGCCGAGCGGGCCGTCGAACTGGTCGTCGAAGAGGAAGTAGAAGCCCATCAGGTCGGCGGCCAGGGCGAGTTCGTCCGGGCCGGCGTCCGGATAGCCGAGTGCGGCGAGGTCCACCACCTCCCAGTGCGCGTAGCCGGGATGGTCGGCGTCGGGCAGCAGCGGGTGGCGGATCAGCCAGTCCCTGTGCAGTGCGGTGGCGTGGATGCCGTGCGGACTGCGGCGGTGCGGGAACGGAATCTGAAGTGAGGTGTCGTCAGACATCGGACTCCCGGTGCAGCGAAGGGTGGGGGCGCTTGTTGTTGGAGCGGTGATGGTGGGGGGAGTTGGCGCGACGGGGCGCGGACGGTGAGGGTGGGCTTCGCAAGATCATCCGCGCCTCGAAGGCCGTAGGGTATCTGATGCAATGATGGGATGTTAGGGATGTAGGGCAATTGCCCTTGACAGGGCCCCCAAACCCTCACCGTCCGCCCCAGCCTGCACGAATGCCCCACGGGGAGGTCCGCACGGCGCTAACCTCGGCTCCACGCAGTGATGGAGCTGTGACGCAGCGGGCGAGGCGGAGGCACGACGGTGACCGAGCAGGAGAACGCACTTCGGGCGGGCGGTGGTTCCGCCCACGACGGCGACGGCATCGCGCCCCGGGTCCGGTTGCGCGACCGCGACGCCGAACTGCGCTCGGTGGAGGCCGCTGTCGACCGGCTCTGCCGTGGCTTCGCCGCCGGCGGCACCGAGATCGGCGACCTGCTCACCTTCTCGGGCCGCCCCGGCATCGGCAAGACCAGTCTGCTGCACGAGGTCAGGCGGCTCGCCAAGCTCCGCGACGGTGCCACCGTGCTGTTCGCCCGAGGCGGTGAACGGCAGTTCAAGGAGCCGTACCACGTCCTGCGCCAGCTGCTCCAGCCCGTGCTCACCGACCTGAAGCCCGAGGTGTTCAGCCAGGTCATGGGCACCTGGGAGGAGGTCGTGGGACCGGCCATGGGCCTCAAGCAGCCCAAGGCCGGCGCCCGCCGCCTCGACCCGCAGGGCGTGCGCGACGGCCTCGACTACGTCCTCACCCAGCTCGCGCCGCGCCGCGCGCCGATGGTGATGATCGTCGACGACCTGCACTGGGCGGACGGCGAGTCACTCTCCTGGCTGACCAAGTTCGCCATCCGATCGAGTGAACTTCCCGTTCTGCTCGTCTTCGCCTTCCGGGAGGACGAGAACGACTGGCCCATCGAGACCCAGGACTTCCGGCGGGACGTCCTCCTCCTCAAGGGTCGCAAGCACGAGCTCAACCGGCTCACCCTCAGCTCCGTCACCGACATGATCCGCGCCGAGCTCGGCGACAGGGCCGAGGACGCCTTCTGCTACGAGTTCTGGAACGTCGTCAACGGCAACCCGTTCGAGGCCAACGCCCTGCTCGACCAGGTGCGCGAGCAGGAACTCGAACCGGTCGAGGAGAACTCCCGGCAGCTGCGCGAACTCGCCGTCGACGCCGCCGGGATGACCCTCAAGAGCTGGCTGGACCGGCTCGGCGCCAGCACCCTGCGCTTCGCCTGGGCCTGCGCGATGCTGGGCACCGACATCCGGGTCGACCTCGCCACCCGGATCTCCACCCAGAGCACCGAGGGCGCCCGCGACTCCATCAAGCAGCTGCGCAAGCAGCGCGTGCTGACCCAGAGCCCCAACGGGAACCTGGAGTTCGTCCACCCGCTGATCGCCAGCTCCATCTACAACACCATGCCGGACGCCACCCGCCTCGGCATGCACGGCATCGCCGCCGCCGAGATCGAGAACGCCGGACTCGGCCTGCTCGCCGCCTCCCGCCACCTGGTCGAGACCCACTCCGGCGAGGGCGACGACCGGATCGTCAAGAAGCTGCGCCGCGCCGCCGTCGAACACCAGCTGATCGGCGCCCCCGAGGCGGCCCAGCGCTGTCTGCACCGCGCGCTCAACGAGCCGCCCGCCGACGAGATCAAGGCCGAGGTGCTCTACGAACTCGGGTGCTCCGCGCTGCTCACCGACCCCGTCGCCACCGTCAACCAGCTCAAGCTGGCCCTCGACCCCGACGAGGTGCCGCTGCGCCCCGCCCTGCGCGTGGACGCCACCTTCCGGCTCTCCGAGGTGCTCGCCCACGCCGGTGAACTGGGCCAGGCGGCCCTGGTCTGCCAGGAAGAAGCCCTGAGGACCACCGAACCGGCCGGGCGCCAGCGGCTCCAGGCCGCCTCGTTCATGTGGCACGCCTTCCGCAAGTCCGAGGAGGACGGCCCGGGCCGCTCCGCCCGGCTCGGTGAGATGTGCCGGGGCCTGAGCGGGCGGGAGGCGGCCGACCGGGCCGTGCTCGCCATGCGCGCCTGGGACCTCACCCTGCGCGGCGCCGCCTCCGCCGATGCGCTCGCGCTCGCCGACGAGGTCCTCGACGGCGGCCGACTGCCCAAGGGCCTCGGCTGGACCGACACCACCTGGGGCTTCGAACTGCCCTCGATGCTCGGCCTGACGTACATCTACAACGACCGCATCGCCCAGGCCGAACGGCTGGCCGCGGACGCCATCATCCAGTTCGAGATCGCCGGGTGGAGCGGTGCCCACCGGGGCTTCGCCTACTTCCTGATGGGCCTGGCCCGGTTCCGCCGCGGCCTGCTCGCCGAGGCCGAGGACTTCCTGCGCCGGGCGTACCGCATCTCCGAGCGGATCGGGGAGAAGCTGCCGCTGGCGTGGGACGCGATCGGCGTGCTCGTCGACACCCTGATCGCCCGCGGCCGGGTCGACGAGGCCTGGAAACTGGCCAACGAGTTCGGCTTCCACCCGCCGTACCACGCGACGGCCATGGTGCTGCCGGACGCGGCCTCGCTGTACGGCAAGCTGCTGGTCGCCAAGGAGAAGTACGCGGGCGCGGCCGCCGCGCTCACCGAGGCGGGCGCCCAACTGGAGGTCCGCGGCTGGCACAACACCGTCTGGGCGCCCTGGGCCGGCCACCTCGCCATCGCGATCGCGGACGACGAGCCCGAGCGTGCCCGCGACTACGCCCAGCGGGCGGTCCGGGACGCACGCAACTTCGGCACCGCCTCGGCGATCGGCAGCGCGCTGCGCCTGCAGGCCCGGATCGAGGACGGCCAGGCGGCGGTCGAACTGCTGGAGGACGCCGTGGCGTACCTCGGGCAGTCCCCGGCCGGATACGAGCACGCCGTCGCCCTGGTCGACCTCGGTGCCGCGCTGCGCCGGGTCGGGCGGCTGGAGGACGCCCAGGAGTACCTGTACCAGGGCATCGAACTGGCCCAGCACTGTTCCGCGGAGGGGCTGGTCGACCGGGCCCGGCGGGAGCTGGCCAACTACGGCCTGCGGCCCAACCGGCTGGGGCTGCGCGACTTCCGGGACACCCTGGAGACGCTCAGCAGCGCCGAGTGGGAGGTCGCCAAGCGGGCCGTGCAGGGCGTGCCGCCGCAGCGGATCGCCGACGAGCTCGGGGTGCCGCTCGGGCTGGTCAACCGTCGGTTGGCGGCGGTCTACCGCAAGGCGGGCAGCGGGCCGGACGGCCTGGCCTCGGCGCTCGGTCTGCCGCCGCAGCAGCAGCGGGACGCGGGCCGGCTGGAGGAGCTGGACGGCTAGTGCCGCATCAGGCAACGTTGGCCCTGGCGACGACTGCGCGTAGGCGTTCGTCGGCGGCGTGCTTGTTCCGCCAGATGATGTAGCGGCGGA